>JBBQSQ010000065.1:0-21442 GCA_038213745.1 Cytophagales bacterium
CTTCGGGGTGGCTTTTTACTTGGTCGCCGGCCGCGGCGAAGGCCGTCATCAGGCCCTGCACTTCCTTCTGGTGGGCCCCGTACCAGCGCCTGGTCGTCACCATGATGTTGGGCATCTGGTTGGAGTAGTCTCTGGTGCTCACGATGCTCACAAGGCCGCCTTTTTGCTTGGCGATGTTCACGTCACCGGGCGTCCAGGTGGCCACGGCGTCGGCTACCACGTCGGTTTTCACGCCGGTGTTCTTGCCGTCCACAATCTTGTCGCGGCTCTCAGGCTTGCCCAGAATGTACTTCTCGGCGGCCACCAGGAAGTCGCTGGCGGCCATGAAGTTCACGGCTTCGGGGTCGTAGGTGGTTTCGTCGGGGTTCACCTTCAGGCCGTTGTCGGCGCACCACTTCAGGGCGATGTTTTGGTCGCCGTCGCGCAGGTAGCAGGCCACCGTTTTGCCCAGGGCCAGCTTGGGGTTGTCGAGCCACTCCTTGGGGCCCATCAGCTTGTCTTCGCCGAAGGACTTGCCCACCGAATATGGGATGATTTGCAGCTGCGTACCGGCCTTTTTCAGCTCGGCTTGCACGGCCGAGAAGCCCGGCAGGCCGTCGCCCATGATGCTCACCACCAGGCCCGGCGTTTCGGGGTTGCTTTGCAGGTCCAAGGCGTTTTTGACCAAGTCGGCCTGCATCTTGCTCACGTCGTCCTGGCGCACAATCTGCAGGTCCAGGCCGTTGCTGGCCATGGCCGAGCCCATGGTGGAGCGGGCGCCGCCGTTGGCCAGCATGCCGGCCATCTGGCTGTTCCAGGCCATTACTTCCCACACCACGGGCGTGCCTTTTTCAGCGGGTGCCGTGCCGGGCAAGGCAGCCAGGGGCACCACGGTGTTTACCCCGTTGCCCCCGGTAGCGGCAGGCAGCTCAATCGAGTTGAGTAAAACGGATTCCGTGGCGGCTTTCTTAAAAAGCAGGTTGCTGGAGGTGAGCTTATTGATGCCAAAATACAAGCCGACAAGGATGATAAGGGCAATGAGAACTTTACCGCGAGTGGTCATCTAGTAAATGTGAAGATGTATAAAATGTGGGGAATGCGGGGAATGCGGGGAATGCGAGGGATATAGGGGATATGGGGAATGGAGAAGAGGCCGGGCTTGAGGCCTCAATTTCACATTCCCCGCATCTTCCACATTCCCCACATTAAAATCAGTCCAGTAGCTTGCCGTAAGCATCATCGGTAGCCTGCCGGGTGGTGGCCACGTTCATGCGCACGGGGGGCTCGTTGTCCATAATGGCGCTGAACTCGCCCTTCTGGTACTGGTCGAGCAGGCGCTGGCCCTTCTCGCTCATCACCCCGTTCTGGATGTCCATCTCCTTGACGAACTCCTGGGAGTAGCGCATGGCCTGCTTAATCTGGCCCAGCTGCTGGGCCATGTCCTGGGCCACGCGGTCGGTGGCCAGGTCGAAGAAGTACTTCTTGTCGGGGTCGCCGCGCAGGATGTTCATGGCCGCGCGCATGCCCGAGCTGGTGCGTTTCACCAGGGCGTACTCGTCCTTCAAGAGGTTGACTTTGAACTTGCTGTTGTCAATCTGGCGCAGGGCGGCTTTCAAAATCTGGCGCATTACCAGGCTCACATTGGCCGTGGTGGTGGCCATGGGTTGCAGGCGGCGGCTGTAGTCTTCCAGCTGCGCGGCGCGGCTGGCGTAGCTGTCGGCGCTGTCTTTTTCGCCCTGGCGGGTGGCCGAATCGGCCAAGGCCAGGTACTCCTGCATTTGGGTGCGGTTGGCGGCCAGCTTGCTCTTCACCAGCTCGTTGGCTCCTTCGATGTGGCCCACTTCTTCCCCCATCTTGCGGGCCTCCTTTTCGGTGTTCGAGATGTAGTCCTCCATGATGCCGATGGGGTCGGTGTTAACAAACAGGCTCGCTGCCGTCCGGAAAATGCGCTGCCCCAGGTACCCCAGGCCGGCCTGAATGCGCTTGTTGGTAGCCAGCAAAAACAACACGAACAGCACCCCCAGGCCAATGCCCAGTTTCACGGTATCAAACACAATATCAACCAAGTAGGGCAGTATTTTCCCCCAGTAGTACACGCCCATGCCGGCGAGCAGGGCCACAAAGACCCAGGCGGCTACTTTTTCGGGTTTTTGCCAGGAAGGCAGGCCGTCGGCGGGCGAGGGCGGGCCCAATAAAGGGGTGTTCATCGAGCAGAAAGAAAAAGGTGGTGGGACTGGGGTGGGCTGGGGATAATGCCTCCGCCTTACTTGTTGGTGGCGTTCAAAAAAGCCTCGGCCGCTTTGTGGTGGGCTTGCAGCTCGGCCATCGCGGCCGAGTTGGCCAGTTCGTAGGAACTCAGGGCCGCTTGGGTTTTCTGGCGCTCATCGGCCAGCTGCTGCTGGGTCTGCGCAAGTTGCTGCTGCTTAGCTTGCAGCTGGCGGGTGAGGTCGGCCAGGTCGGCGGCCAGCTTTTTTTCCTGGGCCGTGAGCTGCACCACCGCGCTGGGGGCCGCGCCGGGCGCATTGGCTTCGCCCATTTTTTCGCGGTGACGGGCCAGCACCTTTTCCCGGTCGGTGGTCAGGGCTTGCTCAAACTGGGTGGCCGAGGCCAGCAGGCCCGGCACGGTGCCCCCATTCACGGCCGAGAAGGCATTGAAAGCCGTTTGGTAGAGCAGCGGCCCGGCCATGCCGGCGGCGGCCATGCTCTTCACCATTTTCATGTAGGCCCCGAAATCCTTGCCGTCGCCGGCCAGCAGGCCAGCAATGTGGTCAAGGTGGCGCTGTTCGGCCTGCGTCACGGCCGGCGTGGCGAAAGGAGCGGGGGCTCCCGGAGCCGCCGGGGCCGGAGCCGGGCCGGACGACCCAAACTGGACCGTGGGCGGCGTGGTGGGCACCTTGGCCTCGTCCTCGGGCTCAATAAAAAAATCCTTGGCCGCGTTGGTGAGCTTCTCAAAAATTTCCATGGGTAAGAATAGAAAAAGACGGATGGAAAATACTAGCGGAAACCGGTGCCGGCCGCCGGGCAGCAGGCCCGGGCAAAACTGCCTCTTAAGGCTTCAAAGGTAAAGATATTAGGCAATGTAGGCGCTTGAATAGCTGTGCCCAAAAAAGCCCCGCCGGGACGTCCAGCGAGGCTTTTGTTCGGCGCAGCTATTCAAGCGGTGTCAAGCAGCTTAATTGGAAGCTTGGCTTACCAGCCAGGCTTCCCGCAGGGCTTTTTGCGCGGGCGAGTACACCATTTTCTCTACCGCTTCAACCGGTTTCACCTGCACGTTGGGGTCTTCGGCCAGAATGAGCTGGGTGGTTTTTTCCACGCCGCCGCGGGTTTTTACTTTCACAAACACCACGTCGCTGGGCGAGTGCTTGCGCAGCACGCCATCGAGGTCGCCGGCGCTTTTGATTTCCTTGCCATCGAGCACCACCAGCTGGTCGCCGCGGTCGATTCCGGCCTTGTAGAGACCCGAGCCAATCTGGGTGTTGTTGGCCACCAGGCAGCGGCCGTACCCGTCAAATTCGACCTGGTTCGACAGCGCCGCGCCCAGCGCCCGGGTCGGAATCACGACCAGGCCGGCCACCAGCAGGCTTTCGCTGAAGCGGGGCTGCTCACGGCCGTACACGTACTGGCGGAAAAAGCGGCCCGCAAAAACGGTGTCCTTGCTCACCTCGCCCAGCACGCGCTGCACGTCCTTCACGGTGTAGGGGGCGGCGGGGGCGTAGTTGCTTTGCTTCTTGCCGTACTGCTGCCACAGGGCCTGCATCAGCTTATCGAGCGACGAGCGGTGGTGCTGGCGCAGCTGCAAATCAAGCACCAGGGCTAGGCCCGCGCCCTGGTCGTAGTACGACAGATTGGTGTTCACTGTGTTCATGGGGTCGCGCGCGCCCATCCCGTCGGTAAAGGCCGCCTGGCGGCTCATGTCGATGGCCGACGCGTAGCGCGCGCCGGGGCTGTTCTGGCGCAGGTTCACCCAGCGGCTGATGTCGTCGAAAAAGTCCGCTTCCTCAATCAGCCTGGCCCGGCGCAGGGCCAGCCGGCCGTAATACTGCGTGAAGCCTTCGGCAAACCACAGCGCATCGCTCATGTTGGCGCGTTGGAAGTCAAAGGGTTCGAGGTCGCGGGGGCGCAGGCGCTCCACGTTCCAGGAATGAAAAAACTCGTGCGCCACGGTGCCCAGGTTGCGGGTGCCTTCCTCGTCGCGCAGGGGGCGCGGGCTGGTGAGCGAGGTGGAGTTGCGGTGCTCCATGCCGTCGCTGGTGGCTTGGGTCAGGTAGTTGGCAATGAAGGTGTAGCGGCCAAAGTCGAACATTGGCAGCCCACCGAAAATGGCCTTTTCCTCCTTCACCACTTTCTGGATTTTCTGGGCGTAGGCGTCCAGCTCCGCCGCCGGGCCCAGGTAGAGCGTGGCCAGCTCAAGGGTCTGGTCGCCTTCGGGCCAGGAGCGCACCTGCTGCGCCCCCAACGATACCGGACTGTCCATGAGATACTGCAGGTTGGGAGCCGTAAACGTGGTTTTGTCCGCGCCGGGCCGCAGCTGGGTGGCCGCTTTCCAACCCGTGGGCAGGTCAAATTTCACTTCCGCCGGGCGGTTTTCCAGGCCCGTGGCGTAGCACAGCGTGGCCGGCAGGTTGAGGTGGGCGTGCTGTAAGTCGATGCCCACGAAGGTGCCATCGGTCTGGTCGCCGTACAGGGTGTAGCTGAACAGCACCGTGCCGTCGGCGGCCGGGGTCACGTCCCAGCCGTATTGGTCGGGCCGGTTGAGGGGCAAAGGGTGGTTGCTGCCGTCGGTGGCTACCACGTAGTACACGTTCTTGGCAAAATCATGCAGTGCGTAGCGACCGGGCGAGCTGCGGGCCATGCGCACGTGCAGCGGCCCGGTGGGCAGCCCCGAAAACGTGGCCGTCACCTTGGCTTCGTGGTGCACGGCATTGGGGAAGGATAAGGCGTAGCGCACCGCGGGCCCAGCGCCGGCTTTCGATTGGGCCCGGGCGGGGGCTACCCCCAAGACCAAAACCAACAGGGCAGTTGCGGCAAGGTGTTGCTTCATGCGTAGAAACAGTGAGAAAACAAAGATTGTAGCAATAAGCGCGGCCGGAACCGGCCCGTAAAGTTGCGGAAAGTTTACAATAGCCTGTAGCGCGGACTTTGCAGTCCGCGTCCCCGCGCCGTTCGGGTTGCTGTCGGGACGCGGACTACAAAGTCCGCGCTACAGGCTGTTGCGTAACAGCAGCTATTAGAGGCTTGGCCCATTTGGCTGTTCCATCAAAACCAGTGCTTCCACGGCCCTACCGAAAAAAAGCTGGTGGCTGATTTCCCGCAATCCCAACTGACCCAGTGCCCGCCGCAGATTGGGTAAGTCGCGGGCCCGCAGCCCGGTGGTGAGCCGAAAAAAGGCATACATCAGCCGGAGCAGCACCCAGCGCCAGCCGCGTTGGGCGGGGCGGAAATCGGCCAGCAGCCACGGCGCGCCCGGCCGCTGGGCCGCCCGCAGCTGCGCCAGCGCCGCCGACATGTCGGGCTGGGCAACGCAATCGAGTACAAAAAAGGTAATCACCGCATCAAAGCTTTCGCCGGGCGTTAAGGCTAATTGGGTGCCGTGCCGAAACTCGACCTGCCCACCCATCGCCGGAAAGGCCCGGGCCAGTCGGGCGCGGGCGCGGCCCAGCATACGCGGCGAGGCTTCGAGGTAGAGCACCGTGGCCCCGGGCCGCTGCCGCAGCACCTCTGTAAGCACCCAGCCCGTGCCGCCCCCCAGAATGAGCACGTGCGGCGCACCCGCCGGCAGGCCCGCCAGGGCCGCCAGTTGCGCCCGTTGCAAAGCCCGCCCAAATACCACGCCCGTCAACGCGTCGTAGCACCACGCCACGCGGTCGAAACCAGTGAGGGGGGCGGGGGCTGCGGTGGTAGCCAGTAGACCGGTTGGTGGGGCATTCATGCAAAACCAGGGAGCAGGGTAGAAAAAAATTGGGCCGGCAAGTAACTGAAAAACAATTGCCGGTGTGGTTCCGCCCGCGCCAAATCCGAAAAAAATGGGGTGGGTGTTGCGTCACTGTTATCTGGGACTGTATCTTTGTCCCAGCAAAACGCCGCCATTCTTTACGGAATAAGCGTTTTTGTCCACTGCATGCGCTTGTGGCGAAATTGGTAGACGCGCTGTCTTCAGGCGGCAGTTCCGCAAGGTGTGGGAGTTCGAGTCTCCCCGAGCGCACGTTTTAAGAAGCCAGCCCCCGTCGGGCTGGCTTTTTTCGTTTTGCGTACTTGGGGTGCGCTTAGCGTTTTCCCCAGTATCGGCTCCTGCGCCTATGAACCGCTTCACCTCGCGTTTACTAACCCTCATTGGACTGCTTAGTGTTGAAGTAGCGCTGGGGGTGGTCCTTTTTGTGGCGGCATTTGCGCTGTTTTTTTACTTGGCCCGGGTCGTGTTCGTGTACCGCTCCATGGCGCTCGATGGCTGGGCCTCGGGGGTGGTGGACGGGTGGCGGCAGGCGGTGCCGGGCCTCACGGGGCCGGTGCGGTTCGTGACGTTTTTTGCCGCTTTGCCGTTTTTGCTGCCCGCCAGCCTCGTGGTGCCCTTGCTGCTGCGCCGAGCGGGCCATCCCCGGGCGGCCTGGGAGCTGGTGCTCACCATGCTGGGCAGCGTGCTGCTAAACCAGCTCCTGAAAATGTATTTCAACCGCCCGCGGCCCAGCAACGCGCTGCTGCACACCTTTGGCCTAAGCTTTCCGAGTGGGCACGCCATGCTGGGCATCACGTTCTACGGCGGCCTGGCCTGGGTGCTGGCGCGCTACTTTGGCCGGCCCGGCTGGACGGTGCCGCTGTTGCTCTGGGCGGGCCTTATCGGCCTCACGCGGGTATACCTGCACGCCCACTACGCCACCGACGTACTGGCGGGTTTCGCGGGCGGGGCGGCTTGGCTAGTGGCTTTTCGGGCAGGGCTCAAGCTGTTCTGGAAAGAAGAGCAAATGATAATCAGTTAGCAGTGAACAGTGAACAATTATCAGTTAGCAGTGAACAGTTAGCACGATGGTATGCCCATCATTAACTGCTCACTGATAATTGATAACTAATAATTGCTCACTGCTACAGCCGCACCCGGACCCGTAGCGCCAGCAGGCCTTTCGCGCCCTGGAGTTCTTCCAGCTCCAGCTCCTCCACGCCGGGCTCCAGCAGGCCCCGGTCCTGGAGGTAGTCAATGTACTCGTAGTATTCCACGGCCTCGCGGGATTGGGCGTAGACCAGGGCAATGGTACCGGGCTGGGTCAGGCGCTCGCCCGTGCCCAGCACGGTGGCTTTGTCAATCCGCTTTTTGATGATTTCGTAGCGGATGTTGTAGGCCCCGTCCACATCAAACTGGCGCTCATCCTGCCGGAACCGGATGCTCAGGGCTTGGCCGTGAATAAGAATGAGCTGCGTGGTGTCGAGCGGGACGGGCAGGGTCGCCTTGAGGGCGGCGGTGCGGCGCGTTATTTCCACCATGGTCAGCAACTGCCACAGACGCAGGTTTTTCAGGAACACCAAGTCAAACGGCTTGTCCTCCACCAGCGTGCTGCCCACGTAAATATTGAACTCCACGCCATCGGTTTTGTAGCGCTGGAAGTAGTGCGGAAACATCAGCTGGGCCTTTTCCTCTTCCTCGTCGAGGTAGTCGCTCACGGCATCGTTGAGCGTGGTCACGCTGATTTCAAAATTCTGCCGCCGCTTGTAGAGGATGCCCAGCTTGGGGTCGATATTGCTCCAGTAGTTGGTAATAACCGGCCGCAAATCGGCATTGTGGGTGGCCAGGTACTCAAACAGCGGCTCTACTTCCCGCTTCAGCGAATCGTAGATGTTGGCCTCGTCGCCCGTAAGCAGGCCGTCGCTCAGGCGTTTCAGGTTCTTGGTGACGTAAAACTTCAGCTCGTCCAGAATGGGCAGCTGCTGGTACTCCGAAGCCTTTTTCAGCACCTTGTTGGCCAGGGTGAGGTGCTCCACGAGGTCGCCCTGAATGGCTTCGTTGCGCACCGTGCTGCTGCCGCGAATGTCGCAGGAGCCGTGCAGCGGGTACACTTCCTCAAACACAATGGCCTCCATTTCGGCGCTGCGGTTGCCGGCGTCCAGCTTGGTGAGCAGGTTGCGGGCCGCGTCCATAAACCGCCACTCCATGGTGGGGTGAATGGCCGTAAATTTCTCCCGGATGATGGCTTGGACCCGCGTTTGCAGGTCTTCGGCGTTGCGCTTCACGGCCACGGCAAACAGCGGCACAAACTGCGCCACCATCTCCACATCAAACTCGTCGAGCCCGTTCACGGTTGGCGTGCCCAGCTCCAGCAGGCCCACCGTGTCGTTGCCATAGGGCAGCAGGGCCAGAATGGCCGAATGAATGCCCAGGCCAAGAATCTGCTGGCGCAGGTCATCGGGGATGTCGGCCGTGGCCACATCCTTCAGCACCAGGGGCTCGCGCTCTTGTAGCAGGCGCTCATAAATCAGCCGAAAGCTGCTGTCGGACGATTCTAGCTTCACCTGCTTGGTGAGGAAGCTGTGGTTTATTTTGCGGCCAAAGTCCACAAAAGCCCGCTTCTTCTCGTCATACGCCGCAATGCCCAGCTGCAGCGCCGGCTGCGAAAACAGCACCCGCAGCTTCTCCTGAATCTGCTCGAAGCGGGCGGGGGTTTGCAGCACGTCGCGCTCCAGCAGGTCGTACTTGAGTTCCGACAAAATTTCCTGGTCGGTCACGTCCACCAGCTGGAGCACGTTAAATCCTTCCAGCTCGAAGTGCTCGGGCGGCAGCAGTTGGCGCCACAGCTCGGGGCGGTGGCGGTTGTGCACCAGCATTTCCATTTGCTCGGGGCTGAGTTTCGGCCGCTCCCCCACCACCTTAACCGTCACAAAATCGGAGTTGAAATCCACGCTGTAGTGCCGGTAGAGGCCAACCTTGTAGTCGGGCACCGTGAACACGATGGTGCCCAGCGGCGGCAGCTCCGCCCCGTATTCGCGGTTCAGCACCAGCTGGTAGGCCATCAGGCCCAGCTGCTGTTCCATGGCCGTGAAGTCGATGTTCAGCGGCTGCTTAATAATGCGGTCCTTGTTGAGCAGCACCTCCTCAAAATGGCGCGTCGCGTAGAAGCTGTAGCGCTGGAACGGGGGCACTACGCCGCTGATGTCGGTGGCAAACGACGCGGGTGGCAGCACGGCCAGCATCAGGGTCTCAATCAGGTCGCAGTTGCAAGCCAGCACCGAATAGTCGGTGAGCGGGCCGCGGCACCACGGGGCCAGGGCCACCTGCTCGCCAATGGCGCGGGCCAGCAGGGCCACCCCGGCGTTGGCCGCCTGCTCGCGCTCGTGCCAGTACGCGATGAGCGGCTCCAGGCTGAGCGTGGTGCGAAACGGAAACAGGGAAGGTATCGCCGCCGCAGGGGCGGGGGTACTGCGCGGGGCAGCAACAAGGGCCGGAGCAGCCACCGGCGAAAGGGGTTCAGCAGACATAGAGGCGAAAACATCGGATTGCCGGCCACGTAGTGCGGCGCGGTACCTGCAACAATATACGCGCGCCAGGACTAGCCCGGCTACTTATCGATGGTGAGAACGGAATTCGTCTGGGTCAGGTCCGAAACGCGCGGTGCCGTGGTAGTGGCGCTGTCCTTGCGCGACGTAACGGTTTTTTGGGAGTTGCGGTAGTATGTGCAACAGCCGTCGCCACTAAAATCGCCCTTGAGTGCCACATTATCAATGATAAGTGCCAGTGCGGACCGCGGCTGAACGCGGCGCGGCGCGGCGTAGTACCGCACCACGTACTTGTACTGGTCCAGCTTGGCAGTCGTGTTGCTCTGGGGGAAGGGCGTGGTGTTGTTAATCAGCAAGACACTGTCGCGCCCCGGGGTCGTCGTGCGGATTAGCGTGACTGTTTCCGGCTTCGTGGTTTGGCTATTGGCCGCCGTCAGCGATAAGGGGTAGCGCTGCACCACCAGGGTGTCGAGGTCGGCCGCCGTAAAGGCCTTGCTGAACACCAGCCGGATAGCATCGGCCTCCGAGTCGTCGTTGTCGCACACGTTGTTGGCACAACAGCCGCTGAATAGCAGCGCAATGCCGGAAACCAGCACCGCAGAAAACCGGAAAGACGGAAGGTAGGCCATATCAAGCCCAAAGATACGGCCCGTAGCACCCGCCGCACCGGACCATGGCAACGGAAGCACTACGGGCCGGTTAAAAATTGCAGCAATCCAGCTGCGCAGGCCTAGCGGCCCGTGGTAGCAGCCGAAGAGGGCAGGGTGGGGTTTTCGACTGTGCCACCGGCCAGCAGCAGCGGGCGCAGGCGCGCCGTAGCCGTGTCGAGCTGGGGCCGAATCTGGGCCATGGCACCGCGCAGGGCAATGATATCGGCCAGGCGGGGGGCCGCCGTCTGCGAATAGCCGTGGTACATGGCCACTTTCACTTCCGAGCTGCCGGTGCCGGAGTAGGAGCCCAGCAGGTTGCCGGCGGCATCGCTCACCTGCACTTCGGCTTGCAGGGTGGTTCGGTACCACTCCAGCGGAATGCCAATCACGGCCGGTACCAGAAAGGTAACCACTTGCAGCCCTTGTATGCCGCGGCCCGTGCGCAGGGTTTTTACTTTTTTCACGATGAGCTTGGCGTAGCCGTAGGTGGCCGAATCGGTGGCTTCCGTGAGGTTGATGCGGCACTCCTGCTGGAATATTTTGAGTGGGTCTTCGGCCAGTGCGCCATCGTTCATGGCCAACGGGCCTTGGTCGGCCAGGATTTCCAGGGCCGGCAGGCGCTTGGAAATCGCGGCCGAAGGCGTGCCCTTCATCATGGACTTGACTGAGACGCAGGCCGGAGCCACCAACAGCGCCGGAGCCAGGGCCAGTAAGGCAAGTTGACGAGTAAGTTTCATAGGAGTAAGGTAAAAAATAATATCGGAAAAACCAAATATTAGAATGAAAAAATACAGCGACTAACTTTGACTTCAGCGGCCTTTGTAGTGAGGTGTAAAATTAAATGATTTATATCGGCTGCTTGGTGTTTTTTCGACAAAAGGCCCGAAATACCACCCGGTAGCACAAAATTAACAGGCTAGCGGAGATTTCAACTCTAAGGTTGTTAGAATAGTTCTATTCTGCGGCTGCCGCTGGGTCGGGGCCTTGGTAATCGTCCACGAACTCGCCTTCCCACCGGGCTACCACGGCCGAGGCCAGGCAGTTGCCCAGCACGTTCACGGCCGTGCGCGCCATGTCCATCAGCGCATCAATGCCCAGAATGATGAATACCGGCCAAGCCGGCAAGTTGAACGAAGCCACCGTGGCCAGCAGAATAACCAATGAGGCCCGCGGCACGCCCGCCACGCCCTTGCTGGTGAGCATCAGCGTGAACACCATGAGCAATTGCTGGCCAAACGTGAGGGGAATGCCCGCCGCCTGCGCCACAAATACCGCTGCCAATGAAAGATACAGCGTGGTGCCGTCGAGGTTAAACGAGTAGCCGGTGGGCATCACAAATGCTACGATGCGGCGCGGCACCCCAATGCCTTCCATGGCCTCCATGGCGCGGGGCAGGGCCGCTTCCGACGACGTGGTGGCAAAGGCAATGCTCACCGGCTCGGCCACCGCTGCGATGAAGCGGCGCAGCGGCAGGCGCGCCAGCAGTGCCACCGGCAGCAAGACTAGCAGCACGAAAGCAATGAGCGCGCCGTAGAGCGTGAGCAGCAGCTGCAAGGCATTGAATAGCGGGGCAAAACCCATTTTGCCCACCGTGTAGGCAAGGGCACCACCCACGCCCAACGGCGCGAAATACATCACGACATTGGTAAATTTGAACATGACTTCCGACAGGCTTTCGCAGACTTCCAGCATCACGCGGCGCGGGCGTTCCGGCGTCATGGCCAGTCCGATGGCGAACAGAATTGCAAAAATGACAACCTGCAGCACCTGGCCTTCGGCTACCGATTTGGCAATGTTTTCGGGGAAAATGTGCAGGATGATGTCGGCCGCGGTCTGGGGGGCCGCCACGGCCAGGGTTTTGGCTTCTTCGGACGTGTTGGCGGCGCGAGCCGCGGCCAGTACGTCGGCGTCCAGCCTGCCGGCGTGGGTGAAGTTTATGGCAGCCAAACCGATGAAGAGCGCAAACGTGGTCACTACTTCGAAGTAAATGAGGGCCTTAAGACCCATGCGGCCCACCTGCTTGAGGTCGGCGTGGCCGGCAATGCCCACCACCAACGTAGCGAAAACCAGCGGCGCAATAATGGTTTTGACCAACCGCAGGAAGGCGTCGCTCAGGACTTTGAGGTTAACGGCCACGCCGGGCGCATCGTGGCCCAGCTCAATGCCGGCCAGCATGCTCACCACAATCCAGAGGGTGAGCGAGCGGCGCGGGGCCACGGCGGCCGCCAGCACCAGCAGGGCTACCCAGCGCAAGGAAACGGGCATTATTGGCGGCAGCGCCACCACATTGTAGGCAGACAGGGCGGTGATGAGGCCGGCCAGCAGCAGAAATAAAACAGCAACAAGGAGGTAGCGGGATTTCGCCATGCAATTAAAAAAAGGCCGTAGGGCGGGAATGAAGGCGTAAAGAACGGCATTATCCAGCCAGCAACCGGGGCCGTGCCCCGCGGACCCCGCCCGCCGCCTAGCAAAAAAGGCCCCGTGCGCGCGGGCACGGGGCCTTTTGGGCCGTGGGCAAACTCCTGAACTACGGCAGCGTGAGCAGGTAGCCGATGGTAAAATTGGTGTCGTAGCCAAACACGAACTGCTGGCAGCCGGTGGCCTCGGCTACCGCCCGGTAGATGTTCAGGCCCGATTTGGCTTTAGCCCCGGTCATTTGCGTGTACGCGTCGGGCGCTTTGAGCACGGTGTAGGGCTCCTGGCCCTGGCGCACGGCCTTGGCCATTTCATACGGCACGCCCCCGATGATGAAGCACGTGCTGCGCAGGTTGGCCGGCACCAGTCCGGCCTTAGCCTTTACTTCGGCCGCGACGGTGGCATCGTCAATGTTGCGTTCGTAGTACTTGGCCCCGAAGGTGTCCACCGTTTTGGGTTGGCCATTGGCCAGCCACGAAATTTTGGTGTTGCCCGAGCCCATGTCCACCAAAAAGGCATTGTCGGTGAAGGGCGGGGGTAGGGCGGCGCGCAGGCCCAATACGCCTTCTTTCTGGGGCGTCACGGTGTTTACCACGTATTTCAGCGACTCCAGCGACTTCACGATGCGATGCGTCACCTCAGCCATGGCAGCGCCGGAGCTCACCACGAAATGAATGTCGCGCCCCGAAACGCCAAAATCGAGCATTTTGCCGATGTACGCTTTCAGTCCGGTGCGAATATCATCGTCGGTCGCCATGTTTTCCATTACCAGGCTGTTGCCGAATTCTACTTTCTCCATTTTCCAGTTGCGCTGAGCATCCATGCGAATGATAAACATGTTGAAGCCACTAGCTCCAAGTTCAACCACTCCTTTTAGCTTGCCATTGACGGGCGCAGTCGGCTTGTAGGTGAAAGCAAGCGGCGCAGAGGCAGGTGTCGCGGGCACCGGAGCTGGGGCCGTAGTGGTAACTACCGGCGCAGGCGCGGTTCTGGCGGACGCGGGCGCAGCAGCGACCTCACTTGTCGCAACCTTTTGCCTCTGAATGAACTCGCCGTTCAGGCTCAGCATATCGCCTTCTTTCATGGACACGCGGGTGCCGTTGGTGAGCACCACGGATTGCGTGCGATACTCCACCCGCGTGCCATTCGGCAGGGTCACATCCTTATCCAGGGGCTTGGTTTTGCTGCCGGTTTGTACCACCAGTGCATTGTTCTGCACTGTAAACCAAGGAATATAGCCGCCTGATTGGTCTGCTTTCGGTCTGTTTTGGGCAATTGTTAGCCGGGGCATACCCAGCAACAGCAGGTTGGTCACCAGTAAAGCGGTGAATAGTTGCTTTTTCATGGTTGGGTGCAGAAAAGGTGATTTAGATTGAATTGTGATAATTTATGACCAAGCAAAGGTATCAATAGATGCGAGTATTGATGTATCATTTTGGCGAATTGGCATAAAAAACGGTTCAGCTTATACATAATCGGGCCGAATGGGTTGATGGAGCCGGTCAAACCGTATTGGGTTCGGTTTTTGGCCGCATCTTCGGTTTCAATTTTCCCACCGAGCAGCCTGCCTTGCCCATGCCTACCTGGACCATTACCCCGCTTGTGCTGCCCCTGCGCTACACCTGGAAGATTTCCCGCAACGCGTCTACATTCAAAACCAACCTGTTGCTGCAAATAGCCGGAGCGGGCCACCAGGGCACTGGCGAAGCGGCCGCCAATGTTCGCTACGGCGAGTCGCCGGAGCTGCTGCAAGCGCAATTTGACCTTTTACAGGCCAACGGTTTAGCTGCGGTCGATTCGTTGGCCGGGCTAGATGCCCTGCTGACCGCGCAGCCCGTGGCCCACGCCCTCAGCTTTGGGCTGGAAGCTGCTTTGGTGCAGTGGCTGGCTGCTCGCGCCGAACTGCCCGTGTGGCAATGGCTGGGCCTGCCCGCGCCCGCGGCGGCCGTGCCCACGGCGTTTTCGCTGCCCATTATGGACCCCGGCGAAGTGGCCGGTTTTGTGCGCGAGCAGCATGCCGCTCGCTTCCAGCTGCTCAAAATCAAGGTGAGCCAGGCGGAGGGGCTCGACTTGCTGCGGGAGGTGGCCCGCGCCCTGCCCGGCCATTCGTTGTTAGTGGATGGCAACGAAACCTGGCCCGATGCCGACAGTGTGCTGCGGTTTTTGGAGCAGGCCGCCGCGCTGCCCGGCCTGCACTTGCGGCTGCTGGAGCAGCCCCTGCCCGCCGCCCTGGCTGCCGACTACCGCTACCTGCGCCCCCGCAGCGCCGTGCCCCTCATCGCCGACGAATCAGTGACCGACACGGCCGACTTTGCCGCCATCGCCGGACAATTTCACGGCGTGAACGTGAAGCTGATGAAGGCCGGGGGCTTCCGGCGGGGCGTTGAGTTGCTGCGGCGCACCCGCGCCCACGGCCTACTGCCCATGCTGGGCTGCATGGTCGAAACGAGTGTGGGCATTGCGGCCGCACTGCAAATCAGTGCCCTGGCCGATGTACACGACCTCGACGGCTTCCTGATTATAAAGGAAGAGCCATTCGGGTTGGTTGCGGAGCAAGCGGGGGCGCTTTCGCTGGCCCAGTAGCACCCGCGTTATTTAGGAGCCGTCAGCTGGGTTTCCAGTTCGGCCAGCTGCGCATCCACGGCCTTGGTATCGGGCTGGTCGGAACGGCCTTGGCTGAGGATGCTGATTTTCTGGTTTAGCAGCTCAATTTTTTTGTTGAGCAAGGGCACCTGCGCGGCGGGCGTGGCAAAGCCCGTGCCCCGCTGGACGTACGTTTCGTACTTGCCGCTGGGGCCGTGGGGAGCCTGGCCCCGGGCGGCGGCGGCGCTGCCCGGGGTGGCGAACACCACGCCGCCGTCGGGGCGCACATAGTCGCCCTCGCGCAGGGTTATTTTTTTGCCTTGGGGGTTTATTTTATCACTGGGCATCTCAACAATGCCGTTTTTGTAGTTGATTTTGGTGCCGTTGCTCAGCTTCACGTTTTGGGTGAGGGCCGAGGTTTGGGTGCCTTCGCGGCGCACTACTTCCCCGTTGAGAAACACGAACTGGGTGCGGGCCGTGGTTTGCACCGGGAAGCCGCCATCCTGGGCAGCGGCTAGGCGCGGGGCAGTGGCTAAGCAGCCGGCGGCGAACAGGAAAGGAAGAAGGCGATGCATAACAACGAGAAAATGAGGGGAGGTGAAAGGACGAATGTGCGAGAATACGTGTTTCCCATCAATTAGGTGAAGCAATGTTGAGCTAATAAATATATTTTCAAAATAGCTCGAACAATGTTGCGACATTAAATGTACGTACATATATTTGCATCCGACTCCAGTGTTTCTCATGCGCATCGAAGACGAAATCAAACAGCCCATTTTCCGCGACGAGTACCAGAAGGCCTATATCAACTTGATATACACGGCTGGCTGGTTGCAGCTGCGGCAGGCTGCGGCCTTCAAGCCGTTTGGCCTCACGCTGCCGCAGTTCAACATTCTGCGCATTTTGCGCGGGCAGCACCCGCTGCCGGCCACGGTGGCGCTGCTCATTGACCGCATGCTGGACAAAACCAGCAATGCCTCCCGGATAGTGGACCGGCTCGAAGAAAAGAAACTTGTGACCCGCACCGTGTGCCCCGCCAACCGCCGCGCTGTCGACATCCGCATCACCAAAACCGGGCTCGAACTGCTCGACCAGATTGAGGCCACCGGGGTGCTGCATTTGAGCAATAATGCGCCGTTGAACGAAGCCGAGATGCGCCAGCTCAACGACTTGCTCGACAAAATGCGCACGGTTGAGTAAGGCGCTAGTTAATAGTTGATTTCGATTGCCGGTTTGGCATGTTTTTTAGAGGCGGCCCGTCCGTAGTTTTTCACCAGCTTATTCATCTTCTCTTTTTCCTAATTTCTTTTTTCTCATGAAAAAATTCCTATTGCCCGCCCTGCTTGCTGTTGCCGTTATCGGCGTAGCACCCGCTGCTTCGGCCCCCAAAGCAGCCAAAACCACCACCACGGCTCCGGCCCCCGCTTACAAGCTGCAGCCGCAGCTGAGCACCTTGGGCTGGGAAGGCAAAGCCGTAACCCACGGCCACAGCGGCACCATGCAGTTCTCCGACGGCGAACTGCTCGTGAAGGGTAACGCCATCGTGGGCGGCACCGTGACGGTGAACATGAAAACGATGGTAGCCACTGACATCAAAGACGCCGAAAGCCAAGGTAAATTTGTGGGTCACATGAGCAGCGACGACTTCTTTGGCGTGGCTACGTACCCCACCTCGGTCTTCAAAATCGTGAGCGTAACGCCCATCAAAGGAGCCGCCGCTAATGCCGACAACGTGACCATCGCCGGCGACATGACCATTAAGGGCGTGACGCAGCGCATCAGCTTCCCCGCCAAAGCCGGCGTGAAAGGTGATTTGGCTTCGGCCACCGGCACCGTGACCCTCGACCGCACCAAGTTCGGCCTGAAATACGGCTCGAAATCGTTCTTCGATACCCTCGGCGACAAAGCCATCAACGACACGTTTGACCTGACGTTCAACGTCATCGCCAAGAAAGCCTAACTGCGATAACAATCCGCCATTCAGGGCACACCAAAAGGCCCCGCCGCTGCCAGCAGCGGGGCCTTTTGGTGTGCCCTGAATGGCAGGATGCTTAACGTGGGGCCGCGTTGGTGGGCAAGGCCCCGGCGGGGGCGGGGGTGGGTAGGCCGGACTGGACCATGCCGACCCGTGGCTCAAGCCGCAGGGGCGCTACGGCCGTTTCGCGCAGGCTGAGGATGCCATACACGGTTTCGCCGGGCTTGAGGACGCGGTTGGTAAGGTCGTAAGCCGTGAGTTCTTTGCGCAGGTTCGTGTTGGCACCACTGGCCACCAGCATGTTGCCACCCGCAATGAACGGGCCGGTGGGCAGGAAGGTGCCACCGGTGGTGGCACCGGTACGGGGGTCGGTAGTGCCGCCCACTTGCACGTTTAGCAGCAGGTAAAGTAAGTAAATGGCCACGCCCTGGCGCAAATCGTGGGCGGCAATGGCCGAGGGAACAATGGAAACGGGCCGTTCGCCATACAAGAGGTTGAGGTCGCGGGTGAAATTCACTTCCCGGTCCCAGTTGTTGGTGACGCGCACAGCCACTACGCGGTAGCCGAATTTGTTTTCCTTTTTCACGTACTTCTTGTTGCTGTGCGTGAGGCGCAGGGCATCAAACTGATAGTCGAGACTAACCGGGCCGCTAGAAGCCGACGGGGTGTAGGAGTTGATGCTCGTGGGCCGGATAAGGCTGTAGGAACCAGCGCAGCCGGTGGTGAAAGCCAGCCAACCGGCGGCTAAAAGAGGAGTAAGACGACGGGTCATAGGTTAATTTTTGGGGTAGACAATCTGCCGCAAAGCTAAGCTGGAATTGCGAGCTGGCGCGGCAGTTCAAACTTTAGTTGATGACTTTTTTTGCGGCGATGCAATTCGCTCAGGATATCGTCTAAGTCCGACTTGTATTCGACCCACAAGTCTTCGTGTAAGCTTTTGAGCACCAGAGCGGGTACGCGGGCGGCCAGGCGGGCCGTGGCGTTATAAAACCCGTCGTACACGCTATCGAACTGCCCGGAGTAATTGTCGATGCACTGCCGCAGAATGTACACCAGCAGGTCGATTTCGAGCTGCTTGTTTTTGGTGATGCGGCGGGCGCGGGCGGCTTCCTGCACGCTGGCGCGCACGGCTTTCACCAGACTGCGGTTGAGCAGCCGGCCGGTCACGGCCACGTTAAATAGCTCGTGAATGCGGTCGGCGGTTTCTTCCTGCACCTGGCCCAGGGTCATGTTGGCCAGTAGCTCGAAGCGGAAGGTTTCGTAGAGCTCGGCGTCGCGGCGCACGGCGCGCAGCAGCAGGGCTTCCTTCTGGGTTTCGGAGAGGCGCTTGAGGGCTTTTTTGAAGTCGGAAGACGGAACGGGCATGGGCAAGAAGGGAAGAAAAAAGCCGGAGTAAACCGGGCGAACGCGGCTGCCGGAGGTACTAGCCGGAAAATTACGGCCAAAACGTGCCCGGCCCAGTTGCCGCTCTCGCAATTGCCCCAATTTGCACGAAACGA
The DNA here is from genome assembly GCA_038213745.1 of Cytophagales bacterium. GTDB lineage: Bacteria > Bacteroidota > Bacteroidia > Cytophagales > Hymenobacteraceae > Hymenobacter. The sequence goes on from JBBQSQ010000065.1 coordinate 18,576, forward strand.
TTTCGCCGGATTGGGAGTTAGTAAAAGCTACCGCACGCGGGCTTTCCTGCGTAAATTTGCCTTATGAATACGCGTCCGCAAATTGATTACGATGAAGAGGTTCTGCTGCTCGAAGAAGAGGTCGAGTTGCGCAACCTCGTCGTGTACAACGACGAAATCAACACCTTCGACCACGTCATCAAAACCCTGATGGACGTGTGCGGCCACCAGCCCGAGCAGGCCGAGCAATGCACCCTGCTCATCCACTACAAAGGCAAATGCGCCGTTAAAGTGGGCACGTACGAGGAGTTGGAGCCCCTTTGCACGGCCATCCACGACCGGGGCATTGCGGCCGACGTCGTTTAATTTTTGGTGCTTGGTTGTTGGTGCCTGGTGCTTGGTTTCAATGAAATCAATCCACTCCATCCAAGCACTAAGCACCAACAACCAAGCACTGACTAACCTGAATGGAATTTCCTTCCAAACTGATTGAAAACGCCGTGGGCGAGTTGGCCCGCTTGCCCGGCATTGGTCGTAAAACGGCCCTGCGCCTGGCCCTGCACCTGCTGAAAGCGGAGATGGACACCACGGCCACGCTGGCCGAGGCCCTGGCCAAGATGCGCTTTGAAATAACGTATTGCCGCACCTGCCACAGCATTTCCGACGCCGAGGAATGCGGCATTTGCGCCAACAAGCTGCGTGACCACAGCCTAGTGTGCGTGGTGTCGGACGTCCGCGACGTCATTGCCATCGAAAACACCGGCCAGTACAAGGGGGTGTACCACGTACTGGGCGGGGTGATTTCGCCCATTGAAGGCATCGGTCCCTCTGATTTGCACATCGACTCCCTGGTGGAGCGGACGGCGGCTGAAGAGTCAGAGGTGCGCGAAATCATCCTCGCCATCTCGCCCACGATGGAGGGCGATACCACGGCCTTCTACCTCTCGCGCCGCCTGCGCGACTTGCCCAACGTGCACATCAGCACCATTGCCCGCGGCATTCCGATGGGCGGGGAGCTGGAATACGCCGACGAGATTACGCTGGGCCGGAGCATTGTGGACCGCCTGCGCCAAGCGCGGTAGCTTTTTTAGCCGTTAGCTATTAGCTGATGGCTGTTAGCTTTGTTGGCGTTTCCCGAGGAGCCACTCGGCTGCCACAAAAAAGCTAACAGCTAACAGCTAATGGCTAACAGCTTAAAAGTGAAGCTCTCCGTCGTTATTGTCAATTACAACGTTTGCTATTTCCTGGAGCAGGCCTTGCTCTCGGTGCGGCGGGCCGTGGAAAAGCTGGGGCAGCCCGTGGAGGTATTCGTGGTCGATAACAACTCGGCCGATGGCTCGGTGGCCATGGTGCGGGCCCGCTTTCCGGAGGTCGTGCTCATTGCTAATCAGGATAATCCGGGCTTCTCAAAGGGCAACAACCAGGCCCTGCGCCGCGCCACCGGCCAGTACCAGCTGCTGCTGAACCCCGACACGGTGGTGGAGGAAGACACCTTCCGGGCCAGCTGCGATTTTATGGACGCGCATCCCGACTGCGGTGGGCTGGGCGTGAAAATGCTGGACGGCCAGGGCCGTTTCCTGCCCGAAAGCAAGCGCGGGCTGCCCACGCCGGCCGTGGCATTTTATAAAATGTTTGGCCTAGCCAAGCTGCTGCCGCAGTCGCACACCTTTGGGCGCTACCACCTGGGGTTTCTGGACCAGGACCAAACCCACGAAGTGGAGGTGCTCAGCGGGGCTTTTATGCTGCTGCGCAAAGCTGCCCTGGATGCTGTGGGCCTGCTCGACGAAGACTACTTCATGTACGGCGAGGACATTGACCTCTCGTACCGCCTCACCCAGGGCGGCTGGAAAAACTACTATTTCCCCGGTACCCGCATCATTCATTACAAAGGCGAAAGCACGAAGCGCACCACTGTAAACTACGTGTTCGTGTTTTACCGGGCCATGGTGATTTTTGCCGAAAAGCACTTCGCGCCGGGCCGCGCGGGCATGTTTTCGCTGCTGATAAACGCGGCTATCTGGCTGCGGGCCGGCGCGGCGGTGCTAGAGCGGCTGGCCGTGCGTGCCGCCCCGCTACTACTCGATGCCGGCCTGATTTGGGGCGGCATGTACTTCCTGAAAACCTACTGGGAGCGCAACCACAAGTTTGTGCCCGGCGACTATCCGCCGCAGTACATGGAAGTGGCGGTGCCGGCCTACATTTTGGTCTGGCTCACCTCGGCCTACCTCAGCGGGGGCTACGACCCGCCGGTGCGCACCTCGCGGGTGGTGCGCGGCATCTTTGTGGGCACGCTGCTAATTTCGGCCGCCTCCAACTTCCTCGATGCCTGGCGCTTTTCGAAGGCGCTCATTATTCTGGGAGGGGCCTGGGCGGTGGCGGCGCTGGTGGGCCGGCAGCTGCTGGCCCATTTTCTCAAATACAAAAACCTGCGCCTGAGCGAGCGGCGCCAGAAAAATATTGCCATCGTGGGCTCGGGGGCCGAAAGCCAGCGGGTGCGCCAGCTGCTGGAAGCTGCCCAGGTATCGGCCCGCGTGATTGGCTACGTTAGCGTGGGGGAGGAGCCGGCCGCAACTACTGCCTTGCCCAAAGACGGTTCACCCCTTCACCCATTCACCCATTCCGTTAGCGAAGCGCTGGGCGAGCTGCGCCAGCTGGCCGATATCATTCGCCTATACGGGCTGAACGAATTGATTTTTTGTGGCAAGGACTTGCCCGCCAGTCAGATTATCACCCTCATGCTGAGCCTGCCGGCGGTGCCGCCGGTGGCCTATAAAATTCTGCCCGAAGACAGCCAGTACATCATCGGCAGCAGCAGCAAGGATGCGCCCGGCTACTATTACACCCTCGACATTGCCCTGAACCTTTACCAGCCCCAGCAGGCCCGCGCC
>JBBQSQ010000066.1:0-21419 GCA_038213745.1 Cytophagales bacterium
CAGCGCAGCATCGAGAATTTCCCCATTGCCCAGGACATCAACCGGATGCCCAAGGAAATCATCGCCGCCTTCGCCTACCTCAAGAAAGCCGCCGCCCGCACCAACCGCGACGCCGGCGTGCTGACGGCCGAAAAAGCCGAGCTGATTGGCAACGTCTGCGATGAAATCCTGGCCGGCCAGCTGGCCGACTCGTTCCCGCTGGTGGTGTGGCAAACCGGCTCGGGCACGCAGTCCAACATGAACGTGAACGAGGTGATTGCCTACCGCGGCCACGTGCTGCAGGGCGGCCAGCTGAGCGACGAAAAGAAGGTACTGGCCCCCAACGACGACGTAAACAAGAGCCAAAGCTCGAACGATACCTTCCCGACGGCCATGCACATCGCGGCCTACAAAATCCTGATGGAGCTGACCATCCCGGGCATTGAGAAGCTGCGCGACACGCTGCGGGCCAAGAGCCAGCAGTTCATGCACATCGTCAAAATCGGCCGTACCCACCTCATGGATGCCACGCCGCTCACGGTGGGCCAGGAGTTTTCGGGCTACGTGTCGCAGCTCGACCACGGCCTGCGCGCCATTAAGAACACGCTGGCTCACCTCAGCGAGCTGGCCCTGGGCGGCACCGCCGTGGGCACGGGCATCAACACGCCCCCCGGCTACTCCGAGAACGTGGCCCGGCACATTGCCGAGCTCACCGGCCTGCCCTTCATCACGGCCGAAAACAAGTTTGAGGCCCTGGCCGCCCACGACGCCATCGTGGAAGCCCACGGCGCCCTGAAAACCGTGGCCGCCTCGCTCATGAAAATTGGCAACGACATTCGCCTGCTGGCCTCGGGCCCGCGTGCCGGCATCGGCGAGCTGCACATTCCCGACAACGAGCCCGGCTCCAGCATCATGCCCGGCAAGGTGAATCCCACCCAGTGCGAGGCCATGACCATGGTGGCCGCCCAGGTGATGGGCAACGACGTGGCCATCAACATCGGCGGCATGAGCGGGCACTTCGAGCTGAACGTGTTTAAGCCGGTCATGATTTTCAACTTCCTGCACTCGGCCCGCCTCATTGGCGACGTGTGCGTGGCCTTCAACGACAAGTGCGCCGTGGGCATCGAGCCCATCGAGGCCAACATCAGGAAGCACGTCGACAGCAGCCTGATGCTCGTCACGGCCCTCAACCCGCACATCGGCTACTACAAAGCCGCGGAAATTGCCCAGACGGCCCACAAAAACGGCTCGACCCTGAAGGAAACCGCCATTCAGCTCGGCTACATCACCGCCGAGGATTTCGACGCTTGGATGAAGCCCGAGGAGATGGTGGGGGAGATTAATGGTTAGTGGTTAGCGATTAACGGTTAGTGTCCAGCAACTTTTTCTTTTTATCAGCATTAACCACTGACCGTTAATCACTAACCACTAAAAAGCCTTTGTTCAATACCGTCCTCCCCTACCGTTTTGTGCAACGCAACTGCAACCAAACGGAAGGGCGGGCCAGCTGGCTGGATGAAGACATTTACAAGTTCTTCATCCACTCGCCTAGCTCGCGACGCAAGTACTTGGTGGAAGTCCACGCTTACCCGGACCACCTGTACACGGTCGATTTTTATGCCAAAGTGCACGACGTAAACCGCTACCGGCTGCGCACCAATCAGCACGCGGCGGGCCAGATGGGTGGCACGGTGCTGGACATCATAGCCGGCATCATTCGGGCCGACCCGCAGGCATGCTTCGGCTTCATCGCGGCGGCGATGCTCCATGAAATCAGCGACGCAAACACCAAGCGGTTCCGGCTCTACACGCGGATTCTGGAACTCAAAATCAATCCTCTTCGTAATAAATTAGTATTAAGACCGTTGCAAAGCGCTATTTTTGTGTTCCCGGTTGCTGTAGCAACTCAAGAAGTGTTTGTTGACTCTATTATTGCTCGCTATGAAATTATTTTCGCTGAAGCATTCTAAGAAACATGACGCTCGCCAGGCAGAGCGCGAAGCCCGCAAAGCATTCAATAATCGGATTAAGCCCGAAGAAGTTGAGCGCGTAATCGTGTTATCAAGCGGCGAGGAATTGCTGGTTATGAAACCCGTCAGCATTCCCGGCTATACGCACTCTTTTTAGCATTACAGTCCTTGGTTATCGAAGCCGTCCTTCCTGCCCCGGAAGGGCGGCTTTTCTTTTTCCCGAGCATCTTTGCGGCACCAATCAGCCTAGCTCATGGATTTCTCCGCCCCCGTCGTTCTCGAAAACAGCCGCGTGCGCCTGCGGCCGCTCGAACTCACCGATTTCGAAGCCCTAAAGGCCGTGGCGATGGACGCCGAGCTGTGGCAGTACACCCTCACCCGTGCCGATGATGCCGTGAGCTTGGCCGACTACCTGCGCCAGGCCGTGGAGGCCCGCGAGCAAAGCTTGCGCTACCCCTTTGCCATCATTGACCGCGAAACCGGGGCGCTGGCCGGTAGCACCAGCTACTACAACGTGGCCGAGGCCGACCAGCGCCTGAGCATCGGCTACACCTGGGTGGGCACCAAGTTTCAGCGCTCGGGCCTGAACCGGGCCTGCAAGCACTTGCTGCTCAGCTATGCCTTCGATAGCCTGAACTGCGAGCGGGTGGAGCTGGAAACGGACGCGCGCAACCAGAAATCGCGCACGGCCATGGGCCGCATGGGGGCCACCGAGGAAGGCACGCTGCGGAGCCACCGCCTCACGCAGGGCGGGCTGCGCCGCGATACCGTTATATTCAGCGTGATTCGGCCGGAGTGGCCGGCGTTGCGCGACTCGGTTTTTCAAGCGTTTGATATCCGTGGCTGAGCCGTTGCCTTCCGCTCCCGAGCGCCTGCGCCCGCCAGAAGGCCTGTGGCGACGCCGCGTGGCCAGCTTCGGCCACGCCGGGCGGGGCGTGTGGTCGGCGTTGCGCTCAGAGGTGCATTTGCGCTTTCACGCGGTGGCTACGGTGGTGGTTATCGGCCTGGGCTTTTACTACGAAATTTCGCGGTTGGAATGGGCCCTGGTGACCTTAGCCGCGGCCAGCGTATGGGCGACCGAGCTGGTAAATACGGCCATTGAGGCCCTCACCGATTTGGCCTCGCCGGCCTGGCACCCGCTGGCGGGCAAGGCCAAGGACGTGGCCGCGGGGGCCGTGCTGCTGGCCGCGCTGGGGGCCGTGGTGGTGGGAGCGCTGGTGTTCGGGCCGCACGTCATTGCTTCATTTACCAATTAGCATGTATTATTTGATAGCGCGTAAGGCCAAATCCATCACCAAGTGAAATGCGAGGAAAACCAACTCATTGGGCTTGCCCGGCGTAAGCACGGTGGTAATCGGGCGCAGCCTTCGATTGTTAAATGTTAATTGCTAATTGTTAAATGAATAAGCTCTTCCTTGCCATTTCCCTGCTGCTCGCCACGGCCTGCGCCCATCAGCAAGTGAGCGTGACTACGCCCACCACCCCGCCCCCAAGTGGGGAGGTGAGCGCCGACACCCCCGCGCCCACCAGCGCCAACACCGTCGACCCCGTGTACGGCCGCGTGGCCGTGTCCGACACCAGCCGCCGCCCGCAGTGGCTGAAGGCCCGCATCGCGGCCGTGCTGGCCGAACGCAAGCGCAACCCCCTCACGCGCATCCTGCGCTACGATTACGAGGGACAGAAAGTGTATTACATCTCGGCCCCGTGCTGCGACCAGTTCTCGCAGGTATTCGACACCAAAGGCAACCTGATTTGCCAGCCCGACGGCGGCATCACCGGCAAGGGCGACGGCAAATGCGCGGGCTTCGACAAAAACAAAACCAACGAGCAGTTGGTCTGGCAAGACCCGCGGTAGGAATCAGGAATTATGAATTAAGAGTTATGAATTATGAGTTGTCGTTCTGGCAAACCGTGGTTTTAACTCATAATTCATAACGCATAACTCATAATTAGTAAGATGATTAACACCATTGCCAAACTCGGTGCCTTCAACGTCTGGGCCAACGAAACGGTACTGCGCCGCCTCGATTCTTCGGTGGCGGCCGGCCAGGAAGCGCCCCAGCCGGCACTACGCATTTTCAGCCACCTCATCAATGCCCAGGCCATCTGGATTGCCCGCCTCACCGGCACCCAAAGCCCGCTGAAAGTGTGGCAGGAGCACGACCTGGCTGGCCTGCACCACTGGCACGAGCAAACCTCGGCCCGCTTCGCGCAGCTTTGCGAAACCACCGACGAAGCGGAGCTCACCCGCCACATCCAGTACACCAACTCGCAGGGCGATGCCTTCGACTCGCAGGTGAGCGACATCCTGACCCACGCCGTGACGCACGCCACCTACCACCGCGGCCAGGTAGCCACCAAAATGCGCGAAGGCGGCCTAGAGCCCGTCAATTCCGACTTCATCACCTACTGCCGCGAAATGAGCGGGCAGGTGCAGCCGCAGCTGTAAGCTATTCTTAGTCAGACCACTAACTGCCCAAAATCAGGCATGGTTTTCATCGTCATGGGCGTTTCGGGTAGCGGCAAAACCACGGTGGGCGAACAACTGGCCCAGCAGCTGAAACTGCCCTTCTACGATGCCGATGATTTCCATTCGGCGGCCAACGTGGCGAAAATGGCCCACGGCACGCCCCTCACCGACGATGACCGGCACGACTGGCTGGCCACGCTGGCCACCAAAATCGGCGCGTGGGAAGCCACCGGCGGGGCCGTGCTGGCCTGCTCCGCGCTGAAAGAAAAGTACCGCACCACGCTCCAAAGCGAGGCGCGGGAGCCGCTGCGCTGGGTTTTCCTCGACGGCCCCAGAGAGCTGCTGCTGGAGCGCATGGGTGGCCGCGAAGGCCACTACATGCACCAGAACATGCTCGATTCGCAGCTGGCCACGCTGGAGCGGCCGGCCTATGCACTGCGGCTTTCTATTGAGGATTCGGTGGAGGAACTGGTGAACCAGATTTTGGACGCGCTGAAAGCCGACGCGGCGGTAGGCACCAAGCAGGAGTTGAATTAGAACGTCATGCCGAGCATTCTGCGCATTAAGCAGAGACCGAGGCATCTCGCGTGCAACAGCAAATTCTTCGGTTCAACGATTGAATTACTACCCCACGCGAGATGCCTTGGTCTCTGCTTGATGCGCAGAATGCTCGGCATGACATCATTTTACTAGCCGTTCTTCCACTTAACGCCCCGCCTCCACTGACCGCGTGCCGGCGTAGTAGTACAGCTCGGCCCGCGACTTTTCGTAGCTGGCGCGGAGGCTTTCCTGCTTGATGCGCAGCTCGATAAGCTTGGTTTCGCGGGTGTTGATGAGGAAGATGGTGCTTTCGCCCAGCTCGAATTTTTGCAGCTCGGCCTGGAGCAGGAGGCGCTGATTGGCAATGGTTTGGGCTTGTAGAACGAGCTGGCGCTCGTAGGCGCGCAGGGTGTTGTACACGGTGCTTACCTGCGTAACGATGGTGCGCTGGCTTTGCTGGCGCTCCAGCCGGGTTTCCTGCACCTGGATGCGGGTGTATTGCAGCTTGCCGCGCTCGGCGCGCAGGAACAGCGGAAAGGCGAAATCGACGCCCACCTTGTAGTTGTCGCGGCCGAAATTATAGGGAGCGGGTACCTCGGACTGGTAAAAATTACCCTGGCTCAGGAGCACGCCGCTCACGTTGAGCTTGGGTTTAAGCAGCTCGCGGCGGTAGCGCTCCTCAATGCTCAACTGGCTGATTTTGGCTTCCAGCTTGCGCAGCGTAGGGTGCTGGGCGGCGGCGAAGTCGGCGAGCCGGTCGCGTTCGGCGGGGCTGATGCTGTCGAGCATGGGCGTTTGGGGGGCGGCGTAGGCAGGCAGCTCGGCGGGCTGGCCCTCCTTGGTCCAGAGGTGGTTGGAGAGGATAAGGCGCGCATTTTGCAGGTCCACGCGCAGCTGTTCGGCCTGCACCTGGCGGTCCTGCACCGTGATTTGGGCCTCTACAGAGTCGATGGGGGCCTGGTCGCCTAGCTCGGCCCGGCGGGCAGTGCCCTGGAAGCGCCGGTCGGCCAGCGCCACGCCTTCCTGAATAAGGGCGGCCTGCTGGAAGGTGTAGTACCAGCTCCAGTAGTCCTTGGCGGCTTGCAACCATACTTCGTTTATCTGCTTCACGCGGTCGGCCTCGGCGGCGTTCTGCATTACGCGGGCTTGGCGCAGGGTGCTCCGGCGGGCATCAATCAGCAGGCCCTGCCCAATGGGCACCGACAGGCCGATGCCGGCCAGGCCGTTACCGGAAGTCCGGCTTTCGGGGTTCACGTAGGTGCCCACGTAGCGGTCGTAGCTGGCTTTCAGGTCGATGCCGCCGGGCCAGAGGGGGACTTTCAGCTCGTTGCCCCAGTTGTTGTAGTAGTCGGTGCCGCCGAACTGCTTCCGGTGGAAATCGGCGCCCAGCTTGGGGTCGAAGCCACCGCGGGCTTGCAGTACCTGGCTGCGGGCCTCCTCGCTAAGCAGCGCGGCCTGCTTCACGATGGGGTGGTTGGCAAACACCAAGTCGGCCAGGTTTTGCAGCGAGAATACCTTGGCCGTGTCGCCGGGCCGGATGATGGCCAGCTGCGTGGTTTGGAGTGGGGCTTTTTCGAGGCCCGAGCGGCGGGCGGGCAGGGCGGGGTCCTGGGCTTGAGCGGAGGGCGCGAAGGCAACGAATAGCAGTATTAGCAGCCAGCAGCTACTGTGTATGGATTGGAAGAGCTTGTTGATTATAGTGGATAACATCTTGATTGATAGAACTTCTTATTGCGCGGATGGTTCGCCTCACCCCCTGACCCCCTCTCCGATGGAGAGGGGGGACCTAATGATTTTACCAGGAGCAAGACCGGTGTCCCCTCTCCATCGGAGAGGGGGTCAGGGGGTGAGGCGAATCGTCCGAACCTTACTTCCCCTTTTCGGCCTTCACTGGCGTCACGTCGGGCTCGGCTTGCAGGGTGGGCGGAAAGCCGTTGAGCTGCCGCCAGATTTCGTACCACACCGGCACCGAATCCAGAATGACCCAGCCCTGCACGCCCGAACCCAGGCGGAGCTGGCGCGGCCAGGGCCGGTCGCCGGGCTGCGGCTGGGCGGGGCGCACCAGCAGGCGGTACTTGCCGCCGGTGCTGCTCACCACGTCAATCACCGACACGAAGCCGCCAAACGTGCCCACCGCCGCCGACGGCCAGCCCGAGAACTGGATGGCCGGCCAGCCATCGAACTGCAGCCGCACCTGCCGCCCGCGCTGAATCAGGGGCACGTCCATGGCCCGCACGTAGACCTCCACCGCCAGCAGCGGGGCCTCGGGCTGAAGCGTTACGATGGATTCGCCCTCCTTGATGGTTTCGCCGATGCCGGCCTTGAGGGCCCGCACCACGTAGCCCGCTTGGGGCGCGCGCACCACGTACAGGCTGCGCCGCACCGCCACGTTGGTGATTTTGTTGCGCAGCGCCGCCACTTCGCCCTCCGAACTGGCCCGGCTCGACACGGCCGAGCTGCGGTCGGACAGGGTTTTGGCCAAATCCTGGCCGAATTTGGCCCGCAGATTGGCCAACTCGATGCGGGCATTGGCCTGGCTTTGCTGGCTGCTGGCCAGCTTGTTGAGCTGGGCGGTCACCTTGGCCCGGTCTTCCTGGAGCTTGAGCCGCCGGGTTTCGATGTCGGTGAGCGAAAACAGGCCGTTCTTATAGCCTTCCTCGTAGCGAGCCAGCCGGGCCTGCGCGGTTCGGTAGAAGCTCTGGACGGCCACGAGGTCGGCGCGGTCGCTGGCCACGGTGTTTTCGGCCTGCTCCACGCGGTTGCGGGCGGCGGCCAGCTGCACTTCCAGCGTGGCGCGGAGGGCGGTCATCTGCTGGTCGGTGGCCGCGATTTTGGCCACGTTGGCAGCCACGTTGCCGCGCTTGGCCACCAGCTGCTCGCCCAGGCGCTCGGGCAGATTGGGGTCGAAGTATTCGTCCTTGATTTCGGAGATGGTCAGCAGTGTTTCGCCCTTGCGCACCAGCTGGCCTTCGCGCACGTTCCAGTGCTCGATGCGGCCCGCAATCTGGTTCTGCACGGTCTGGGGCCGGTCTTGCGGGGTGAGGGCGGTGAGGGAGCCGGAGCCGTAAATCGTTTGCCGCCAGGGCAGAAACAGCGCAATCAGGAACAGCACGCCCACCACCAGCAGGATGCGGCTCAGCCGCCGGCTGCCTTGGATGCGTAGCAATTCGGGGCGCGACTGCCGGGGCACTTTTTCCCAGACCCCCTCGGCCACGTGTTCGTTCGAGAGGTTAAGCATGTTCGGTATAGGCGTGGTGAGGGTCGAGGGGTAAATCGGTGACGGCGGCCAGCTTTTCTACCCCGGTCAGAATATCGAAAATGGTGCTCACGCCGGTCATCAGCTTCTCAATCGAGCCGCTGATTTGGACGATGAGCACCTCGGCGGCCACGAACTGGCCCAGCGTCATCTGGCGCGACACCACGAACAGCGTGCCGGCTATCAACAGGCTGCCCGTGAGCAAGGTGCGCAGGGCCGTGGCGTAGTTGTAGTAGCTTTGCAGCACCCGGAAGTGGGCGTTGCGGGCGTGCAGGTAGGCACCGGTCAGCTCGTCGGTGCGGGTTAGGGCTTCTGCTTTTTGGTCCTCGTCGGCGCGCACTTCGGGTAGGCGGCCAGCCACCTGCTCCAGCCAGTCCACCAGCTCGTATTTGTAGGCCGATTCCTCGATGCTGGTGCGCAGGGCCCTCCGGTAATTCAGCGCGTAGATGAGCACGAGGGCCAGAATAGTGAGCAGCCCCAGGGCGATGAAAATGGGATGGTAAAAAGCCAGTACCAGCGCCCCAAACAGGATTTGCATGCCCGCGAACATCAGGTCAATCAGCAGCTTGGTGAGGCTCTTTTGCAGCGTGAGCACCTCAAAAAAGCGGTTCACCAGCTCCGGCGGGCGCTGCCCCTCCAGGGCTTCAGGCTTGATGCGCGGCAGGCGGTAGGCAAACTCGATGGCGGCTTTGGCAAAAATGCGCTGCTCGATGGCTTCCACCATCGTCAGCTGCCCAATCAGCAGAATGCCGCCCAGCAGCACGCCGCCCACCACCACCCCAATCAGCAGGTAAGTCGAGCCAAATACGGCACCTGTCGAAACCAGGTTGAAAACCGCCTGCGTGCCCAGCGGCAGCGACAAACTGACCACCCCCGCCACCACGGCGTACCAGATGATGTGACGAATCGTATCGCGCTCGGTGTCGAGCAGCCGCGTGAGGCGTTGCCAGGGCGTGGGCGGCGGCAAAGCAGCAGCGTGTGAGGCCATTAACGAGGGTTAAAAAGTGAGAAAAGTCCGGTCCGCCGTCTTGTATCGGACCGCAAAACTAGTCTCTTAAATGCCCGTTCCGCGTATTCTGTTACACGTTCACGGCGCATTTAACTCCCTTTTAATCACGCTTTAAGACCATTTTAATTTCCAGGCCTGCTAGGGCTTCGTCGTATCGGCTGGCTCCACGGCTTTGGGCTTCGGTTTGGGCTTGTTAAAGAGGCTGTTGAATCCCTTGGCCAACTGTTCTTTGGCCTTGTTGGCGGCATCGATGCGCTGCTGCTGCTTGTCCTTTTCGGCCTGCCGGGCCGCCTCTTCCGCCGTGAGGCCCGCCCGCCGGGTGCTGTCCTCTTTGCTGATGGCGCGGGGCTTCACGCCCAGCAGGTCAAGGGCTTTTTGCTTGGCCACGTTCTGCACCAGGGCTTTGCCCTGGTCCTTCACGCTGCCGCTGGTCAGCTTCACGCTGGGCGCTTTCACGGTACCGCCGATGTTCAGGCCCAGCGTCACGCGGTCGGTGCCTTGGATGTTGCTCACGCCCGTGAGCTTGGTCAGCTGGCTGCTCATGGCCGTGCCGAGCTTGCCGGTGGGCACGTTCAGGGCCGTGACATAAGCCAGCGCCCCCGCCAAGCTGTTTGAGCCGCCGATGTTCATCTTCACGTCGCCAATCGTCAAGTCGAAGGGCTGCACCACTAGGTTGCCGTTCACGATGTTGGCCTGGATTTTCTTGTCCACCACCAGCAGGGTTTTCAGTTCGGGCAGGGTGGTGAGGCTGGCAATCTTGGTCATCACCTCCGACTGGTTGATGGCCGCCCGCACCACGTCGAAAATGCCCTTGCCGCTCAGCGTGGCCAGGTTGGGCAGCATGTCGGGGCCCATCTCACCGCTCACATTGAAGTTGGTGCCGAACACGCCTTCCACCTGGCTGGCCAGCGGCACCAGCGTCTTAATCGTGTTGAAGGCCGCAAAGGCTTTCTGGAAATTCAGGTTGTCGATGTTCAGCCCGAAGTTGAATTTCGGGTGGGCCAGATTCTTGCTGCTGTAGCTGCCCGTGGTGCCAAACGTGGCCCCCAGCGTATTGAATTTGAGGTTTTTGAGCGTGGCCGTCTGGTCATTCACCGTCACCAGGCCGGTGGCGTTGGTCAGTTTCAGGTTGTCGTAGGTCACGTTATCTACGTGGCTGTTCAGCACCAAATCGAAGAACTTCGGAATCTGCAGCACGCCGTTGGCGGCGGTAGGGGCCTTCGCGCCGGTCGTCGTCGGCTTAGCCGACACCTCGTCCACCATCCACTCGTTCACGTTGAAATTGCGGGCGTTAACCGTTAGGTTGCCCTTCAGCGACTGCCCCGGCGTGAACAAGTAGCCCAGGTAGTTGCTGATGGTGCCCGAGGCCGCAAAATCGGAGCTGCCGGCCGTGCCGTTCAGGCTTTGCACCGCAATCTGGTTGTTGTTGAACGTGGCCGTGCCGCTGCTGATGCGGACGCCCTGCGGCAGGTCGGCGCTCTTGTAGGTCACGTTGGTGGCCTTCACGGTGCCGCTGGCCACCACGTTCTGGTAGCGGCCGGCTTCCACGTCGGTCATGTTGCCCTTGGCGGCAATATTGCCGGCCACGCGGCCCGTCACGGTCATGCCCTTCAGCGGGAAAATCTTCGTGATTTTGGTCAGGTCCACCGTGCCGCGCACGTTGGCATCAAACACCGGCTTATTGATGTTGTGGGCCACGAGGCGGCCTTCCAGCGGCTCGCCCTCCAGCACCATCCGGAACTGCGGCAGGTTAATCTGCGTGTCGTTCACCTGGCCCGTGGTGTTCACCACCGTGCCGCTCAGGTTGATGTTCTCAATCGGAGCCGGAAACTGCGCCGATTTCACGTAGCCATTCGTGAGGCGAATGGCGGCATTCACCACCGGCATTTGGGTCTTGGAGTAGGTGCCCTTGGCCGTGCCGTCCACGAAGAGCTGGCCGCGCATGTTCAGGTCCTTCACCGGGTACACTTTCAGGGCTTCGGCTAGGTTCACGTTGGCTTTCACGCGGCCGGCCACCTTCATCGGCTCCAGGCCGTCGATGGCCACGTTGCCATCGATAGGGTCCGGGCCCAGGTCAAGGTGAAACTTGGGGATGTTGATTTTCACGTCGTTGGTCACGCCCGTGGGGTTGTCTACCTTCATCGTAAGGTTGATGTTCTTGGCCTCGCGCGGCAAGTCCGGGTACTTGAAGCGGCCGTTGGTCACGGTCAGGTTCACGCCGTAGCCGGGCAGCGCAGTGGCGGTCTGCGTGCCCTTCGCGTAGCCATCGAAGGCCACCTTGCCGCTGGTTTCAATGTTCTTAAACTTGTCGGTATAAGCACCCGGCACTAGGCTGAGCAGCGTTTTGAAATCCGTTTCCAGCGCCTTAAACGTGACGTCGTAGGTTATGTCCGTCGCATTCGGCAACCCAATGGCCCCCGCGAAGCTGAACGGGAAGTCGTTGAGCTTAATCTTGTTATCCTTGAACGTGTATAGGCTCTTGTTCAGGTCCATGTTCATGGTCACGTCCGCGTCGAGCTTTTTATCGGTCACGTAGGCCACGCCGTTGTAGGTCATGTCCAAGTCGGCAGCCGTGGTTTGCGAGGTCATGTCGAACACGTTGCTGGCGAAGTCGCCGCTGCCGCTGTGGTTCACGCCGCGCGCCTCCAGGCGGAAGGGCAGGGTCAGGTCTTCGTAGCGCAGGTGCCCGTCCGTCAGCTTCCAGCCCTTCACGGCCAGGCTTACCTGGCTGGTGTCCTGGCCTTTGGCCGCCGCGACCGAGTCCGAAATCACCACGTCCCAGTTGGCCCGGCCGCTTTTCAGGCGGCGCAGGCTCAGGTCGGGCCGCTCCAGCTCCACGGTGTTAATCTTGATTTCCTGGCCCTTTATCACCGTCATCACATCCAGGCCCACGCGCAGGGTGGGCAGGTAAGCCAACGTATCGCGGCTAAACGAATCGAGCCCAATCACGCGCAGGTTCTTGATATCCAGCGTCAAATCGGGGAAGGAATGGAGCAGGCTCACATCAATATCGGCGGGGTCGTACTGCACCGTGGCCCGTACGCGCTGGGCAATCTGCTTATCGGCCAGGGCCCGCAGCTTGTCTTTGAATAGAAAGGGTGCCGCCACGACTGCCACCACCAGCACCACCACAAATACGACAACACCCAACAGAATTTTTCGCATAATCAGAAAGGAATGGTTTACTCCGGCCAAAGGTAAAACGACCGGACGGCCGCTTTTTCAGCCCCGGCCCAGGCAAAATTGAACCGAATAAGCCCAACAACCCCAAAACCTACGTCGGCATTACCACACGCCGGCTAATTTTGCGTTTTTTAGGCCTTTTGGGTATAAGCTGCGCGGGCCCCGGCCGTATCTTCGCCGGGTCCGCCGCGCACTAAACTGCGCAATGGCGGCGTTATGCTGCCTCTTATGCCCGTGTTTTATCCGTTCCCGTTCGTTCGCCACCTCCGGCACGCCCTTGCGGCGGGCTTACTGCTGGGCACCGCTGCCGGGGCGCAGGCACAGGATGTTTTCTTTTCCCAGCCGTTTGCCACGCGCCTGCATACCAACCCCGCCTTCACCGGCTTGGTGGACGACTACAGCGTCACGCTGAGCTACCGCAACCAGTTTCCCACAGTGGCCGGTTCCTTTGTGAGCAGCCAACTGGCCGGCGATATCCGGCTGAATACGCCCGGCCAGCACCACGCCCTGGGCCTGCTCGTGAACCAGGACCGCACCGGCTCCGTGGGCTACACCCGTCTGGAACTGGGCGCGCTCTACGCCTACCACACCCGCCTCACCGAAAAGCTGGCCCTCAGCGGCGGCCTGCGCGCCAGCTACGGCCGGCAGCGCGTGGGATATGACAATTTCGTGTTTGGCGACCAGATTCAGGAGGATGGCAGCATAACCGGCCCCTCGGCCGAAAACCTTAATTTTCCACCCGCCAACTACCTCAGCCTGGGCACCGGCGCGGTACTGTATTCCGAGCAGGGGTGGCTGAGCCTGGCCGGCCAGCACCTTAACCAGCCCAGCCTCGGTTTCCAGCAGCAAAGCCAGCTGCCGCTGCTGCTAAGCCTCTCCGGCGGCTATAAATTCTTTGTCGTCAAGCCCGGCCCCGGCGTGGCCACCCGCGAAATCAGCTATACCCCCGTGGCGGCCTACACCCGGCAGGGCGGCTCGCAACGTCTCGAAACCGGCCTGTACATCACGGCCTCGCCCGTCATCCTCGGGGCCATCTACCGCAATATTTTTTCCCTCGGAAGCGTTGAGCCTCAGCACGTGCTGGCCGTCGTGGCCGGCGTGCAGGCCGGTGGCCTGCGCCTGGGCTACAGCTACGACGTGGGCCTGAGCCGGCTAAGTGCCGATTTGGGCGGCGCGCACG
Source organism: Cytophagales bacterium (assembly GCA_038213745.1). Taxonomy (GTDB): domain Bacteria; phylum Bacteroidota; class Bacteroidia; order Cytophagales; family Hymenobacteraceae; genus Hymenobacter. The sequence continues at coordinate 13,588 of JBBQSQ010000066.1, forward strand.
AACTGACACTGGCACTTCGTGCGTTTGACCGATTAGAAAATGCGCATCGTCGCCTAAAAAGACGTGTTTACCCGACGGCCCCTTGTCCGGCGTTCTAATTTTTTGTATTATTGCGTCCTCATTGCCCTTGTTAACCTCCCCGCCTCATCTTCATTTTAACTTTGTTATGAAATTTACGAATTATTTATGCTTGGGCATGGTGAGCCTGGCAGCTCTCGCGAGCTGTTCCAAAGGGCCCCGCACCGCCCAGAATCCTGGTAAATATTCTTCTACAACGGGCATCGAGTACAACACCGAGAAAGGCATGACGGTGGCCAACTTCAAGAAAATTCCTGAAGGCCCGGGTCTTGTGTTTATCGAAGGCGGCCGCACCGTGCTGGGCTCCCAGGAAGAAGATGTGACCATGACGCACGACAACATCGAGCGCACGGTCACCATCGCCTCGTTCTACATGGACGAAGCCGAAGTGGCCAACATTCACTGGCTCGAATACCTGCACTACATCCGCACCGACTCGGCCGAAGAATTCTATAAGTCGGCCCTGCCCGACACCACCGTGTGGGCCCGCGACCTGTCGTTCAACGACCCCTACGTGACTTACTACCTGCGGTACCCCGGTTTCCGCTACTTCCCCGTGGTGGGCGTGAGCTGGCTGCAGGCCGATGACTACTGCACCTGGCGCACCGCCAAGGTGAACGAGGGCCTCGCGGCCGGCGACGACAGCAAATCGAGCGGTGGCGGCTTGTTCAAGCGCAAGCCCAAAGCCGCCGCCGGGGCTGAAGGCACTGCTGGTGCCCAGGGCACGGGCAAAAACAGCGCGTCCATCGAAAACGGCAACACGCTGCCCAACTACCGCCTGCCCACCGAGGCCGAGTGGGAGTACGCCGCGCAAGCCCTCGTGGGCACCCAGGAAGTGGGCAACGAGAATCAGGAAGAAAAGCGCATTTACCCGTGGGATGGCAAATCGACCCGCAACGCTTACGGCCGCAAAATGGGCCAGTTCCTGGCTAACTTCAAGCGGGGCCGCGGCGACTACGCTGGCATTGCCGGCAGCCTGAACGACGGCGCCATGATTACCGACCAGGTATACGCTTACCCGCCCAACGACTACGGCCTCTACAACATGGCCGGCAACGTGAACGAGTGGGTGCAGGACGTATATCGTCCCCTCTCGTTCCAAGACGTGGAAGACCTGAACCCCTTCCGCCGCAACGGCGTGGGTGACCCGGCCGAGCGGTACGACAAGAAAGGCTACCAGTCGCTGATTGACGACCACGTGCGGGTTTACAAAGGTGGTTCGTGGCGCGATGTGGCCTACTGGCTCTCGCCTGGCACGCGCCGCTTCATGGCCGAAGATTCGGCCACGGCCACTATCGGTTTCCGTTGCGCGATGATTAACGCCGGCTCGAATAAGTAAGACCGCAGATTAGGCAGATTTTTGGATTAAGTAAGATGCAAGAGGCCGCCTTCACCGGGCGGCCTTTTGTTTTTAGGTGGTAAAGCTCGTGGCGATGCTGCGCGAGCAGGCTCAACATTCATCTTAGACGAAGTACAACCAGCTAACCATCTGCATCTTACTTAATCGTAAAATCCGCTTAATCTGCGGTCAATTCTGCCTAATCTGCGGTCAATTCTTTGGTCATTATCTATCCGCACAGGCGATTGCGGCGATGCTGACCTCGGCCGCGCCGGCGGCCAGCAGCACCGCGCCGCATGCTTCGAGGGTGGCCCCGGTGGTGAGCACGTCATCAACGATGAGGATGCGGCGGCCAATAATTGCCGCCGGGTTTTCGACTTCAAAGACCGTGGCGACGTTGGCCCAGCGCTGAGCGCGGTTCTTTTTGGTTTGGGTTTTGGTGTCGGTGTTGCGGCGCAAGGCGGTGTTGCTGGCGGGCACTTTCAGGCCCGCGGCGAGGCCCGTGGCGAAGGCAGCGGCTTGGTTGTAGCCGCGCTTGGCCAGCTTGCGCGGGTGCAGCGGCACCGGGATAATAAGGTCGAAATCGGCGGCCATTCCGGCGGCGTGCAGCTCGGCTCCGTAGAGCTGGCCGAGGGCGGTGCCCACGTCGCGCTGGCCCTGGTACTTGAGCTCGTGCAGCAGGTGCTGCACCCGGCCGTGGCGCACGAAGCGCAGGTAGCTTAGGGCGTGGCGCAGGGGCAGCTTGCCCCAGAAGCGGCGGCCCAGCGGGTTCTGGTCGGGCGGCAGCAGATGGAAGTCGGTGTAGGGTAACTCGGCCCGGCAGCCGGTGCAGAGGTGGTTTTCGCCGGTCACCAGCGGCTCACGGCAGGCCAGGCACAGGCGCGGAAAAATTAGCCCGATAAAATCGGCGGCCAAGGAGCGGAGCATGAGCGGTAGAGTGGGGGAAGGTTTGGGAAGTAATTTTGGAGGAGCAATGTAGCCGATTATTGGCTATGCTGCTCAACTACAACGGTCATGCTCATCTGGCGTCCGCGCAGTCGAAGCATCTCTACCGCTTCGTTGTTAGTGTACTGATTACTGCTGCACGCGAGATGCTTCGACTACGCTCAGCATGACGTGCTTTTTTTCCAGCCTATCTGAATAAAAAATGTCCCAAGTAACCGAATTCAACGAATACCGCCAGCGGATGAACGCCACCATCCTGGCGGCCGACAACAAGGTCATTAAGCGCTTTTTCAACCTCGACACCAACACCTACGCGGCCGGCGCGCTCGACGTGAAAACCAAGGAAATGCTGGGCCTGGCCTGTTCCATGGTGCTGCGCTGCGACGATTGCATCAAGTACCACGTGGGCAAATGCTTTGAGGAAAAGCTGACCGACGAGGAGATTTACGAGATTTTTGCCATCGCCAACGTCATCGGCGGCAGCATTGTGATTCCTCACTTCCGCCGGGCGGTGGAGTACTGGGAAATCCTGAAATCGGAAGCCGGCAGCGGTGCCCACGATAGCGCAGCCCTGGCCGCCCACAAAGCCGAACACGACGGCCAGCCCGCCGCATGAGCGAGGACCTGAACCACGCCGCCCCCGCCGAGCACCCCGAAGCGGAAGCCGACTTCGACGCCCGCTGGGAAACCCTGATGCTGGAAATGGAAGCCCGTTTCGGCAAGCGCCCCGACCTGAACGCGCTGCTGCTGCTCATTGGCATTCAGGAGCTTAACCAGGGCATCACCACTTTCACCAAGGAGCAGAAGCAGGACCTGATGCATGTGGCCACCTGTCGCCTCTTTAGCCTCAGCGGCCACTACGCGTTAGAGCGCGTGGACGAGGACGGTTGGCCCCATTACCAACTGCTGCGGCCGGTGCCGTTTGCCAACCTCAAGGAGCAGGAGCGGATGCTGAAATGGCATGTGCTGGAGTACTTCGCGCTGGACCCGGGCGACGACCTGTAGTAGCTTGGACGCTGCGAGTCCGAGCGCGAGCGGAACGAGCATCCGGACCCAGACGATGCTGGTGCCCGCTGCCCGCTGCGCTTACATTCAGCCTGAAAATCGCAGCGCCTAAACGGGAAGAACCGAACGAACTCCGAACTGGATGCTCGCTGCGCTCACGCCCGGACTCGCAGCGTCCAGGCTACATTACCCACTACCATGAAAATCGTTTCCTACAACGTCAACGGCCTGCGTTCGGCCTTGAGCAAGGGCCTGCTGGACTGGGTGGCCGAGGCCGCGCCCGATGTGCTCTGCCTCCAGGAAATAAAGGCCGGGCGCGAGGCAATGGATGTCTCGGGCTTCGAAAAACTCGGCTACCACGCCTACCTGCACCCGGCCCAAAAGCCGGGCTACAGCGGTGTGGCTACGTTCTCGAAAGTAGCGCCCAAAGCCGTGGTGCACGGCTGCGGCCAGAGTTGCTACGACGACGAAGGGCGCGTGCTACGGCTCGATTTTGAAGACGTATCGGTGCTGAACACCTACATGCCCTCGGGCACGAGCGGGCCGGCGCGGCAGGCCTTCAAAGTGGAATGGCTGCACTTTTTCCGCGATTATGTAGCCAAGCTGCGGACCGATGGTAGCACGCCGCCGCTGCTCATCGGTGGCGATTTCAACTGCTGCCAGACGGCCATCGACCTGCACAACCCCAAGGCCAACCAAAACAGCCCCGGCTACACGCCGGAGGAGCGGCAGTGGTTCCAGAATTTTCTGAACGATGGGCTGGTGGATACCTTTCGGCACCACCACGGCGAGGCCGTGGGGCACTATTCCTGGTGGAGCTACCGGGCCGGTTCGCGCCAGCGCAATGTGGGCTGGCGCCTCGACCACTGGCTGGCCGATACGGCCCTGCAACCGCGCCTGACCGGCGCGGGTCTGTTGCCCGACGTGGTGCATTCGGACCACTGCCCGGCTTGGGTGGAAGTGCAGTAGCGTGGACTTTTAGTCCGCGAGTACGACGCTCGACTCAAGCCGCTCGCCCTGAATCGCGGACTAAAAGTCCGCGCTACATCGAACCAAGCCGCCCGCGAACGTTGTATCTTTCCAGACTAAGAACTGATTTATGGCGATGCTGATGGAGCGCGGCGCGGCGGCGGACCAGTACCCCGCCCTGGCGCGGGTACGGACGGAGTTGGAGGCCTTCAAGCGCAAGTTTTACTTGAACCTACTGGTGCGCGGCTTGCTGGTGGCCGGCGGGCTGCTGCTCACATTTTTCGTGGCCTTCAACGGGCTCGAATACTTCCTCTACCTGCCCACCGTGGTGCGGGCCGGGCTGCTATTCGGCTTTATCGGCCTCACGGTTTACAGCTTTGCGCGCTGGATTTGGACGCCGCTGGCGGCCCTTACCAACCTGCGCCGGCTGCTCAGCGACGAGCAGGCCGCCCGCCGGGTAGGGGAGCTTTTCCCCGAAGTGCAGGACCGGCTGCTGAACGCCCTCCAACTGCAAGGCCAAGCCCGTAACAACGCCCTGATTGCCGCCAGCCTGGAGCAGCGCGCTGCGCAAATGGGCACTATTTCCTTTGCTCAGGGCATCGATATTCAGCAACAGAGCCGGCCGCTGTGGAAGTATGCAGCTATTCCGGCGGCCGTGCTACTGGCGCTGCTGGCTTTTTACCCCAGCTTTCTGGTGCAGGGTACCGAGCGCATCTGGCACTATAAACGGGCGTATTCGCCGCCCGCCCCGTTTCAATTTGTGATTAAAAATGCCAAGCTAACCGCGTTTCGGGGCGAGGATTTTACGCTGGACGTGGGCGTGGCAGGCGCGGCGTTGCCGGCCGATGTTAGCATTGGCTTTGATGGGGGCGAGCGGCGGCTAAGCAAGGTGGCCGGGCACGGCGACCAGTTCCGCTACACGTTTGAGCAGCCGCAGGGCGACGTGACGTTTCAGCTGAAAGGGGCGGGATTTGCTTCGCCCGAGTACCAGCTCACGGTGCTGGAGCGGCCCAACCTGCGCGACTTCAAAGTCAACATCACCTACCCGCCCTACACCGGCAAACCAGCCGAAACCATCGAGAACGGCGGCAACCTGACCGTGCCGGAAGGCAGCACCGTGCGGTGGGAATTTGCCACGGCCGCCACCGATGAGTTGGCGTTGGTGTTCCAGAACCCCGATGAGACACTGGCGGCCAGCGGCGACGGTGGCACCTTCACCGCCACGCGGCGCATCATGCGCTCGCAACCCTACCTGCTGCGCCTGAAAAACCCGGCCAGCCTCAACCGCGACCCGATTTCTTACCAAATCACAGCCGTACCCGATTTGCCGCCCTCGCTCACGCTGGAAGCTTTCTCGGACACTGTGACGCGACGCTTCCTGGCGCTGGGCGGCACCGTGCGCGACGACTATGGGCTGACGCGGCTATCGTTGCATTACGCCTTGCACCGCGCCGGCCAAGGGCCCAATGCGGCCCCCAGCCGCCAGGGTGCCACGCCGCTGGGCCTGCCCCGCGAAAGCGCCGGCACCTACGCCTACACCTGGAACCTGAGCGCCCTGAACATGCAGCCCGGCGACCGCCTCGAATACTTCGTGGAGGCCTGGGACAACGACGGCGTGCACGGCCCCAAGGCCACCCGCACCCGCCCGGCCGAATTCCGGCTGCCCGGCCGCCGCGAGCTGCGCCAGGAACTGCAGGCCCAGGCGCAATCCGTGGCCAGCCAGATGAGCCAGGCCGCCAAGCAGAGCGAGAAGCTGGAGCGCGAGTTGGCCAAAACCCAGGACAAGCTCAAGACCAAGCGCGACCTGAGCTTCCAGGACCGCAAGCAGCTGGAAAACATGCTGGACCAGAAAAACCAGCTGAACCAGCAGATGGAGCAAATGCAGAAGATGTTTGAGCAGCTGCAGCAGAAGCAGGACCAAGCCAGCCTCAAAAGCGAGGAGCTGGCCAAGAAGGCCGAAGAGCTGAAAAAGCTGATGGCCGACCTGCTCGACCCCGAAACCAAGAAGCTGTACGATAAGCTGCGCAAGCTGCTGGAAGAGCAGAAACAGCCCGACGCTGAGATGCAAAAGCTGTTGCAGCAGCTCGAAAACAAGGAAGACACCTTGCAAAAGGAGCTCGACCGCGCCCTCGAAATGTTCAAGCAAATGCAGCTGGAACAAAAGGCCGAGGAAACCGCCAACAAGCTCGACGAGCTGGCCAAGCAGGAAGAGAAATTGGCCGAAAAAACCGAGCAGAACGACAAGGAAAACCCCGATAACAAGCTGAGTAACCAGGAGCAAAAAGCCAAACAGGAGCAGCTGAAGCAGGAGCAGGCCAACAACCAGCAGGATTTTGAAGACCTCAAGAAAGAGCTTCAGGACCTGAAAAAGATGGACAAGGAACTCGGCGACCAGAACGACGTGGACGAGCAGAAGCCCGACCAGCAGCAGACCGACCAGGACATGCAGGAAAGCCAGCAGCAGCTGGGCAAAAACCAGAACAAGAAGGCCGCCGCCAAGCAGAAAAGCGCCGCCTCGCGCATGAAGCAGATGGCCAAAAAGATGCGCGACCAGATGAGCGAGGAGGAAAGCGACCAGGCCCAGGAAAACATCGACGACCTGCGCGACATTCTGGAAAACCTGCTCACCCTGAGCTTCGACCAGGAAGGCCTAATGAAGGATTTCCGCAAGGTGGACCAGAGTGACCCGCGCTTCGTGCAGCTGGGCCAGACGCAGCGCAAGCTGCGCGACGACGCCAAGGTTATTCAGGATTCACTCTACGCCCTGGCCAAGAAAGAACCCAAAATCCAGAGCTTCGTGACCCGCGAGGTGGGCGAGATGAACGGCCGTATGGACGAGTCGCTCACCCACATTCAGCAGCGCGACCTGGGCCGGGCCACCGCCACCGAGCAGCAGGCCATGACCAGCATGAACAACCTGGCCCTGATGCTGCAAAGCTCCCTGCAACAAATGCAGCAGGAGCAGCAGGAGGCCAAGGGCGCGCCCAAGGACGGCCAGGGCAAGCCCGGCAAGAAAAAAGGCAAGGGCAAAGGGCAGGGCCAGGGCAGCAAGCCCGGCCCCGGCAACATGGGCAAGATGCAGCAGCAGCTTAACGAGCAGATTCAGAAGCTCTCGCAGAGCGGCAAGTCAGGCCGGGAAATGTCGCAGGAGCTGGCCAAGCTGGCCGGCCAGCAGCAGATGCTGCGCCAGGCCATGCAGCAGCTCGACAAAATGCAGCAGGGTGCTGGCAAGCCCGGCGGTAAAGAGGGAAAAGACGGTAAAGAGGGCGGTAAGGACGGCAAGGACGGCAAGGACGGCAAGGACGGCGGTAAAGACGGTAAGGGCGAACAAGGTGGCGGCGGTACCGGCGAGCTTAAAAAATTGATGGAACAAACCGAAACCGACCTCGTGAACAAGCGCCTGACCCAGGAAACCATCCTGCGTCAGCAGCAAATTCTCACCCGCCTGCTCGAAGTAGAGAAGTCGGCCCGCGAGCGCGACCAGGACACCAAGCGC
>JBBQSQ010000067.1:0-21335 GCA_038213745.1 Cytophagales bacterium
AGCCGCGTGCTGGAAGGCATCCCCCAGATTGCCTGGACGGCCACGCCCGACGGCATCAACTCCTACCTCAACCGCCGCTGGTTCGACTACGTGGGGGAGGAAAATGCCAGGGGCCTCGACTTTGGTTGGCGTGCCCACCTGCACCCCGACGACGTGCCGGTGGCATCGCAGCACTGGCGCGAATGCCTGCGCACCGGTGCGTTTTTTGAGGTGGAATACCGCTTCCGCAACCGCACCGGCGACTACCGCTGGATGCTGGGCCGGGCCTTGCCCTCGCGCAACGAGCAGGGCGAAATCATTGAGTGGATTGGCACCTGCACCGACATCCACGAGCAGAAGCTGGCCCTGGAGCGCATCGACCAGGCCCAGCAGCAGCTGCGCGCCAACAACGTCCAGCTCACCCGCGTCAACGTCGACCTCGACAATTTTATCTACACCGCCTCGCACGACCTCAAAGCGCCCATCAGCAACATTGAAGGCCTGCTCGATGCCCTGCTGGTGGAGCTGCCGGCCCCCCTGATAAGCAGCGAGCCGGTGCAGCCCCTCCTGGAGCTGATGCAGGACTCGGTGAACCGCTTCAAGCGCACCATCGAGCACCTGACGGACGTGAGCAAGCTGCAAAAGGAGCACGGCCAGGCCACCGCCCCGGTGGACGTGGCCGCCACCGTGCGCGGCGTGTACCTCGATTTGGAGCCGCTCATCCAACGTGCCGGGGCCCGGGTGGACATTGACGTGGTGACGGCCCCCACCGTGTCGTTTTCCGAGAAAAACCTGCGCTCGGTGGTGTTCAACCTGCTCAGCAATGCCCTAAAGTACCGCGCCGCCGACCGGCCCCCCCACGTGCGGCTGCACACGCGCGCCGAGAATGGGTTTATTGTGCTGGCCGTGAGCGACAATGGCTTGGGCCTGGACGCCGCCAGCGAACGAAAGTTGTTCGGCATGTTCCAGCGCTTCCACGACCACGTGGAAGGCTCCGGCATTGGGCTTTACATGGTGAAAAAAATGGTGGAAAACGCGGGCGGGCGCATTGAGGTAGCCTCTGAGCTCAACAGTGGGTCCACGTTTTCTGTGTATTTTCCCCGCTGAAGCCGGGCCGCCCGGTACCCAATCTCCGGCCATGATGGCAGCCAAATCCCATGCAAAAGCTCACCTGCGCCCTGCTCGTCGACGACGACCAAACCACGAACTACCTCAATCAACTGCTGCTGAAGCGCCTGGCCGTGACCGATAAGTTGCTGGTGGCCCTCAACGGCCAGGAGGCGCTGGACTTGCTCATCGTGCATTGTGAAACCGCTACCGAGGAGTGCCCGGCCCTGATTTTGCTGGATGTGAAAATGCCCGTGATGGACGGGTTTGGGTTTCTGGAAGCCTACGAAAAGCTGCCCATCCACCAGAAACAGGCCATCATTATCGTGATGCTCACCACCTCGCTGCACCCGCAGGACGTGGAACGGGTGAAGCAGCTCAACATCGCCGGCTTTCTGAACAAACCCCTGACCGAAGCCAAAATCAACGACGTGCTGAAAAACCACTTCGACCGCCACCTGCCGGCCAAGTAGGCGCTAAGTAGAACCGCACGAAGCGGCTGGCTTGGCTGCACTGGCCCACTCCGCGTCCGGCAACTTGCCCGAAACCCCATTACCTTGGCGGCATGTCCGATTTTCGCCTTCGCGTGTTCCAGGCCGTGGCGCAGCACCTGAGCTTTACCAAGGCCGCCCAGGCGCTGTTCATCACGCAGCCGGCCGTGACGAAGCACATTCACGAGCTGGAAAAGCAGTATGCCCAGCGCCTGCTGGCGCGGCGCGGCAACCGCGTGGCCCTCACCGAAGCCGGCCGCCTGCTCCTGCTCCACGCCGAAGCCGTGGCCGCCTCGGCCCAGCAGCTCGACGACCAGCTACTCGCCCTGCGCGACCCCGACGAAGCCGCCGGTCGCCTGCGCCTGGGGGCCAGCACCACCCTGGCCCAATACGTGCTGCCGCCCCTGCTGCCGGCCTTCCAGCAGCGCTACGCCAACGTGCAGCTCACCCTGCTCAACGCCAATTCCGAGCACATTGCCGAGGCCCTGCTGCGCGGCGAACTGGACCTGGGCTTTGTGGAAGGGCGCTCGAAAAACCGCGACCTGCACTACGAATCGCTGCTGCCCGACGAGCTGGTGGCCGTGCGCCGTGCCACCCCGGCCGGCCCGCCCCGGCAGCCCCTGCCCCTGGCCGAGGCCCTGGCCTGCCCGCTAGTGCTGCGCGAGCGCGGCTCCGGCACCCTCGAGGTGCTGGAGTTTGCCCTGCGCACGCTCAAAATCAAGCTCAGCAGCCTGCCCGTGGCTTTTTATTTCGACAACACGGAGGCCATCAAGGCCTACCTGGAAGCCGCTCCGGAGGCGCTGGGCTTCGTGTCGCGCCGGGCGCTGGCGCGGGAGCTGGCCGGTGGGCTGCTCGAAATAGTGGCCGTGGCAGGCCTGCATTTGCCCCGGCTGTTCGAGGCGGTGTGGGTGCAGGGGCAGCCGCTGCCCCGCGCGGCACAGCGGTTTCTCAGCTTCGTGCAAAGCCAGGCCCGAGTGCCGGTATAACCATAAGTAATTTCGAATAACAATTTTCGATAATCCAACGGCAGGGGAAGTACGTAAATTTGTGGTAGCAATACCTACTGATTATGCCACTGCCCACGTTAGCCCGTTCACCGCAAAATCCTCCTGTTGGTGCCCCCGTACCAGTGGCACAAACTGCTGCCCCGGCCAGCGCTGCAGCCCCGGCGGCGGCAGAATCAACTGGTTTTCTTAGCCGCTTTCACACGCCTCATTTGGTGCTTGGGCAGGCGGTGACGCTGCGGCAGGTAGTATTTGCGGGGCTGCTGGTCTTTTGCCTCACGCCCTGGGCCTCGCCGCCCGTGGCGCTGGCCCTCGGGCTGGGGCTGGCCCAGGTGTTGGGCAACCCATTTGCCACCCAAACCAAAAAAGCCACGGCCAAGCTGCTGCAATTTTCAGTCATCGGCCTGGGCTTTGGCATGAATGCCCACGCGGCGGTGCAGGCCGGCCGCGAAGGCCTTTTGTTCACGGTCGTGTCCATTTTTGGCACGCTCACGCTGGGCTACTTCGTGGGCAAATGGCTGGGGCTGGGCCGCCACGTAGTGCACCTGATTTCGTGCGGCACCGCTATTTGCGGGGGCAGCGCCATTGCGGCGGTGGGGCCGGTGCTGCGCGCCAAAGACGAGGAGATGTCGGTGGCGCTGGGCACGGTGTTCGTGCTCAACGCCGTGGCCCTGTTTGCCTTCCCGCCCATCGGCCACGCCCTGGCCATGACGCAGAACCAGTTCGGCCTGTGGTGTGCCATCGCCATCCACGACACCAGTTCGGTGGTGGGCGCGGCGGCGGCCTACGGCAACCAAGCCCTGGAAGTAGCCACCACCGTGAAGCTGGCCCGCGCCCTCTGGATAATCCCGGTGTCCATCGGCACGGCGCTGCTGTTCCGGCAAAAGGGCGTCATACTCACGATTCCCTACTTCATCTTCGGCTTCATCGCGGCCATGCTGGTCAACACCTTTGTACCGGCCGCCAAGCCCCTGGGGCCGGTGATGGTGAGCCTGGCCAAAATCGGCCTTACGGTGACGCTGTTTTTCATTGGTGCCGGGCTCTCGGCCAAGGTCGTACGCTCGGTGGGAATCAAGCCCTACGTGCTGGGGATTCTGCTGTGGCTGGTTATTTCGAGCACCTCGCTCTACGTGATTTTGCACACGGTATAACGCCGGAACCACCAAGGCTTATGCGAGCTACACCCATCACAAACCAGTTTGCGAATCGATAAGTAGTCAGCCATCAGTAACCAGTAGTTAGCCCCCGATTAAAAACCGGATAGACCCTGTTTTTTCGGCTGACTACTGACTACTTCTTTCTCTGTTACGCGCGCCAGCAATAGGTGCGGCCGCAGGGTGCTGCGTGCGATAAAGTGCGCGGCCGGCTTCGGGAGAACGAAATTTGCCCTGACCTTTGCGGGCTATTGCCAAAAGCCGCCCGGAATGAACACTACACTGCAGGAAGAAAGAGAATACCTGGAAGAAATTAAGGAGAAGCTGACGCTGGCCATTCGGCGGATTGACGGCGACGTGCGACAGTTTTCCGACGAGCTCCGGGAGAAAAAGCAGTACATCCACGAGCACCAGTCGGGCATGGATGATGCCGATATGGTCGCCGCCGGCCAATCCATCAACCGCATGGCCTTCACGGGCGAAGCCGCTGTGGCCCGCAAACGCAAGCTGCTCAAGCTGGGCCAGTCCCCGTACTTCGGCCGCATTGATTTTACCCCCCAGGGGCAGTCAACACGGCCGGTATACATCGGCGTTTATTCCTTCCTGGACGAACAGTTGCGCCAAGGCCTCATTTACGACTGGCGCGCCCCGGTCTCGTCCATGTTCTACGACTTCGAGCTGGGAGAAGCCTCCTTCACCACCCCATCCGGCGTGATGCAGGGTACTATCGAGCTAAAACGGCAGTACAAAATCCGGGACGGCCGAATGGAATTCATGCTCGAAAACGACGTGAATATTCACGACGACGTGCTGCAGCGCGAGCTGGCCAAGTCCTCCGACGACAAGCTGAAGAACATCGTCGCAACCATCCAGCGGGACCAGAACGCAGTGATTCGCAACGAAACCGCAACGGTTATAGTCATTCAGGGGGTGGCGGGCTCGGGCAAAACCTCGATTGCCCTGCACCGGATTGCGTTCCTGCTCTACCGCTACCGGGAGACGATTGCGGCCAAAGACGTGCTCATTATTTCGCCCAACAAGGTCTTCGCCGACTACATCTCCAACGTCCTGCCCGAGCTGGGCGAGGAGCACATCCCCGAGCTGGGCATGGAAGAGCTGGCCGCCGACTTGCTCGACCACCGCTACGCGTTCCAGACTTTTTTCGAACAGGTTTCCGCGCTGCTGGACAATCACGATGCCGCGTTCATTGAGCGCATCCGGTTCAAGTCATCGTTTGAGTTCCTCAGCCAGCTCGACCAATACCTTATCTACGTTGAGAACAACTACTTCACGGTGAAGGAGCTGCGGGTGGGCCAAACCACTGTCCCCCTGCCGTTTCTGCTGGCGAAGTTCAGGACCTTCCACCGGGTGCCGCTCCTGAAACGATTTGCGCTGGTGGCCGAAGAGGTGCGGGCCTACGTGCGCGACGCCACCCGCCGCAAGCTGACCGGGCCGGAGAAAGCCACGATTGGGGAGGCCATTCCCCGCATGTTCAGGTTCCACCAGGTGCTGGACCTTTACCGGGACTTCTATCGGTGGCTGGGGAAGCCCGGGCTCTTCCGGATTGACCACCGGCTGCACCTGGAATACGCGGACGTTTTTGCCCTGATTTACCTGCGCCTGCGCCTGGAGGGCATCAGTACCTACGACCAGGTGAAGCACTTGCTGGTGGACGAGATGCAGGATTACACCCCCGTGCAGTACGCCGTATTGTCGCGCTTATTCCGGTGCCGCAAGACCATCCTCGGCGATGTGAGCCAGACGGTGAATCCGTACAGCTCGTCTTCGGCCGAAACCATCGAGCGCGTCTTTCCGCAGGCCGATGTCGTTAAGCTGTACCGCAGCTACCGTTCAACCGTCGAGATTACGGCCTTCGCGCAGCGCATCACGCCCAACCCCCGCATCATTCCCCTGGAACGGCACGGGCAGGAGCCCGTCATGGCGCATTTTGCCAGCCAGGACGAGGAAATGCAGGCCATCCAGCGACTGCTCACGACCTTCCAACGTTCCGGCAATCATTCCCTGGGCATTATCTGCAAAACGCTGCGGCAGGCCGCGGCGGTGCATCAGGCGCTGAAAGCCCCCGGCGTTCATTTGCTCACGGAGGAGTCGACGACTTTCACAGAAGGTATCGTCATCACCACGGCCCATTTGGCGAAGGGGCTGGAATTCGACGAGGTCATCGTGCCTTTTGCTTCCGCCCGCACTTACAAAACGGAGGTCGATAAGAGCATGCTCTACGTGGCGTGCACCCGGGCCATGCACCGGCTGACGCTGACCTACTCCGGTGACATCACGGCATTCCTGTCTCGCTAGTGCCTGATGCGAGGGGCTCCTGCTTGCTTTCGGCACAGGGGCTACGGGCGAAGCAAATGCCCTCAGGCCGTTAAACGCAACCAGCTTCTTAGCCGAGACGCTCATCAGGTGCCGTGGCCGTCGGCTGGCTTCGGCGGGTTAAAAGTTTCTGTTGTTGTAGCAGCAAGGCCAGTCGCTGGTCAACGGAGGCGGGCACCGCTGCGTTAGGTAGCCATGACGAAAGCTGTTTTCATTGCCGCCGCGGAGCCCTACAGTGGGAAGTCGCTGGTCACGCTGGGGCTGGTAAATATGCTGCTGGGCCAGACGCGGCAGGTGGGCTACTTCAAGCCGCTCATCGACTACGACCCCGCCCAGCAGCCCGACCCGCACCTGGCCACCATCACCAGCTATTTCAAGCTGCCGCTGCCCCTGGCCGACACCTACGCCTACACCCGCGCCGAGGCCCTGGCCTTGCTCGAAACCGGCGCGCAGGGCGAGTTAATTGACACCGTGATTCGCAAGTTCAAGCACTGGGAAGACACCTGCGATTTTACGGTGGTGGAAGGCAGCGACTTCGTGGGGCCGGGCACGGCTTTTGAGTTCGACGCCAACGTGTCGATTGCCAAAAACCTGGGCGTGCCCGTCCTGCTGGTTGTGTCGGGGCAGGGCAAAAGCACGGCCCAGGTCGTGAGCGCCGTGCTCACCACGCTGCGCAACTTTGAGAGCCGCGAGGTACCCGTGCTGCAAGTGGTGGCCAACCGCATTGCCCCGGCCCAGGTGGCCGACGTGCAGGCGCTGCTGCGCGAGCAGCTGCCGGCCGGGGTGCTGCTGGCCCTCATCCCCGATGACCCGAACCTGCTGCACCCGACCATGCGCGAAATCCAGGCCGGGTTGGGCGGCAAGCTGCTGTTCGGGGAAGCGGGATTGGGCAACCAGGTCGATAATTACGTGATTGGGGCCATGCAGGTGCCCAACTTTCTCAACTACCTCAAGGAGAACGTCCTGATTGTGACGCCCGGCGACCGGGGCGACATCATCGTATGCGCCTTGCAGGCGAATTTATCGGCCAGCTACCCCAAGGTGGCGGGCATTGTGCTCTCGACCGGCACGGAGCCCGACGAGCCCGTGCGGCGGCTTCTGGAGGGCCTGCCCGATGCGGTACCCATTCTGGCCGTGGCCACCGGTACCTTCGAAACCACCACGCGGGTGAGCGCCATCCGCGCGCACCTCACCCCCGACAACCCCCGGAAGATTCAGCTGGCCATCAGCACCTTCGACCGCTACGTGGATGTGCGGGCGCTGCAAGCAAAGCTGGTCAGCTTCCAGGCTGAAGGACTCACGCCCCACATGTTTCAGTACCGGCTGCTGCAATGGGCCAAGCGCGCGCGTCGCCACATTGTGCTGCCCGAGGGCAACGACGACCGCATCCTGCGGGCCGCCGCCCAGCTGCTGCACCAGGACGTGGTGGACCTCACCATCCTGGGCGACCCGGCCACGGTGGCCGCGTCCATCAAGCGCCTGGGCCTGACCATGCCGCCCGAACACCTGCGCATCATCGACCCGGTGAATTCGGCCCTGTATGCCGGCTACGTGGAGACGTTTTACGAGCTGCGCAAGGACAAGGGCGTGAACCACGACATGGCTCGCGACCTGCTGCGCGACGTGTCGTACTTCGGCTCGATGATGGTGTATATGGGCGACGCCGACGGCATGGTATCGGGGGCGGTGCACACCACGCAGCACACCATCCGGCCGGCGCTGCAGTTCATCAAAACCAAGCCGGGCGTGTCGGTGGTGTCGTCGGTATTTTTTATGTGCCTGCCCGACCGCGTGGCCGTGTTCGGCGACTGCGCCGTGAACCCCAACCCCACGGCCGAGCAGCTGGCCGAAATCGCCATTTCCTCGGCCGATAGCAGCGCGGCTTTTGGCATTGAGCCCCGGGTGGCCATGCTCTCCTACTCGTCGGGCACCTCCGGCGCGGGGGCCGACGTGGAGAAAGTGCGCCGGGCCACCGAGCTGGTGCGCCAGCGCCGCCCCGACCTGAAAGTGGAGGGGCCCATCCAGTACGACGCGGCCGTGGACCCGCTGGTGGGCCGCCTGAAACTGCCCGATTCGGAGGTGGCCGGGCAGGCCAGCGTGCTCATATTCCCCGACCTGAACACCGGCAACAACACCTACAAAGCGGTGCAGCGCGAAACCGGGGCGCTGGCCATCGGCCCGGTTTTGCAAGGGCTGAACAAGCCCGTGAATGACCTGAGCCGGGGCTGCACCGTGGACGACGTGCTTAATACCGTCGTCATCACCGCCATTCAAAGCCAGCAGGGGTGATTTGATTATGAATTATGAGTTAGGAATTATGAGTTATGAATTGCCTAGACAAGTAATTCATAACTCATAATTCCTAACTCATAATTTCTAACTCATAATTTCTAACTCCTAATTCCTAACTGACCAAAGTGAATATTTTTGTTCTCAATTCCGGCAGCAGCTCCATCAAGTATCAGCTGTTTCGCTGGCCGGCTGAGCAGCCCGTGTGCAGCGGGCTGGTGGAGCGCGTGGGCTCGGCGCAGGCCACGATTACCCACCAGGTTTTTGACCCGCACGCCCCGGCCAACCCGCCGGCCGAAACCCGGCTGACCCTGCCGCTGGCCGACCACGAAGCGGGCCTGCTCGAAGTGGTGCGCCTGCTAACGGCCGCGCCCGGCGGCATTATCGCGGACCCGGCCGACATCGCGGTGGTGGGGCACCGGGTGGTGCACGGGGGCGAAACCTACGCGGCGGCCACGCGCATCACGGCGGCGGTGAAGGCCGAAATCCAGCGGCTGTTTGCGCTGGCCCCGCTGCACAACCCGGCCAACTACGTGGGCATTGAAGTGGCCGAGCGCGTGTTTGCGCAGGCCCAGCAGGTGGCGGTGTTCGATACGGCGTTTCACCAGACCCTGCCCGAATACGCGTTTCGCTACGCCCTGCCCACGGCCCTCTACACCGAGCAGCGCATTCGCAAGTACGGCTTTCACGGCACCAGCCACCAGTACGTGGCCGCGCAGGCCGCCGCCTACCTCCGGCAGCCCGACGCCCGCCTCGTCACTATTCACTTGGGCAATGGGTGCAGCATGGCCGCCGTGCGGGGCGGACAGTCGCTGGATACCAGCATGGGCTTCAGTCCGTTGGCGGGCCTGGTGATGGGCACCCGCTCGGGGGATATCGACCCCTCGGTGCTGCTGCACCTGCTCGGGCCATTGGGGTATACCGGGGCGCAAATCACTGATTTACTGAACAAGGAAAGCGGGATGCTGGGCCTGACCGGGGCCAGCGACATGCGGGACATCGGCGCGGCGCTGGCCGCCGGCGATGCCCACGCCGCCCTGGCTTACGACCTGTATGCCTACCGCATCCGCCAGTACATCGGGGCCTATACGGCCGTGCTCAACGGCCTGGACGCCATAGTCTTCACCGCTGGCGTGGGCGAAAACGATGCGCTGGTCCGCACGCGGGTCTGTGAGAACATGGAGTTTTTCGGACTGGCCCTGGACGAGGAGAAAAACCAGCAGCGCCGCCCCGGCCTGCGGGAGTTGAACCGGCCGAAAGGCCGGGTAAAAATCCTGGTTATTCCGACGGCCGAGGAACTGGAGATTGCGCGGCAATGCGCCGGCTTGCTTAGTGGTGCTGGCCTTGGTTAAACGTTTGGTACAAATGGTTCGTGACTCCCTCAAATAAGGGAAATGGTATGCGCAAAACGGGCCTTAGCGGTCGGCGGGTTTGTTCGGCTTGCTCATCTTATTGTAGCTTAACTCCTGCACTATTAGGCCATCGGGCGCTTGCAGCTTGAGTGTGGTGAAGGGCCGGCCGGGAAAGAACAGCTCCGAGGCAACGCTCAGCCCGCCATCGGCAAAGAGCTCAACGGAGGTAGCGTCGAACAGCAGGGTCATATCGGCGGCGGGGCCGGTGGCCAGGCGGGGCGTGCGGTGGCGGCCCGCAAACTTGGGGCTGAACCCGACTTGCCCGGCCTTGCGGCGGTCGATGAAATACTGGTTGGCTGATTTGTCGTAGCCGATGCGCAGCTCCTCGCCGGCGGCGTTGCCCAGCACCACGGCAAAATCGCGCAGCTGGCCGGTGCTCATTTTCAGCGAAAACTTGTCATCAAACCCTTTTAGCTGGCTGGTGAGGTCCAGCGTTTTGGTCACCGTCAGGTTCGTGAGGGTGCGGCCGGGCTGGGCCAGTTTGGCCAGCTCTTTCACGGGCTGCGAGGTGAGGTAGATTTCGGGGCCCACCTGGCGCAGGCCCAGCTCGCGGGGCACGGTGGTGGCGTTACGCCAGGGCGCGGTGGGCACTTGGTTGGCGTAGTTCCAGTTGCTCATCCAGCCCAGAAAAATGCGGCGGTTGCCGGTGTTGCCCCAGGTCACGCCGGCGTAATCGTCGGGGCCGTAGTCGGCCCATTTCGTTTGGTTGTTGAGCGGGGTGAAGGTGTGGCCATCGAAGTTGCCCACGAAATACTGGGTGCCGGAGCCGCCGTTGGGGCCGCCGGGGTTGATGTTCACCAGCAGCACCCAATAGGTTTTGCCGTTGAGGGGGAGGGTGAACAAATCGGGGCATTCCCACACGCCGCCGTGCGCGCCCAGCTGCGCGCCAAACTCGCTTTCGCGGGTCCAATCCTTGAGGTTGGGGGAGGAGTAGAAGGTGATGAGGTCCTTGGTGGCCAGCGTCATCAGCCACTTCCGGGCCACGTCGTTCCAACTCACTTTGGGGTCGCGGAAATCCACGATGCCGGGGTTTTTCAGCACCGGGTTGCCGGCGTACTTGGTCCAGGTTTGGCCGGCGTCGAGGCTGTAGGCCAGGCTCTGGTTTTGATAGATTTTCGAGCCCGATTTTTCGCCCTTGGGGTTGTGGTGCGTGAAAATGGCCACCAGCGGCGTCTTGCCATCCTTGCTAAAGCCGGACGTATTCCGGGCATCGACTACGGCGCTGCCCGAGAAAATGTAGCCCAGGCTGTCCGGAAACAGCGCAATGGGCTGCTCCTGCCAGCTCACCAAATCGCGGCTGGTGGCGTGGCCCCAGTGCATGGGCCCCCACACCATGGCCCCGGGGTAGTACTGGAAAAACAGGTGGTACGTGCCCTCGTAATACACCATGCCGTTGGGGTCGTTCATCCAGTGCGCGGCGGGGCTGAAGTGGTAGCCCGGGCGGTACTTCGGCGTAGGGGTGGGCGCGGCGGCGGGGGCCTGCTGGGCCTGGCTACTGAGCAGGCCCAGGCTGAAGAGGGCGGACAAGAAAAACTGTTTCATGCGGGTGGGAATGGGAGCGAATGATGGGATTGGTTCGGGAATTGCCGATGCGAAAATAGATTGGATTTGGGTTGACTTCAACCGGCCGCACTTGGTAAGCGGCCTTGATGGCCGTGCCATTGGTGAGGATTCGGAAGGCGACGAGCGGGTTGTCGGAAGTGGGCTTTGGAGCATTGGGCAAGGAAAAAAGGGGGGCGGCTGCCCACGGCGAGCAAATTATTCGGCCACGCGCTGCCGCCGGGGGCGAGCGTAGGCCAGTGCCAGCGCTGGGGTTTAGGAGCGCCTAACGCTGTGGAGTCACCTCAAACACGCGGTGGAGGCCTTTTTTGCCCCTGAGCGGCGTGATGAAACCTTGGCGCAGGGAAAGGCCGGGGCCGGCCGCATTCGCTACGGCTTCCGATACCAGGAAGGTGGTGTTATACTGCTTGTTAAGTCCTTCGAGCCGTGAGGCCACGTTCACCGTGTCGCCGATGGTGGCCAGCTTGCGGAAGCCGCCCGCCCCGATGTGGCCCACCACGGCCGGCCCGTAGTGCAGGCCCAGCCGCACACGAAACGAGCAGCCGTACATCTGCTCCAGGTAGGGGTTGAGCCGCTCCACGGCGCGCAGCATCGCATGGCCGGCGGCCACGGCATCGTCCACGGCCGCGGCGGGACGGCTCAGGCCGAA
Source organism: Cytophagales bacterium (assembly GCA_038213745.1). GTDB lineage: Bacteria > Bacteroidota > Bacteroidia > Cytophagales > Hymenobacteraceae > Hymenobacter. Next base: position 11,980 of record JBBQSQ010000067.1, read on the forward strand.
CACCACCATCAGCCCGTCGCCGATGAAGTCGCTGATGTGGCCGTGGTGGTCCGTGACGACCTCGCTCATCACCTCAAAATAGCGGTTGAGGACGTGAATCAGGTCGTAGGGTGGCAGCTGGTCGGCGAACGAAGTGTAGCTCTGAATATCAGAAAACAGCACCGCCACCGGCTGCTGGGTGCCCAGGCGCTGGCCCGGCTGCTCCAACGCCTGCCGGGTTAGGGTGATGTCGAGGGCATCGAGCACGGGGCGCGAGAACCGCACGTCGCCGCCCGCCACCGTGGTTTGGCAGGCCAGGCGCACGGCGGGCGGCAGGGCCAGCCGGTCGGCCAGCACTTGTTCGCCGGGGCTGCGGGGCGAGCAGAATTTCAGGCCTTCGAGCACCTGCACCCGGCACGTTGAGCATTCGGCCCGGCCGCCGCAGGCGTGTACGTGCGGAATGCCCTGGCGCAGCGTGGCGGCCAGAATGGTTTCCTCCGGCGCAATGGCCAGCGTGCGGTGGTCGGGCAGGGCGTAGAGGTGCGGCATCGGCGGGTAACTAGCGGGCGTAAAAGAATTAGGCATGTAAGGTGCATTGGCCGCGCCGAATTTCGGTAGCCCCGCCCCGCTCCAAGCATCGAACAAGCCCCGGCCCGAATGAGGCGACCGTCAGGTCTGGCTGGCTCTGGCCGGAGCGCGCCGCCGCCCCGATACGTCGCGAACAGCTCGCTCAAGTGGTTTTGGTGGCCCCGCGGCGGCCTTGCAAGACCGGGCCAATGCCGTAGCCGGTGCCCTCGGTAGATAATTTATACCGATTGAAGGCACCGCATCGTTTGGCCGGGCACTCCTCTTCTTGTCTTTCCTCTATGCCAGCGAGCGTCTGGGCTGCAATTGTTTGTTGGGGTCTGTTGTGGGCGGGCTTGTGCATTGGTTTGTGCGTGGGTTTTTGGCGCGCCGCGCCCCACCTGCTGGGCTGGGCCGCGCTGGCGTGCGTGGTGCACGTCTATACCTTGTTGTTGGTGCCCCCGTGGCCCGTGTGGGTGCATTGGCTGGGCCTGCAATCCGTGGTTCGGCTCCGGGAAATGGCGAGTTATAGCCCGGTGAACTGGGTTGGCAAGGGCGTTGGGGTGCTGTGCTCGCTGGCGTGGGTGTATGCGCTGCGGCGCACCACGCCCGCGGCCGCCGGTTTGGTGCGGCCCGCTCCGGGAGCAGTGCGGGCGGTGGTGCCGGCGGTGCTGGTGGTGGCCGCTGGGCTGCTTGGGGAAGCCTACCTATCGCGCTATGCATTCCCACCTTTGACGGCTGGCCAACAACTGTATTACCTAACCTTGCCGGGGCTGGACGAAGAGCTTTTTTATCGCGGAGCGTTGTTGGGCCTGCTGGCCCCCGGGCTGGCGCGCACGCTGCCCTTGCCCGGCACGCACACGAGTTGGAGCGGGGTGGTGGGCGTACTTCTGTTCACGCTCGGGCACGGCCTGGGCTTCCCGGCCCGCCTTTTCGACCTGGGCGTTGGCGCGGATTTCTGGTTTTACGTGCGCGAGTGGTGGTCACCCGCCCACTTCCCCCTGCGCACCGTGCTGTTCCAGCTGGGCATGGGTACCTTCTTTCTGTGGGTGCGCGAACGCACCGGCTCGGCGTGGGCGGCCGCAGCGGTGCATTGCCTCCTGAACGGCTGCCTCGCCTTGGGCCATGAGGCGGGTTGAGCCACTAAAAAGGGCCTACACAGCTAAGCAAGTGCTGGCGTCAGGAGAACCAGTAGCGGAAACCCCGCGCCCCACCGGCGCAGGGTAGGCCCGCGGCGAGGGAATTTCTCGTGTTTTCGATGCGCGCTATTGGCTGAATCGGCAAAAAGCCACCCCAAATACCTGGCCATTACCGCAAGAATTCACCAGAAAAGCGCAAGAAACAGCGGGTAGCACCGGGGGGCACCCGCCACCTTTGCATTGTTCTTTTTCAACCGGCCCGCGCTGCCATCCTGCTCATCAGCGGGCAGGCCAGCCGGGCATCACTCCCCAATACCCCCTCACATGGCTAATCCCATTTTAGTAACCGGCGGCACCGGCAACCTCGGCGGCCGCATCATCAAGGCCTTGCTCGAACGCGGCGCGACGGTTCGCGCCGTCGTTCGTGCTGGCACCGACCAAGCCAAGCTCGACGCACTAACCCAAAGCGGCGTAGAAATAGTGCCTGTTGATATGAACAACATGGCCCAGCTGACCGAAGCCTGCCGCGGGGCCACCTGCGTGGTGTCGGCGCTGGCCGGCTTGCGCGATGTCATCGTGGATACCCAGCAGCACCTGCTCGCTGCCGCCGTGGCGGCCGGCGTGCCCCGCTTCATCCCGTCGGATTTTTGCTCCGACTACACCAAGCTCACGCCCGGCAACAACCGCAACTTCGACCTGCGCCGCGAGTTCGCGGCCCTGGTGGAGCAGGCACCCATCGCCGCCACCTCCATTCTCAACGGGGCGTTTGGTGAAATTCTGGGCTACAACATCCCCCTGCTCGACTTCAAGCAGCAGCAGGTGGGCTACTGGGAAGACGCCGACTGGCCCATCGACTTCACCACGATGGACGACACGGCCGCCTTCACGGCCGCGGCGGCCCTCGACAATAAGACGCCCCGCCTGCTGCGCATTGCCAGCTTCCAAATCACCCCGCGCCAGCTGTCGGCCGCAGCCGAGCAGGTGCAGCATCGGCCCTTTCCGCTGGTGCAGTTGGGCAGCCGGGCCGACCTGGCGGCCCAGATTCAGCACGTGCGCGCCGCCAACCCCGCCGGCGAGCAGGACCTCTACGCCGACTGGCAGCAGATGCAGTACCTGCTCAGCATGTTCGGTGTGACCAACGACCCGCTCGACAACGCCCGCTACCCCGGCCTGACCTGGACGAGCGTGCAGGACGTGCTGGCCCAGAAGTAACGGCCGAGCGGCCCCAGTTCTCCTTTTCATTCATTAACCCCACAGCGTCATGAACAACCCCTTTGAGCTCAATATCCGCGCCGGCAAGCCCTACTGGATGGTCGATATTTTATGGGTCGTGCTGGCCGAGCAGCACACCACCAACGGCAGCTACTCGCTGATGTGGCAGCTCTGCCCACAGGGCTCGGGGCCGGGGCCGCACTACCACGACCAGGACGAGGGCTTCTACGTGCTCGACGGCCAGGTTACCTACCGGGCCGGCGATAAAACCCTGGTGGCTACCACCGGCTCCTTCGTCTGGATTCCGCACGGCACGGTGCACGCCTTCAAGGTCGATTCGCCCACGGCCACGCTGCTCAACTCCTACACGCCGGCTGGTTTCGAGCAGGTCATCATGCACGCCGGGATTCCGGCCACTGCTTTCGAATTGCCCAAGCCGGGCCTGGGCATGAACATGTCGCAGCCGGAGCTAATGAAGCTGTTCGCAAAAATCGGGATGCACGTCGGGGAGGCCCCGCTCTAGCGCCCGATGCGCTTGCCAACGCTGGCCCGGCAGCCCCCCGCTGCCGGGCTACCAGCGCCCGGGCAACCTGCTGATTACGTGCCCGAAGTGCTGGTTTTTAAAACCTCGGTGACCCGGCCCCGCCATATCCGGCGGCTGGCTTCCGGCCTGGCGGCGTTTGGCCGCTGGAACTTCGACCTGGACGATTGCGACCACATCCTGCGCGTCGAGGTCGGGGCCGATGCCGGGCCGGGCATTGTTGCGCTGCTGGCCGCCCACGGGTTTCAGGGCGAAGAGCTGCCCGATTGAAGCGGGAATGCTTGCCTACTTGGCCAGCGGGTGCTTCAGCCAAATCAGGAGCAGGGGGAGCAGCAGGAAGGGCACCTCAAGCAGGGCCGTTTTTAGGTTGCCCGCTTTGAGCGCGTAGGCGATAATCAGCAGGATGGCCGCCGCGTTGAGCAGGTTGCCCGCGAAGAAGGTGGGCGGAAAAAGCAGCAGTCCGGCCACGAGCAGGTTCAGCCAGCTCAGGCCCAGCAAGGCCGGTTTGCCAATGCCCGGCCCGCCAATCATGGCAGCAAGGCAACCGTAACGGGGCGGGGAAAGCTGGCAGCCAGACAAGACGCATGAAACCCGGCGATGCGTTGGCAGTAGAGCTTTGGCACCAAAAGCCAACCGTGCATTTTCCACCGCGTTTTGGGGTGGAAGCCTCCCTTTTGGTTTGGCAACCGAGCGAAAGCACGCGGCGCTTTTAGCCGAGAGAAAGCCGGCTATTTGCGTTGCGCCGCAGTTTGCTTGGCCAGCTCAGCGCGGAACGCCCGCTCCCGGTCCGCGACGTAGGCCTGGTAGCCGGCCGGGTCCAGGAACGGGTTGGCGCGGTTGGGTTGCAGGCGCGGGTACTTTTCCTGAAGCTGGAAATACACGCCGTGGGTACCCAGAAAAATATCGCACGGTAGCGTGCGCAATGTGCGAAACGTGCGCTCGAAGTCGGCGGCCTGCTGGGGGTAGCGCGGGTCGTTGAGCAGGTTGTTGCCTTCGTTGGCGGTGGCCCCGCCAAAGATGAGGACGTGGTAGGTGCGGCCCGCCTCGGCCACGTCCAGCGTCCAAGTGGTGGTGCCCTTGGTGTGGCCGGCAGTGAGGTGGGCCGTCAGCACGGTACCGCCGAGCCGCACCTGGTCGCCATCGTGCAGGGTCCGGTCAACCTTGGCGGGCGCAAACTGCAGCTCGGGCCGGTTGTAGTAAGCGAAGTCGTCGCGCCCCCCGGACTCCATCACCGACGCGTCGGCATCCATCACGGCGAGCTGCGCGCCGGTCAGGCCCTGAAGTTCGGCCGAGCCGCCCACGTGGTCGAAGTGCGCTTGGCTGATGAGCAGGACTTTGGTGTCGGCGAGGCGAAAGCCCAGCGCTTCAATGTTTTGGCGGATTTGCGGGACCGAGGAAGCCAGGTTGGCGTTGAGCAAAATGTTGCCTTGTGGCGTGGTGAGCAGGTAGGCCGCCAAGTCGTTGCTGCCGACGTAGTAGAGGTTGCCTACCACACGGAAAGGCGCGTGATTGGTGGTCCATTCCGCCGGGGTTTGGGCCAGCAGCGGCGAGGTGGCCAGTAGCCAGAAAAGTACGAAGTAAGAGCAGCGGTGCAGCATCAGTAAATCGGTAAAGTGGGAGCGTAATGGGGTGGTGCTGCGCATCGTTAAACAACCAAGGCCCGCCCGCCGCCGCCGCCCGTTGGGCGTAGCGCGAGCAGTTCGCCTCGTCAACCAGCGCAAGGCTTTTCAACTGTTTCGCCTTTTTTTCTTCTCATTCACCAGCCTGTTTCCAGTTCCAACCCACCATGCTAACGGATTTTGGCGTAAAGTAAGTTAAGTACTGGATAGCCCAGGCAAAACGCATCCTCATCTTTCCTTTTAACATGATGCAGCCCCGCGACCTGATTCGAACCGCTTACGCCGGATTTAACGCCCGCGACATTCCCGCCGTCCTGGCCACCTTCCACCCGCAGGTACGCTGGGCCAAGGCGTGGGAGGGCGACTACGCGACGGGCCACGACGAGGTGCGGGCCTACTGGCTGCGGCAGTGGCAGGACCTGAACCCGCAAGTGGAACCAACCGGCCTCCGGGAACGCGCCGATGGCCGGCTGGAAGTGGCCGTTCACCAGGTCGTACACGATATGCAGGGGCAATTGGTGTTCGAGGGCCCCGTGAAGCACATCTACACCCTGCAAGACGGGTTGCTTAAGCAGATGGACATTGAGCAGGTGTCGCCCGGTACCGAACCATCCTGAATGGCCAGGTCAAGGGGCTGTTCTGCACTGCCTACGCCGCCGCGGCGTATTCCTTGCCCCCGGCAAGCCAGCGCTAACAGGCGGGCGAATTACCTTTTGGACCACCCTTTTAATCAAGGCCAACGACGGTACGCCCCGCGGCATAAGGAAGCGTAACCAATGCCATACCTTTGATTCGTACAGTTGCCCCGCCGCGATGCAGCCGAATTCCCTCGAAGCGTTTTACGCCAAATACGCGCCCGTTGCGGCGGCCTCGCCGGGGGCGTTGTGGCCGCCCGACCTGGAAAAGGAAGTCGGCCATTTCAACGTCTTCAGCGTGGCCGACCTCCTCCCGCGCGCCAGCAGCAAGCCCCCGATGGCCTTCGACCGGCGGGCCTATCATAAAATCAGCCTCTGCTGCGGGCGCAGCCGGGTCGAGTACGCCGACCAGGTGCTGGAAATTGCGCACAATGCCCTGTTTGTGGCCACGCCCCGCGCCCCCTACCGGTGGGTGCCCCTCACGGACGCGCCCGGTGGCTACTTCTGCATTTTCAACGAGGCATTTCTGCTGCCCGCCAAGAGCGGGATTAAGCTGGATGAGCTGCCGTTTTTTCAGCCGGGCACCTACCCCGTGTGGGAGGTAGCCGACGCGGACTGCGCGGCGGTAGAGGCCATCTTCCAAAAAATGACGCAGGAAATCACCTCGGCCTACGCCTATAAGTACGACCTGCTGCGCACGTACTTGTGGGAGCTGGTTCATGTGGTGCAGAAGCTGCAGCCCGCCCCGGTCCCGGTGCCCAGCCACACAGCCGCGGAACGGCTGGCAGTACGTTTCACCAACCTGCTGGAGCGGCAGTTTCCGCTCGCTACGCCGCAGCAGCAGATGCGCCTGCGCACGGCCACCGATTTTGCCGACCAGCTGGCCGTGCACGTCAACCACCTCAACCGCGTGCTGAAAGAAGCGACCGGCCACACCACTACCGCGCTGGTGAGCCGCCGCGTGGCGCAGGAAGCCAAAATCCTGCTCCGGCAAACCAGCTGGAGCGTTTCGGAAATCGCCGACAGCCTCGGCTTCACCGACGTGGCCCATTTCTGCACCTTTTTCAAGCGCCAGGAATCGCAAACGCCGGGGGACTTCCGCCGCTGAGGCAATTGTTTGAAATGTAAAGCAGATGGTTTGACTCGCGTAGTGGTGCCATTGCCTACTCGTCGGACTTTTGGGGTGGCACTATTGCCCACCGCTAAAGGACCCATCATCATGCGTGTTTTTGTCACCGGGGCCACCGGTTTTGTCGGCTCGGCCGTCGTTCAGAAATTACTCGGCGCGGGCCATCAGGTGCTCGGCCTCGCCCGGTCCGAGGAGGCCGCGCAGGCGCTGGCCGCCGCCGGGGCCGAAGTCTATCGGGGCGATGCGGACAACCCGGACAGCCTGCGGCGCGCCGTGGAAACCACCGACGGCGTCATCCATACCGCCTTCAACCACGACTTTTCCAAATTCAAGGCCAGCTCCGAGGCCGACCGCCGCCTGATTGAGGCGTTCGGGGCCATGCTGGCGGGCACCGACCGGCCCCTGCTTATCACCTCCGCCATTGGGCTGCTGCCGGCCGGGCGGCTGGTCACCGAAGACGACCGGCCGCCAGTAGGCAGCCCAAATCCGCGCGTGGCCTCGGAAGAGGCCGCCGATACCGTGGCCGCGCGGGGTGTGCGCGTGGCCGTCGTGCGCCTGCCCCCGTCCGTGCACGGCGCCGGCGACCACGCCTTCGTGCCCACGCTCATCAACATTGCCCGCCAAAAGGGGGTATCCGTGTACCAGGGCGAGGGCAATAACCACTGGCCCGCGGTGCACCGGCTCGACGCGGCCCGGCTGTTTCGGCTGGCCCTGGAGCAGGCCCCGGCGGCCGGCACCCGGTTTCACGCGGTGGCCGAGGAAGGCCTGGCTTTCCGGCAGCTGGCCGAAACCATTGGCCGGCACCTGCACCTGCCGGTAGTGAGCCACGCCAAAGAAGACGCGGCGGCGCACTTTGGCCCTTTCGCCCACTTCGCGGCCATGGACATTCGGGCGGCGAGCCAACAAACGCGGCAGCGCCTGGGTTGGAACCCCAGCCAGCCCGGCCTCGTCGCCGACCTCGACGGCGGTAGTTATTTCCCGGCTAACGGCTCGTCTTCACTGAATGCCTGAGCAGATGGAAGCTAAAAAAGTCGCGTTGACGGCACCGACGGCACCAACGGGCCTGTTGCGCCTCATCATCGTCGTGACGACCATTTCGGCGGCCGTCATGGAGCTGCTCGACGTCACGATTGTGAACGTGGCCCTCACGCAAGTGGCCGGAGCCATCGGGGCCACCATCGAAGACGTGGCCTGGGTCATCACGTCCTACGCCATCGCCAACGTCATCATCATTCCGCTCACCGGCTTTTTGGCCGAGTACTTTGGGCGCAAGAAGTATTACCTGGCGTCCATCATCGGCTTTACCATTGCGTCCTACGGCTGCGCTTCCTCCACCCACCTGGTGGAGCTGGTGGGGTGGCGCTTCGTGCAGGGACTGGCCGGGGGCGCGTTGCTATCGGTGTCGCAAGGTATTCTCTTCGATGCGTTTCCGCCTAATAAGCGGGGCGTGGCGGCGGGCATTTTCGGCATGGGCATCGTGCTGGGGCCCACGCTGGGGCCGTTGCTGGGCGGCCTCATCGTGGACAACTACCACTGGTCGTACATTTTCTACGTGAACGTGCCGGTGGGCCTGGCGGCGGCCCTGCTCACCTTCTTCTACATCGACGCCAAGCCGGGCGAGGGGCAGCGCAAACGCCAGATTGTGATTGACTACCTGGGCGTTGTGCTGCTGGCGGTGGGGGTGGGGGCCCTGCAGTACGTGCTGGAAAAGGGCCAGGCCGACGACTGGTTCGACGACCCGACCATCCGCCTGTGCACCGGGTTGGCGGTGGCCGGGCTCGGCGGCTTCGTGTGGCGGCAGCTCACCACGGCCCATCCCATCGTGAACCTGCGCATCCTGGGCCGGGGCACGCTGGGCGTCACCACCATTTTCAGCTTCGTGGCCGGGCTGGGCCTGTTTACGTCCGTGTTCATCTACCCCGTGCTGGTGCAGCGCGTCAACGGCTTTTCGCCCACCATGACGGGCGTATCGCTACTCTGGCCCACGCTCACCTGCCTGCCCTTGTTTCCCATCATCGGCCGCCGCTTGTCGGCCGGCGACTCGCCGCTGCCCTACATCATCACCGGCACGGTGCTATTCATTGGATTTGGGTTCTACAGCGGCACGCTCAACGGGCAGGCCGGGCCCTGGGATTTTTACTGGGCGCAGCTGCTGCGGGTCATTGCCGTCACGCTGCTCACCCTGCCGCTGCTCAACCAGGCCCTGGCCGGCCTCGCGCCGCCCGATTTTCCGGCCGCTATTGCCCTCAACAACATGATTCGGCAGCTAGGCGGGGCCTTTGGCATCGCGTTGGCCAACACATTCGTGGCCCGCGCCTACGCCCAGCACCGCGCCGACCTGGTGGCCCACCTCGACCCCGGCAACCCGCTGCTGCTCGACCGCCTGCGGCACCTGGGCACTTCCGTCGCCCAGGGCTACCAGATTCTGGACCGGATGGTGGACCGGCAGGCGTACCTGCTGTCCTACCTCGATACGTTCCGGCTGGTGGGCGTGTTTTTCGTGCTGGTGCTGCCGCTCACCTACTTGCTGCGCACCCG
>JBBQSQ010000068.1:0-21270 GCA_038213745.1 Cytophagales bacterium
GAAGCTGGCCAGCCCGTGCTGCTGGTGGAAGACAACGGCCTGGGCTTCGACCTGGACCGCCACCGCGACGAGCTGTTCCACCTGTTCCGCCGCTTCCACGGCCACACCGAGGGCACCGGCGTGGGCCTCTACCTCGTCAACCGCATTGTGCAGAACAACGGCGGCCGGGTGGAAGTAGAAAGCGAAGTAGGCGTGGGCAGCACGTTCCGGCTGTACCTGTAGGCCGGCAGTGCCAGCGGCGCGACCTTTGCCGCACGCAGTTCCGCACGCTGCTCACTGCGCCAGGACACCCGCTACGCCGTGCGTACGACAACTTCTTCTGAATGAGAGCTTTTATTTTCGACCTGAACGGGACCATGATTCACGACATGGAGTACCACACCCGCGCCTGGCAATACCTGTTCAACAACGACTTGGGGGCCGATTTTACCTGGGAGCAGGTGAAGCACCAGATGTACGGCAAAAACCCCGAAGTGCTGGTGCGCATGTTCGGGCCCGACCGCTTTACCGGAGCGGAAATGGACCGGCTCGCCCTCGAAAAGGAGAAACGCTACCAAGCCGAGTTCCTGCCGCACCTGGCGCTGCTGCCCGGCTTGCGGGAGTTGCTGGCGGCCGCTCACCAAGCGGGCATTCCCATGGCCATTGGTTCCGCGGCCATCCCGTTTAACATTGATTTTGTGCTCGATAACCTTAATATCCGGCACTATTTCAGCGCCATTGTAAGCGCCGACGACGTGACCCTGAGCAAGCCTAATCCGGAGGTTTTTCTCAAAGCCGCCGCCCAGTTAGGAGCCACCCCCGCCAACTGCATCGTGTTTGAGGACGTGCCCAAAGGGGCCGAAGCCGCCCACAATGCCGGCATGAAAGCCGTGGTGCTCACCACCACGCACGCCGTGGCCGAATTCGCGCACCTGCCCAACATAGTGCACTTCGCCCCCGATTTCACCGACGAATTCATGCGGGCCCTGGTGAGGTAGGTAGTTGCTGGTCGCTACGGCGCTAGCACCTGCACGCGCACGGCGGAGGCATGGGCCGCGTCGTGGTAGAGCTTGATGGTGGCTTTCTGAAAGTCCTTAACGTCGGCCTGCCCAATGTTGACGAAGGTTTGCGGGTTGCGGTCAACGAGCGGAAACCAGGTGCTTTGCACCTGCACCAGCAGCCGGTGGCCTTTCCGGAAGGTGTGCAGCACGTCGGGTAGCTCGTATTTTACCTGGGTCGGCGCGTTGGGTTTGAAGGCCTCGGGCTTCGAGAAGCTGTTGCGGAAGCGGCCGCGCATCACCTCGGCGCGCACCAGGCGCTGGGTGCCGTCGGGCAGCTCGTCGATGACTTTCACGACGAAGTCGGCATCGGTGCCGGAGGTGCTCACCCACAGGTCGGCGCGGAGGGGGCCGGCCAGGGTGAGGTCGTTGGGCAGGGCATCGGTGTGGAAAGTGAGCACATCGGGGCGTTTGGCGGCGAAGCGCTGGTCCTCAATCATGTACTCGTTGTTGCGCCCGGCGTGCACCCCGTCGGTGTAGGGCACCGGGTTGGCCGGGTCGCTGACGTAGGCATTGGGCTGCTGCCCGGCGGCCGGGGCCGCGAACGCCAGGCCGTCGGCTGGCTGGAAGTACAGGGTGCGGGCCTGCGTGGCGGCGGGCGGCCAGGTGGCGTAGGTTTTCCACTCGTTGGTGCCGGTGTTGAATACCGTGGCCTCGGCGGGATTGAAGGTGCCTTTATCCTTGAGGTAGAAGTTGAAAAACGGGGTTTCCAGCGTCTCGCGGAACGTTTTGGCCGTGTTCGAGCCAAAGCTGAGGGGGCCGAACTTGCTCCAGTCGGGCCGGGCCCAGGCCCCGTGGGTCCAGGGGCCCATCACGAGGCGGTTGGTGGCCCCGGGGTTCTGCTGCTCAATGGCCTTGTAGGTGTTCAGGGCTCCGTAGAGGTCTTCGGCATCGAACCAGCCGCCCACCACCAGCACGGCCGGCTTTACTCCTGTAAGGGATGGGCGGCTGTTGCGGGCCTGCCAGTACGCGTCGTAGGTGTCGTGCTGCTGGTACTCGTTCCAGATGCGGGCGCGGTTGTTGAAATACTTCGGGCCGTTGGCGTTTTTGAGGGGGCCGAGGGCCAGGAAAAACTTGTAGGCATCCTTGGGCTCGAACTTGAACAGCTCCTGGTATTCGGCTACTGGCTTGGGGCGCGGCACGTCGAAATAATTGGTGAACTCAAAGTTGTCGAGCAGAAAAAACGCGCCCTTGTGCCGGGCATCGTCGCCCAGAAATTCGTCGGTAACCGGGGCCTGGGGCGAGACGGCTTTCAGGGCCGGGTGGGCGCTGGGCAGCGCCGCCGAGGCGTAGAAGCCGGGGTAGGAGATGCCCACCATGCCCACGCGACCGTTGTTGCCGGGCACGTTTTTTAGCAGCCACTCAATGGTGTCGAAGGTGTCGGTGCTTTCGTCGTGGGATGCGGGTTGGCCCGGTTTCGTGGCCGGGCGCGCCGGCGTCATTTCCTCAAATTGGCCCTCGCTCAGGTAGCGTCCCCGCACGTCCTGGTACACGAAAATGTACTGCTCCGCCGACAGCTCCCGGCTGGGGCCGGGCCCGCGCGTGGGGTATTGCTGCTCCCCATACGGCCCGGCCGAGTAGGGCGTGCGCGTCATCAAAAAGGGGTAAGGCGTGGCCGCCGACGCATCTTTCGGTACGTAAATGACGGTGTAGAGCTTCACCCCGTCGCGCATCGCAACCTGGCGGTCGAGCTTGGTGTAGTGCTGCCGCACGAAGGTAGAATCCTGGGCGCGGGCCTGGGCCTGGGCGGTGGGAGCGGTGGCAACGGAAGCCGCTAGCAGAGCGGCGGCAAAGAAAACGTGCGTCATGTTGAGGAGGCGTATGAAGGATGGCCGTAGGCAAAGAACGGCAGGCGGCCGTCTTATCGCGCCAGGCGCACCGTGGTATCAAGCCGCTGGGTGGTGAGCACGTCGCGCAGCTGCTGCCGGAGCTGGGCCTGGGCCTGGCGCTGCTCGTCTTTTTGGAACAGGCGCACCTTGTATTTTTCGCCGGGCGCGGCGCGGCTCAGGTTCACGTAGGTGAGCTTGCTCGTGCTCTTGGCGCTGCTCACCGGCTCGCCGTTCTGGATGCGCTCGATGCGCTTGTCGTTGCGCCCAAACAGGGCCTGCAAGGGTTTCAGGCCAACAAACAGGTTGGTGCCGCCCGATAAGCCGTAGGTGCCGCTCACTTCGAGGTTGCTCAGGTTGCTGTTGAGGCGCAGGCCCGGAATGAGCAGCTGGCCCTTGCTAAGGATGAACTCGCTGCTGAACGGCTCGAAGTATAGGTGGCCGGTGCGCCCGGCTTTCATGAATTTGAGGGCCTCCATCAGGGCTTCCACGTTCAGCAATTCCAGGCTGCGGAAATCGGTTTTGAGGTAGCCGGTGGTTTGCGGGAGGTGGGGCAAAAAGGCGGCGTCGAGGTCGGTGCGCACGTCCATTACCCCGCGCAGCGAGCCGCGGATGTTGTCGGGCCCCAGCACGTTGAGGCCCATGCTGGTGGTGGCGGCAAACAGCGCCGGTAGCTCAACATCCTCCAGCCGCAGCTGCACGCGGGTGGGGTGGTGGTCGCGGTCGACGGTGCTCACCATGTTGCCGCTCAGGCTGATGCGGCCCTGCAAGGCGTCCACGGTGCAGGCATCGAGCCGGGCCTCGCCATCGAGCAGGTGCGACACCAGCCGGAACTGGCGGCCACCGATGGCCCCGTAGCGCACCTGGTCGGCCTCCACGCGCAGCACGGCACTAAGTACGCCGTTGGAAAACAAGGAAGGGTTGCCGGGGCGCTGCAACCGCGCGGCGCGGCGGGTGGCCCGCCGCTCGTCCCGGACCAGGGAGCGGGCCGTCACCACCGAGTCGCTGGGCGCGGTGAGGCTGGCAATGAGGGCCAGCAGGCGCTGCACGTCGAGGGTGGGGTAGCGCAGGGTCACGTCGGCATCGGCGGCGGTCAGGTGCAGGCCCTCCACCTGCGCCGTGCCCGAGGCCTCCCCAAAGCCGCCCTCCGGCGTGCGGAAGCGCAGGTAGGGCATTTGCAGGAGCGTGCTGGTTTTTTCCAGCCGCAGCTGCACCTGGCTCAGGCGCTCGTCGTCGGGCAGCAGCACGCGGTCAATGTCAAGGCTGATGCGGCCGTTGGCGGCCAGCAGCAAGTCGCGCAGGGCGGGGCTGCCGGCGCTGGCGGCTCGGGTGCGGGTGGGCCGCGTGGCCGCCTGCGCCGGCCGCGCGAGCCGCCCCAAAAACCGCAAATAATCGAGCGTAGCAAAGTGCACGGCCATTTCGTACTGCACCGGGGCCACGCGGTTGGCCGAGTCGGTGGGCCAGCCGATGTGGCCGCGCACGGTGCCGCCCCACACCCCGCCGGCCAGGTTGTGGAGCTGCACCCGGTGGCCGTCGTGCACCACAGTCACGGCCAGGTTGGTGAGGGTATCGGTGGCCAGCAGCAGGCGCTGGCAGCGCAGGCCCACGTTCAGGAGCAAGCCGGGCGGGATTAACTCGCTGCCCAGCGTGGCGGCCAGCTGGGCCCGCTGGGCCTGGTCGCGCGGGGCGCGGGTGGGCTTGGGCAGGCTGGTGGGCGAAAACCCGGGCCGGTTGGTGGGTGGCACGGGCCGCAGCAGGGCGCGCAGGCGGTCAAGGTGCAGCTCGTTCACGTCAAAATTGCCGCTGATGCTGGCCGTGGCGTGGCGCTCGGTGAGGTAGTCGTACAGGTAAGTCGTGGTGGCCGCCGCCCGAAACCGCATGGCATTGAGCACGCCGGAGGCATTGGAAAGCCGCCAAACGCTGTCGTTGAGCCCCATGCGCACGTTCAGGTCGGAGAGGTCGGCCCCGCGGGCGGGCAGCAGGAAGGAGGCGTTGCGCAGCGTCACGGTGCCGCGCAGCGACGGGACTTTCCGGGGCGGGCCGGGCCCCGCGCGGCCGGGCGGCGGGGGCAGCAGCCCGCGCAGCCGCACGTCGATGTCGGCGGTGCCGCCGCGGGCTTGCCAGCGGCCCGGGGCGACCACGGCGGCCAGCTGGGGCAGGTCGGCCACGCCCCGAAAGCGCCCATCCACGAACGGCCGGGTAAAGTCGCGCAGCGTCAGGTTCACATTCAGCTGGCCCGCGGGCGAGTACAGGCGGCAATGCCCCAGGGTGAGCACCGTCGATTTTATGCCGTGGGCCGGGCCGTTGTCGTAGGTGCCCCGCAAGTCCCAGCGGTTGATGCGCCGGGCCGCGTCGGGCCACTGCAAGCTCGCTCCGCGCAGGCCGAAGGTGAGCACGTTGCGCGGACTCACCTTCGGCCCGCTCAGCCCCCGGATGGTGTAGTGAATGTGGGCCTTGCTGGGGCTCACGGCCCCGGCCAGGTAAGTTTCGAAGCGCGGGGGTAGGGCAGCCCGCAGCACCTTCACTAAGGGCTGGTTGCCCACAAATTTCAGGTTTAGCAGCGTGCCCACCGGGCGCTGGGGGTCCACGCGGTGGGTGCCGCTCACCCGAATGGTGTCGCCGTTGAGGGTGGCGCGGGTGCGCCAAAGGTGGCCCTGCCGGTTCGCAAACGTGTAGGTGTAGTTTACCCAGGCCCGCACCGGCTCGTTTTCAAACAAAGTGCCGGCCTTGGTGCGCAGGTAGCGCAGCTCGCCGTCGATGGTGCCGGCCACGCGCAGCACCCCGCCGCGCAGCCGCGCCGTGAGCTGCGCCTGCCGCGCCCCGGCCCCAAACGCACTGCGCGAGTAGCCGTTGTGCGAGCTCATCCGGAAATTATTGACAATCAACTCGTCCAGCTTCAGGTTGAGGCTGGGGGCCGCGCCGGTGCCCTTGCGGCGCTTGCCGCGCAGGCCCCAGGTGCGGCCCAGCGAGTCGGTCCGCTCCCGGAAATCGACGTCCGTCACCTCCAGGCGGGTTACTTGCACGCTACCGCGCAGCAGGCTGAGCAGCTCCACCCGCAAGTCGGCCCGCCCGATGCGGAGCACCGGCACGGCCTGGTGAAACGACGTATCGGTGAGCAGCACGTGCTGAATGGAGGCCGTGAGGTGCGGAAAATCCCGCCACGGCGACATTTCCACCCGGAAAGGGGCCAGCACCAGCTCCGAGTTGTGGGTGAGGGCAAACCGGACTTTCTGGGCCACCACGCGGCGGCCGTACGCACTGCCCAGCCACCAAACCGCCACACCCGCCCCCAACACGCCCAGCACCACCACAGATGCCAGTATTCGTCGCAGGGGAAGGAATTTCATAGAGGAATGCCGCTAGCGCCGGGCGGGCTGCCGAAAGCCGCCGCGTATTAGTGAGCCAAAGTAGGCCAGCATACGGGAAAAAGCCGGCCCCGTATATCGCCCCATGCGGCGTTGATGGAGAATTGGGGAGGTTTTTTCCTGAACAAAGTAAACGGAACGTCATGCTGAGCGCAGCCGAAACATCTCTACCGCCGTACTAAAATCAATTAGTTGCACAGTAGAGATGCTTCGGCTGCGCTCAGCATGACGTTCCGTTGTCTTCCTTGGCGCTAAGCCCGCCGGAACCCGGTTATTCCTCCTCGGCCACGGCCGCGTCGGCGTGGGTGGTGGCTTCGTATTGGTCGGCGTATTTGAAATCTTCGAGCCAGTAGGCCGAGCTGACCACGTCGAAGGTGAGGGAGTTGGCCGTTTTTTCGCCGGGCGTCAGCTGCCAGAGCATGGCTTGGGCTTCCGGGAAGGCGTCGCCCGCTACCTGCGTCGAAAACAGGCGGTTGATGAGGGCGTTATCGGGCAGGCCGGGGGCCAGCAGGCGCACCAGCGGCGCGGCCGGGGCCTCCGCGAAAACGGTCAGGTCGTCGGGGTTTTCGGCCGTAACTTTCACCTGGAATTCCACGGCCTTGGTGGCGGGAAAGGTGCCGTTGTAGGCGTCGTGCAGCAGCTGCGTGGCCTGGTAAAAGCCTTTGTGCAGTGGCAACTCGGGGTTTTCTTCCCACAGTTTCTCCGTCAGCATCTGGTGGCTGAGGTTTTCAATCTGGCCCGCGTTCAATTCTTCGGGAAACAGGTAGCCCAGGGCAATTTCGGCCGCCTCACGGGGCTCCAAATCGGTGAACGACATGAGGCACATTTCCTTCAGCTCAGCCTCGCTGATGCCGTCCGGGTTGTCGTAGTTCATCTTCTCCAGCAGGGCCTTGTAGTCCTTGTTTTGCCAGGAGTTGGGCAGCTCGGTGAGGGTGGCAAAAGTTAAACGCTCGACGGTGAATTTGGCCTGAGGTATCGACATAACGGGGTATTTTGCTGGCTTAAAAAGAGGGGCGACGCCGTGCCGCCGGTACGATTGGGTTTACGCACGGCAGCGGCAAACAGCCGAGACCTGGCCACAATGCCCCGCCCAAACGCATGATTTTGCCGCCGAAAACAGTTGTATTCTGCGAGTTAAGCCCTTACTTAGCAACTCCACGCCGCGCCTACATTGTTGCCCGCAAGGCAGGCCCAATTGCTTAGTGCGGCCTTGTGCTCGCAAGGTGTGCTTTAATACTTTTTTTGTGCTGCTTTAAACCGCTACGGGCAGGGTAAACAGAAAGTGGCTGCCCATTTCCGGCTGGCTTTCCACCCACAGCAGCCCGCCCTGGGCCCCGATAAACTCGCGCGAAATGCTCAGCCCCAGCCCCGAGCTGCCCGTTTGGGTGCTACGTCCCGGCACGCCGGCAAACCGCTCGAAGATGCGCTTGTGGAACTCCGGCGCGATGCCGGGGCCGCGGTCTTCCACGCTCACGCGCACCATTTCGCCCCACTGCACCGCCCGGATAACCAGCGGCGCGGCCGGCGGCGAGTAGCGAATGGCGTTGGAAAGCAGGTTGATGAGCACCCAGGTAGTTTTTTCTACGTCGCCGTGCACGGCGGGCAGGGCGTCGGGCACTTGCAGGTCGAGTTGGATTTGCTTGTCGTCGAGCTGCGGGCGCACCGTTTGGGTGGCGAAGCGGATGACGTCGGCCAGCGTCATGGCCTGCACGTTGAGCTTGATGCCCGCGCCCGCGTCGAGGCGGGCCACGTCGATGAGCTGGCCCACCATGCTGAGCAGGCGTTGGGTTTCCTCGCCAATGCCGGCGGCGAGGCGCTGGCGCGCGGCGGCGTCGGTGCGCTCGTTCTGCATCAGCATAAGGCTGAGCTTGATGCTGGCCAGGGGCGTTTTCAGCTCGTGCGAGATGGTGGCTAGAAAGCCGGACTTCACCTCGTCCAGCTTCTTGAAGATGGACACGTTGCGCAGGCACAAGATGTAGCCGGCGGGCGTGGACGGCCGGCCCGTCGTGGCCGGCCCAAAGGTTTCAATCGGGCTGATGCTGAGCTGGTAGTGCGGGGCCTCGCCCTGGTGCGGAAAGGTGAACACCGGGTCGGGCACGGCATCGCCGGCCAGGTTGGCTTCGGCCAGCGGCACCAGCAGGGCGCGGAGGGTCTCGTTGGTTTCGGCCAGCTTGGCGGCGGGCTGCCCCAGCAGCTCGGCTTCGGGGAGGCCCAGCAGGAAGCCGGCCACCGGATTGGCCAGCACAATAGTGCCGCGCTCGTCCAGCAGCAGCAGGCCCTCGTCGAGGCTGCGCACGAGGCTCTGCATGCGGTTGCGCTCAATAAAAAGCTCGGCCAGGGTGGCGCGGCGGTCGTGCTGGGCCTGGCTCAGCACGCGGTTGACGGCCGTGGCCACGGAGCCCACTTCGTCGCGCCGGCCCACGGCCACGCGGGTGGCCGCGCCGGGGCCGGCCACGCGTTCCATGTCCACGGCCAGGCGGCGCAGGGGGCGCACCACCATGCGCGGCAGGCGCACCATCATGGTGATGCCCACCGCCGTGCCGGCCGCCAGAAAGGCCAGCACCGCCAGGCGCGCCATGTTGAAATCGTGCTGCTCAATGCCGTGCGCCCCGTGCTCGAGGTAGCTGATGGTGAGAAACGCGTAGCCGCCCAGCCCCAGCAGCAGCAGGAGGAGCAGAAAAATGCTGAGGCGGATTTTTAATTTGAGGGACATGGCAAGGGCAGCAGCTAGCAAGCTACCCGGTGGGGTAAGCTGCACAAATGCGGGCGAAAAGGACCCAGCAAAAGTGCGACGAAAGCGGCGCTGCCGCCAGGAAAAGTATTGGCCTCCGTGGTTCGTGCCTCCCAGCAACATCCAACACTGACCAGCTATCGTAGAGTAAATGAGATAGAAAGTGTTGATTATCTCAATTAAAAAGTGAACATGGCTGGTCTTTTTAATTAAAATATCTTTGCTAGAGTTTTGGGCATATTATTGGGTTTCGTTCGTCCCAGGGCGTTTCTACTTCGTCCAAGGCACTTGGCTCAATTCGCGCCCAAGCTATGTCCGCTGCTCTTCCTTTCCCTGCCTCCGACGCCGATTGGGCCGCGCAGCTTGCTACCGAGCGGGCCCGCCGTGAGCAGGCCGAAGCCGCCCTGGCCACGGCCACGGCCCAGGTAGCTGCCCTCCAACAACAGCTGGCCACCACGGCCCACCGCCACCAGGCCCAGCTCACCGCCCTGGTGCACACCCTGCGGGTGGGCCTGGTGCTGGTGGACGACGCGGGCGAGATTCAGTTTGTGAACCAGCACTTTTGGGAGCTGTTCGGCCTTGCGCCGGTGGCGGGGCCGGCCGAGGGAGGGCCACCCATTCCGCACGCGGCCGTTTACCTCGACAACGCCTTTCTGGACCCCCTGGCGTTCCAGGCCCGCGCCCGGGCACTGCACGCGGCGGGCGAAACCGTGGAGGGTGAGGCATTTGAGCTGGCCGATGGCCGGGTGGTGGAGCTTGACTACCTGGTGCTGAACGCCCTGCGGGCCGGCCGCCTGATATGCTACCGCGACGTGACCGAGCGCCACCAGCGCGAGGCCCAGCTCCGCCTGCTGGCCTATATTCCGGAGCAAAACCCCAACGCCATTCTGCGGCTGGCCGCCACGGGCGAGGTGCTGTACGCCAACCCCGCCGCCGCCCCACTGGTGCAGGCCCTGGCCGCCGATGCGCCGGGCGCGTTGCATCGCCAGCTGCGGGCCCAGGTGCGCACGGCCCTGCAAAGCCCTGGGCTGCACCAGCACGAGCTGGCCGTGGCCGGGGAGCACTACCTGCTCACGGCGGGGGCCGTGCCCGGTGCGGCCTCGGTGACGCTGTACCTGACCAACATCACGGCCCGGCACCGCGCCGAGCAGGAACTCGGGCGGCAGCGGGCCTTCTACGAAAGCGTGCTGGCGCAGGTGCCCACGGCGGTGGCGGTGTTCGATGCCGAGCAGCGCTACCTGTTTGTGAACCCGGAGCTGGAGCCCGACCCTACCATCCGGGCCTGGATGCTGGGCAAGACCAACGAGGAGGCCTGCGCCTACCGGCAGCGCCCGCCGGCCGTGGCCCGCCAGCGCCGCGCCGCCTTTGAGGAGGCCGTGCGGGAGCGGCGGGAGGTGAGTTGGGAAGAAATACACCCCGACACTACGAACGGAATCCGGTACCGGCTCCTTCGCTTCCGGCCGGTGTTGCTGGCCGACGGCACGCTGCCGATGGTGATAAGCTCGGGCACCGACATCACCGGGCGCAAGCAGGCCGAGGAAAAAATAGCCCGGCAACGGGAGTTCTACGAGTCCATTCTGAACCTGCTGCCGGTGGATGTGGCCGTGTTTGACGCCGAGCACCGCTACCTGTTCACCAACCCGTCCTCGGTTTCGGACCCCGCGGTGCGCCAGGAAATCATTGGCCTCACCAACAAAGAATATTTCGCGCTGCGCCAACTGCCCCATGTAGCGGGCCTGGCCAGCCAGTGGGAGCAGTACTTCGACCTGGCCGTGCGCACCCGCACCGACGTGACGTGGGAAGAAATGCGCACCGACCGCCACCACCGCCCGCAGCTGATGCTGCGCCACCTGCGGCCCGTGTTCGACGCCGACGGCACGCTGCGCCTGGTGGTGGGCGCGGGCATCGACATCACGGCGCGCTACACGGCCGAGAAATTGCAGCACCAGGTGCAGGCCATGCTCCAAGGGCAGGAGGCCTTCATCCGGCAGATTGTGGACACCCTGCCCGATGTGCTTTACATGGTGGCCCCCGACAGCAGCATTTCCTTCTCCAACCGGGCCTACCAGGAAGCCATTGCCCTGAGCGCGCACCAGCATGGGGCCAACGCCAACCCCACCGTGCGGGAAGAACTGCGGCAAATGCACCTTTTTAACCAGGAGGTGTGGGCCACCCGGGAGGCTCAGACCCGGGAAATGCCCTTCACCAATCTCGCCGGGGAAACCCTCTACTACCAAGTGCACAAGCAGCCCATGCTGCAGGCCAATGGCGAAGTGGGCATTCTGACGGTGAGCACCGACGGCACCGCCGTGAAGCGCGCCCGCCAGGCCCTGGAACGTCGCGAAAAGCAGTACCACGACCTGGTGTACTACTCGCAAGCCCTGATTTGCACCCACGACCCGGCCGGCACGCTGCTCTCCGTGAACCCGGCCATTGAGCGGCTCATGGGTGTGCCCGCCGCGCAGCTGGTAGGCCGGAACCTGCGTGAGGCCATGCCGCCGGAATGCAGCGACGAGGTGACGGCTTACCTGGAAGGGGCCACCCCGGTGCCGCCCACCCAGCCCCGCCTCGTGACCGTGCGCACCAAAGCCGGCGAAAAGCGCTACCTGCACTACTACACCTACCCGGTAAGCGAAGCGGGCTACCCGCCCTACGTGGTGGCCTCGGGCTACGACGTGACGGAAGGCTACCAAGCCCGGCAAGCCTTGCAGCAAGCCAAGCAGGAAGCCGAGGAAAACGCCCGGGCCAAGGAGGCCTTCTTGGCCCGCATGAGCCACGAAATCCGCACGCCCCTGAACGGGGTGCTGGGCATGGCCGCGCTGCTGCAAAAAACGGAGCTGACCGCCGCCCAGCGCGAGTACCTGCGCACCATGCAGCTGGCCGGCCGGCACCTGCTGGCCCTGGTGAACGACGTGCTGGACATGGCCAAAATCACAACCCAGCCCCTGGAGCTCGAACACGCGCCCTTCGACCTGGCCCTGGTGCTGCAAGGAGCCGGGCAAACCGTGGCCGCCCTGGCCGCGCAAAAGGGCCTGGCGTTCCGCATTGAGCCCCTGGCCACGGCCGCCACCCGCGTGGTGGGCGATGCCTACCGCCTGCACCAAGTCCTGCTCAACCTGCTCGGCAACGCCATCAAGTTCACGGAGCAGGGGCGCGTGCGGCTGGGGACCGACGTGCTCCACGACACGCCCGCCGAGCTGACCCTCCGGTTCTGGGTGGCGGACACGGGCATCGGCATGACGCCCGAGGAGCAGGCCCACATCTTCGAAGCCTTTGCCCAAGCCAATGCCGAAACCAGCCGCCACTACGGCGGTACGGGCCTGGGCCTGGCCATTAGCCAGCAGCTGGTGGCCCAAATGGGCGGCACGCTGCGCCTAAGCAGCACCCCCGGCGAGGGCACCACGTTTTCGTTTCAGCTGACGCTGCCCCGCGCCGACGAAGCCATTGCCATGCCGCTACCGGCGTTACCCAGCATCTCCTACGAAGGCCTGCGCGGCTTGCGCGTGCTGCTGGCCGAAGACAACCTGGTGAACCAGCAGATTGCCATCGTCGTGCTCGAAAACCGGGGGGTGCACGTGACCGCCGTAGGCAACGGCCGCGATGCCCTGGCCCAGCTCCAGGAACACGCCTTCGATGTAGCGCTGCTCGATATTCGCATGCCCGGCCTGGATGGGGTAGAAGTCACCACCGCCATCCGCCGCCACCCCAATGCCCGCCGGGCCACGGTTCCCATCATCGCCCTCACCGCCAATGCCTTCACCGCCGACCGCGCCGCCTACCTGGCCGCTGGCATGAACGCCTGCCTCACCAAACCCTACGAAGAAGCCGCCCTCTGCCAGCTCCTGCTGGACCTGACGAAAAAGGGGATGTAGCGATGCAACAGCTTGCCTCTCGTCGTTGAACAATGCCCGCACGATGTAGAGACGCAATATCTTGCGTCTCCCCGTTGAACGACCGGAACCGCGCCATTCCCACGTCACCGTTCAACGACGAGACGTAAACAACTACGAGACGCAAAGTATTGCGTCTCTACCCCAAGCCGTACTCCTCCAGCTTGCGGTACAGCGTGGTCAGGCCAATCCCCAGCTTTTTCGCCACTTCCGGCTTGTTGCCGTCCAGCTCCCCCATTAATTTCCCGATGTGCCGGGCTTCCAGCGCCCGCAGGCTTTCGTCGGCCGCATCGGCACCGGGCCGCACCGGGCGGCCCAGCGCGTGAAACTCATCGGGCAGATAATCAGCCGATAACAACTCCCCGGCGGGGGCGAGGATGGCCGCCCGTTCCAGCACGTTTTTCAGCTCGCGCACATTGCCGGGCCAGGGGTAGGCTTGCAGCAGCTGCAGGCACTCCGGTTCCAGGCCGGGTAGGCGCTTGCTGAGCTTGGCGGCGAAGTATTGCAGGAAGTGCTGGGCCAGCGGGGGCACGTCGGTGGGGCGCTCTTTGAGGGACGGGATGAGAATGGTGAAGACCGAGAGGCGGTAGTAGAGGTCGGGGCGGAAGCGGCCTTCGGCGGCTTCGAGCTTGAGGTTGCGGTTGGTGGCGGCCACCAGGCGCACGTTCACGCTGGTGGGCTTGGTGTCGCCGAGCTTAGTGAACTGCTGCATTTCCAAGACCCGCAGGAACTTGGCCTGCACGTTGAGCTCCAGCTCGCCGATTTCGTCCAGAAACAGGGTGCCGCCGTTGGCTTCCTCCAGCAGGCCCTTCTTGTCGGTGAGCGCCCCGGTGAAGGCCCCTTTCTTGTAGCCAAACAGCTCGGACTCGAGCAAATCCTTAGGGAAGGCGCTGCAATTGACGGCCACGAAGGCCTTGCCCTTGCGCCCGCTGGCCTGGTGAATGGCCTGGGCAAAGAGCTCCTTGCCGCTGCCGGTGGGCCCTTCGAGTAGCACGGTGGAGTCCGTCGGGGCTACCTGGCGGGCCAGCTGCTGCACGCGCCGTAGCTCGGGCGAGTCGCCAATCATGGACTCGAAGCGGTACTGCTGGCCCACGCGACGCTCCAGCTCCGTCACGCGCTGGCGGAGGCGGGCTTTTTCGGCGGCGCGGTCGACCACCACCACCAGCTGCTGCTCAAAATCGCCCTTGGTGAGGTAGTCGAACGCGCCGAGCTTCATGGCCTTCACGCCGTCGGGGATGGTGCCGAAGGCGGTGAGCAGCACCACTTCGGCATCGGGCGCGGCGGCTTTGAAGCGGGGCAGCAGGTCGACGCCGTTGGCATCGGGCAGCTTCACGTCGGAGAGCACGAGCAGGATGTCGGCGGCGTGTTGCTGGAGCAGCTCGAGGCCGCGGTGGGCGTCGGGGGCTTGCAGCACGGTGTAGCCTTCCAGCTCCAGCACCTGGGCCAGCAACTGGCGCAAGCGCGCTTCGTCGTCGATGATGAGCAGGGTACCGGTGGGCATTATCGACTCTAAAAAAGTTCGGCAATCAGTTTCTCGCAACCTCTAATCAAATCTTCAACTTCATCAGGTTTCGGTTCACGTTCCTTAGAATGCACACTCAAGTTTCTAATGTCGCCAAGACGCTGAATTAAGCGCCAAGTCGGCACATCAATCATTTCGTTTTTTCTTAGTTCTTCGTTGAAATCTGTAATTGTCGGATGAGCTTTCTTGAAAATAACACCGTGATTCATGCATACCTTTTTAAGGTGAATTTCAAGAGTTACTCCGGCTAATGCACCCGATACCCTTACATGGTTTTTCTTAAGCATGTCTTTTGCCATCTCTAATTCGCTGGCAAATAATTCGGATTGCAAAACACCTTCAATGTCAGCTAATTTGGAATCAATTATACCTGTGCAAGAATCAAGTATAGCTAATTGCTGCTGTATTTTGGCATGAAATGCACCGAATGAGTCAACAACGCTCTGACCTGCTCTGGTAATTCTTAAGCCAATTAGGTAGTCTGAAATCGAATAATTAATGTACGAAATATCTTTAGTCGTACGCTTTTCGTCGCTATATAATTTCTTGAATTCACCTACTCTTTCAGGCAGAATCTGTGCAACAACTGATGCTGATTTAGAATACCACCTATTATAGTTTACACCAAGATTGACATATGCCTTTTTGAATTTCTGAAAAGCTTCATCCTTTTTTAAGAGTTCAATATCTTCTTTAGATACCTTCTTCTCTGAAATTGCTTCACTATAATGAATGTACCGCCCATCAAGTACCAGTTCATTTATTTCTGTCTTAAGTTTTTTCTTGGTGTCGCTCATGTCTAATTGTGGAAATGTGAATTAAAGTACAGTCAGTTAGACAAACTTAACCCTAACTCCCCCGAATCTCATTCTTGATGTGCTCCACGAACTGGGCAAATTCATGTTCGGCTTCGACGTTTTCGTGCCAGGCGAGGCCCATTTCGGCCAGGTTGTATTGGTGCTGGGGGCTGATAGTGGCACCCGGCACGAGGGCCCCGGCCGCGTCGTGCTCGTAGCCGGGGAGCGGGTTTCTCATAGCTTTTTTAGCGGCGGGGGCGGCAACTGAAACCGGGGGGCGGGCGTTGTTTTTGCTACGGGCTGGCCGGCTAATCGCTGAGGCGGCCAATTCATTACCACTACCATGAAATTCATCACCAACACCGTTTCCAAGCCCGTGGCCCGCAAAGAAGCTAAAAAGCTGACGGCGGCGCTCACAAAAGGCACGCACGTGGCCAACCGCACGGCGCTGGAAACCATCGAGCGCATTGCCCGGCCGTGCCGCGCCCAAGCCGGGGTGGTGGAATAAGCCGCCATTACGAAGTAGTTTTGGGATATGCTAAAGCGCCTCCACCTCCAGAATTTCACCGTTTTCGCCGATGCCGACTTTGAGTTTAGCCCGAGTCTGAACGTGCTGGTTGGTACCAATGGCACTGGGAAGAGCCACGTGCTGAAACTGGGATATATCGCAGCACGGGTAACGGCGAGAATACTGGGAGACGAAATGCTTGCTCGGGGTCCGCGCAATTGGGAAGTATATCTGTCTCAACGGTTGAAGGACGTTTTGCAGCCCGAAGAATTAGGCGACTTAGTGCGTTGGGGTGCCAAAAATAAATCGGCCACTGTCGCGGTTGACTTTGAGGGTACGACCAGCGAAAAACTGGCTTTTAGCTTCACTGCCTCCGCAAAACAGCCAGTAGTGACCGGAAAACAGCCAATTAGCGTTGATGCCTATCCCAGGCAAACCGACTTGTCACGGGCTATTTTTATACCGCCCAAAGAAGTTCTCACTTTGGCATGGTTGCGCGCTATCTATGAGAAGCGGCTTTTGCCAATCGATGATACCTACCCTTCGCTACTGGATTTGCTGAATGAAATTCCACTGCGAAAACTCAGTTCGTCTACTGATAAAGCGTTGAAATCACTGGCGCGTATTCTGGGCGGCCGGATAGAGGTAGAAGGCGAACGGTTTTATCTGGTTTCCAAAACCAGGCGGCTGGAAATGAACATGGTAGCCGAAGGAGTGCGCAAATTCGCGCTGCTGGAACGCCTCTTGCGAAACGGCGTTCTTACGCCCGATAACGTGCTTTTTTGGGACGAGCCAGAAGCGAATTTGAATCCATTGCTGCTGCGGGAACTGGCGAAATTACTGGTCGAATTAGCCCGCCAAGGTTTTCAGATTATCCTGGCTACGCACAGCATGAGCCTGCTGAAGCAGTTTCATATCCTGTCGCGAGAGAAGAATCCATTAGAATTGCCGCTGAAATACTTTGGTTTGAATGCGGCTAAAGGGCAGCCTACGACCATTGTGGCAAGCGACGATTTCGAGTATCTGCCGGACGTGGTGGCGCTGGAAGTAGAATTGGAGCAAGCCGACGATTTGGAAGAAGTGTTTGTGCAGGATGACCGGAAAGCCCATGCCAACCGTAATTGAAAAGAAACTGGCCTTTGATTTCCCGGCCAATTGGAAGATTGTCAAATACTACCGGCAAGCAAATTCGAAATCTGGTGAGCCCGCCAGCTTTTATCGGCGGGTAATTGAAAAAGGAGGCGTTCAGAATGTGCAAGGCATGGACATTGTCTGCCGACTGCCGAGCACACCGGAACAGCTGCAATTTATTGAGATAAAGGACGAGCGTAAACGCACGATTAGCGCAGCAAAACGCCACAACGAACTTTTCAAAGCTGTTTTGGGCAAAACAGTTGGCACCTTGGCCGGGCTGCTGCTGGCCGAACGTTTAGAAGAGGTTTCGCTGAGTGTTCAGGCTTGCCTCATGCAAAACCCGGCAGTTGAGGTGGTGCTGTTTCTGGTTGAGCCAGTGCCTGCCCCAGTCGATGCGGATAAGAACGATTTTCGCCGCCTCAACAAGAAAGACCAGGTTACACTACTCCGACCAGCGGCTCACCGCCAAACTGAGTGAATGGGGCCTGGCATTCAAGCTACACAACCTAACCGACCGGGTATCACCCGACTGGCAAGTGCGCGACCTCGCCTAACTCCCGCGAATCTCCTGCTTGATGTACTTGACAAATCGGCCAAATTCGGGTTCGGCTTCGACGTTTTCGTGCCAGGCGAGGCCCATCTCGGCCAGGTTGTATTGGTAATGGGGGCTGATGGTGGCACCCGGCACGAGGGCCCCGGCCGCGTCGTGCTCGTAGCCCAGCAGCCAGAGGCGGCCGAGACGCTCCGGGGCCCAAGATTCAGTGGTGGCACTGATGCATGAAGGTGGCGGGTGATTTTACCTTTGCCGGGCTTGAAAGAAGCTTGAAAATGAGGGCTATGCTGTAGCGCATGAGGCCTGGGGCGCGAGTTGAATCGGATGGTGGTGTCGCGGGTGCCGGCTGGGCGGGGGCGTTTGGTTGCCCGAATGAGCCGAAGAGCTGCCTCGGTGTTTTTGCGGCGCAAAGCGGCCGTGGCCGGGATTGGCTGCTTGAAATAGGACCACGTTGGGCCACTGCTTGCTCGCTGCGCGGTGGCAGACCCTGCGCGCGGGTACGCCGGACGAGCATTGGCCTGCGGAGATAAGCGGAAAATAACTCATTCACTTAAACAAACCCCAGCCCATGCCATCAGCCCAGTTCCTAGCAAAATTTCCCGTCGACCCCGCCGACCCCATCCTAAGCGACCTGCAGGGGAACATCCTCAAAGGCCACGGCCGCCAGTTCACCTTCAACCTGTTTTTGAGCTTCAAAGCTGGCAAGAAGAAAGAAGTGGGCAATTGGATAGCCAGCTTCAGCAGCGTGTTCGTGACCACGGCCCGCAAGCAGCAGGACGAAACCCAGCTCTTTCACGACGAGCGCATCCCGGGCAGCGTTTTCGCGTCGTTTTTCCTCACCGCCGAGGGCTATAATTACCTGGGTGTGGCATCCGCCAAAAAGCCCACGGACCCCAAATTTGGCGGCGGCATGAAGGCATCGAACGCGGCGCTCAAGGACCCTAACCCCGCCACCTGGAGCGCGGGCCTGAACGGGGCCGACGGCGTCATTCACGCCATGGTGCTCGTGGCCGACGCCGATATTCACCAGGCGCGCTCGCTGACGCGGGCCATCAAGCTGTCGCTGGCCACCAAAGCCACGGTGGTGGCCGTGGAGCGGGGCGTGGTGTTGCGCAACGCCGAAGGCGAAGGCATTGAGCACAACAACTACGTGGACGGCATCAGCCAGCCGGTGTTTTTTGCCGATGAGCTCCCGGCCCACACCGACAAATGGGACCCGCGGGCCACGCCCGGCCTGATGCTCGTGGCCGACCCCGGCGGCAAGGACGGCAACAGCATGGGCAGCTATTTCGTGTTTCGCAAGCTGGAACAGAACGTGCGGGGCTTTAAAACCCAGGAGAAAGAAACCGCCAAAACCGTGTTCAACCTGCCGGCCAACGAGGCCAGCTGGACGCCGGCCCAGGCGGAGCAAGCCGAGCTGATTGGGGCCTGGGCCGTGGGCCGGTTCGAGGACGGCACGCCGGTGATGCTGCACGGCGAGGCCCAGGAACCTGCCCTGGGCCACCAGGAAAACAACTTCAACTTCGCGGATGCCGGCAGTGCCTCCAAGTGCCCGTTTCACGCCCACATCCGCAAATCCGGGCCGCGCACCGACCTCGCCGGGGCGGATTTTAACAAAACCAAGCGGCTGGTACGCCGGGGCATTCCCTACGAGGACAAGCCCCGGATTCGCGACGCCGAAGGCAACCTGTCGGACAAGCCCGCGGACTTGCCCACGGGCGGCGTGGGGTTGTTGTTCATGTGCTACGTGGCCAACATCGCCAACCAGTTCGAGTTTGTGCAGCAGGCGTGGGTGAACGCGCCCGACTTCTCGCAGTCGGGGACCGGGAAAGACCCGCTCATCGGCCAGCCCACCGACCTGAGCAACGCCCACCCCACCCAGTACCACTGGCCCACCGACTACGGGGCCGCCGGCCGGAAAGACGCCCGGTTTGGGGATTTTATCAACATGCGGGGCGGCGAATACTTCTTCGCGCCCAGCCTAAGCATGCTCAAGAGCCTGCGGACGAACCCGCCAGCGCTTGCGAAGGTGCAGAAGGCATCGGCGCTGAGCACCGTGCCCAAATTGGGCGACCCGGTCATTATGCTGCACGATACGTCCTTGTTCCAATTCGACCCGAACCTGGTGAGCGGCGTGAACGTGCTGGACCCGCTGCTGCAACTCTTCGTGCCCGACAAAGCCGACGTGGGCGCGGGCGTGGTGAACACGGTGCACACCGAACACACCGTAAACGTCTGAATAAGAGCTACAGTAGTTAGCCCGGCCGTGGCGGCCCATCCGCCGCGGCCGGGCTAACTTTTGCGAATCTCCTGCTTGATGTGCTCGACGAACTGGGCAAATTCCGGCTCGGCTTCCACGTTTTCGTGCCAGGCAAGGCCCATTTCGGCCAGGTTGTACTGGTGCCGGGGGCTGATGGTGGCCCCCGGCACGGGAAGGCCGGCCGCGTCGTGCTCGTAGCCGAGCAGCCAGAGGCGGTCGGCCAGGGCGGTGGTGGTCACGAGGTCGTGCGAGACGATGACGACGGTGTTTAGCTCGTCCATGGTCGTGACTTCGACAATGATTTTTTTCACCTCGTCAATCATGGCCACGTCGAGGCCGGAGAAAGGCTCATCGAGCAGGATGAGGTGGTCGGAACAAAGCAGTTGCTGGGCGATGGCCGCCCGCTGGCGCTGCCCGCCCGAGAGCAGGGCCGGGTACTTGCGGCGGTGCGGGGCCAGGCCGAAGCGTTCGAGGTAGGTTTCGACGTGCTGGCGGGCATCGGCGGGGGCGTGCTTGCGCTGGGCGGCCACCAGCAGGTTGTCGAAGAGGGTGCGGTGGTCGAACAGCGGGTAGCGCTGCTGCACGAAGCCCACCATGCCGGCCTGCACGGGCTGCTGGGCCAGGCCCACGTCCACGGTGCCGCTGCTGGGGGCCATGAGCCCCGCCATGATGCGGCACAGCACCGACTTGCCGATGCCCGAGCGGCCGTAGAACCCCACGACCTGCCCCTGGGCCATGTTAGGCCGGATAACGTCGAGAATCTGGGCGTTGATGTTGCGCAGGATGACTTCGCCGTGGAAAGACATGGAGATGTTGTCCAGGGTGAGGATGGGGTCGGCGTAGGCGTGGGTGTGGGCGGTCATGGGCTGTAGCGCGGACTTTTAGTCCGCGAGTGGGTGAGATAAATGAAAGTGCTTCAATCAGCTTTGTGGGTCGCGGACTGAAAGTCCGCGCTACATTGCGGCTGTGTCCGACCTTATTTATTATGAGCGTAACCTGCCGCATCGGCTGCCGCCGGGGGAGGTTATTTTCCTTACGTTCCGGCTGGTGGGCAGCCTGCCGCAGGAAGTTTTGGAGCGGCTACAGACCGAAGCTCGGCTGCTGCAAGTAGGCTGCGGGCCGGACCATGCCGCGCAGTATGCCGAGCGGAAAAAGTATTTCGGGCGTTTCGATGATTTACTGGCGGGCACCAACCACGGCCCCACTTGGCTACAACAGCCCGAAATCGCCGCTGTCGTAGTGCAGGCGCTGCATTACCCTGATGGGAAAGGCTACAACTTGCAGTGTTATTGCATCATGCCCAACCACGTTCATTTGGTGGTCGAGTTGCCTGACGGTGCGCCGTCGCTAGCGAAAACACTACAATTCCTCAAAGGCTATTCCAGCCGGCAGGCAAATCAGTTGTTGGGTCGAAGCGGTGGCTTCTGGCAGGCCGAGAGCTACGACCATGTGGTGCGACCGGGGGAGTTGGAACGGATTATTCGTTATGTATTGGAAAATCCGGTAAAAGCTGGGTTGGTTGATGATTGGGAAAAGTGGCCGTATAGTTTTCTGGCGCAGTAGCGCGGAATTTTATTACGCGCGTTTGGGTTTTTAACAGTTGAATTAGGGTGGGGTGTTCACGCGCGGCCAAAAATACCGCGCAAA
>JBBQSQ010000069.1:0-21177 GCA_038213745.1 Cytophagales bacterium
CGGAACCGGTCGGTGCTGTAGTAGCCGGTGGCGTAGAGCGAGTTTTTCTCGTTGAATTCGTGACTGATGTGCCCCGTGATATCAGAAAACGCCGCCGAGCTCTGGGAGAAATTCTTGTCCGACAGCCGCTTAAGAATCCAGTCGGAGTAGCTGGCCCGCCCACTGACGATGAACGAGCTTTTGTCCTTCAGCAGCGGCCCTTCCAGGGTGAGGCGGCTGGTGAGCGGCCCGATGCCGCCCGAGCCCGAAAACTTCTTCTTGTTGCCCTCGCGGGTGCTGATGTCGAGCACTGAGGACAGGCGCCCGCCGTACTTGGCCGGAATGGCGCTCTTGTAGAGCTCCACGCCCTGCAACACATCGGGGTTGAAGGCCGAGAAAAAGCCGAACAGGTGCGAGGGGTTGTAAATGGTCGCGTCGTTGAACAGAATCAGGTTCTGGTCCGTGGCACCGCCGCGCACGTTCAGGCCGGTGCTGCTTTCGCCCACCGACTTCACCCCCGGCAGCGTGAGGATAACGCGCAGAATGTCCGTTTCGCCAAACACCGTGGGCACCTGCTTCATGGTCTTGATGTCGAGTTTCTCCAACCCCATTTGCATGCCCGACACGTTTTTATCTTTCTCGGCCTCCACAATTACCTCTTTCAGCGGGATAATGTCCTCTTCCACCTCCACTTCCAGCTTGCCGTCGCCGCGCAGCACCACCTGCCGCTTGGTATTTTTAATGCCCACGCCGCGCACCTTCAGGTCGTAGCGCCCCAGCGGCAGCGTGAGCGAAAACCCCCCAAACTGGTCGGTGCTGGCCCCAATGTTGGGCACCTCCGAGTAGATGGACGCGCCCACCACCGGCTCGCCGGTTTTCTGGTCGCGGATGTGGCCCGCCAGCGTGGCCTTGCTGCCCCCGCCGCCCGCCGTGCCAATGGTGTACACCCGGTACTCGGAGGCGCTCACGTAGCGCGAGCGGCCGGTTGGCGTGGCGCTGGCCGGGTCGGCATCGGCCGCGTTGGGGGTGTCGCCATCGGCTAGGCTGGCGGCCTCAAAAAAACTGCCCGGCAACGTGGCATCGAGGGGCGCGTTGGCCACCAGTACGCGACCTTCGTCGTCGATAACGAAATGAAAGGCCGTTTTTTGCAGGGCCTGCTCCAGCACGGCCCGCAAAGGCTGGGCCTGCACCTGCAGGGTCACAAACAGGCTGTCCACGGCCTTGGGGTCGAAGTACAGGTGCACGGGCGGGGCCTGGGCCTCCAGCTGCCGGGCAAACTGCTCGAAGGGCAGATGCGTGAACGTGCCCGTAATGGGGCGCTCGGCCAGCTGTTGGCAATAGCCGGTCAGGCTATTGCAGCACAAGGCCGCAAAGCACTGGGAAAAAGTAAGCGTGCTTCATAGAAGGCAGGCAGGAAGGAGGAGCGGAAAGGAAAGCGGAAGGAAACGAAAGGAGGGGCCCCGCGCTACTGCGGCGGCAGCCCGTTGTAGTAGGCTACCAGCTCGACCACGGAGGGCTCGAACTGGGCCTTGTTGAATTTCAGGTGGTGCTCTTTCAGGTACTGCTGCACGTCTTTGCTGCGGTCGGCCAGCAGGCGCACCACGTTCGATTTGCTGCGAATGGGGTAGTACTGCCCGCCTTTCTGAGCGAAAAATTTAGTGCTGGCCACGAACTCAACGTCCACGTAGGGCTGGTTGAGGCGCTCCTGCAAGTGCTTGGTGCGGCGGGCCAGCACCTGGGCGCGGCCATCAGCCAGCACCTGGTAGTAGCCCGTGCGGATAACGCCACCCGAGGCGCTGTCGGCCACCAGCCGCACAAAGCGGGTGGGCCCCAGCGTGAAGCCGCGCAGCTGCTCATCGATGAGGCGTATCAGCACCGGGTTGTTGGGCTGGGTTAGCAGCACTTGGTCGAGCACCGCGTCGTAGCTCAGCCGTACGCCGCCGAAATGGTGGTTGTTGTAATCTACGCTACCGGGTTGGGGCTCAGAGCTCAGAAAAAACTGGTCGCCGGTGCGCTTGTGGTAGCGCCGGGTATAGTCCGCGTACTCCAGGCCGCTGTACAGCTGCGGGTGGTTGCTGAAGGAGGCGTCGTACTGCTGACGCAGCAGCTCGACGGCGGGTTGCGGGGAGCCGGTCATGGCCGTTTGGCCAAAGGCGGGGCCGCTTAGGGCCAGGGTGCTCAGGGCCAGGGGAAGGAGCGGCCGAAAGAGGTTCATACGGGCAGAAAGAGCCCCGCTGACTGCGTGGCGACTCGGCTAAGTTATGGGTTGCGTCCGAATAATGCTGCGGGGCCGCCCGGCGGCTTCCGGGCCGGCTGCGTACAACCCCGCCATGCGCTACGTTTCCCTCGACCTCGAAACTTCCGGTTCTAACCCCGCCCGCCACCAGATTCTGGAGCTGGCCGCCGTGGTTGAAGACAGCCGCCAGCCGCTGCCGCTGGCCGAGCTGCCCGCTTTCCGGCGCGTGGTGCGCCACCCGGAGTATGCCGGTACCGCCGGAGCCATTGCCCTCAATGCCCGGCTATTTGAGGAGCTGGCCCAGAAAACATCCAACCCCGAGCTCTGCACGCCCGCCGATTTGCTGCCGCAGCTACGTGCGTTTCTGCTGGCCCACGGCTTCAAAACCGATAAAAAAGACTGCGTGGCCGTGACCATGGCCGGCAAAAACATTGCCGTGTTCGACCTGGGCTTCCTTAAGGAATTGCCCGGCTACGGCACCCTCGTGCGGGCCGAGCCCGCCATGCTGGACCCGGCCGCGTTCTATCTCAACTGGCGCAAAGACTCGCGCCTGCCCAGCATGAGCATCTGCAAGGCCCGCGCCGGCCTGGGCCCCGACGTGGCCCACGAAGCCCTGGCCGATGCCCTCGATGTAATCAGTCTGTTGCGGCCGTTCGACGAGTTGCCCAGCTACAAGCAGGTAAGCTCCGACCCTTCCGAAAGCAGTTAAAAATTAAAAATGAAGAGTTAAAAGCAGGATATAATGGCTTTTAACTCTTCATTTTTAATTTTTAACTGCATTTAAATCCGTTGCAGGCTCTTGTAGAACCCGTCCTGGTACGACTTGCCGATGGGCACAAAATGGCCGCCCTGGAGGTTGGCCGTATTATCCTCAATAGACTCGATGTGCTGGGTATTAAGCAAATAGCTGCGGTGCACCCGGGCGAAATTGGCAAACGGCAGCAAGCGGTTTTCCAGCGCCTTGAGGGTGGTGTAAACGATGTACTTGTGCTTGGGCGTAACAATGTTGACGTAATCGGACAGGGCTTCGACGTACAGCACATCGTCGAAATTGACGCGCACCATGCGGCTGTTCACCTTCACGAAAAGGTCGGCGTTGGCGGGGCCTTCGGCCACGGCGGGCGCGGCCGGCGCAGGCACGGGGCGGCGCGATTGCACCCGTTGCACCGCCTGCGTGAAGCGGGCAAAATCGAAGGGCTTCACCAGGTAGTCGGTCACGCGCAGCTCGAAGGCATCGACGGCAAAGTCCTGCCGGGCCGTGGTGATGATGACCTCGGGCGGGTCGGTGAGCACGCGCAACAGCTCCAGGCCGCTGAGGTGCGGCATCTCAATATCCAGAAATAATACGTCGACCCGGTTGCCTTCGCGGAAGAACGTAAGCCCGGCAATGCCATCGGTTAACGATGCCATTAGCTTGAGATTAGGGGTAAGGGCAACGTAGTGTTCCAGCGTCAGTCGATTAATCTCGTCGTCGTCAATAATAGCGCAGGTCAGCATAGCAAAGGCGGAAAGAAGGGCAAAGTAGATAAGGCAAGTGCGGCCACTCGCCGATATAAAGTAACCACTCGCCGGGCAAAAGTATGCGGTGGCCCGGGCAAAGAAAATTTCGGGTAACTACGGAATAGTTTTGGCTGGTGCCAACCAAGCAACTTTAATCTACTGTTCAGACAAGTTAATCTGATTTTTATTCAGGTTTTCTAATCAGCTTCCCTGGAATATAGCGTACGGGTCTCGCTGCGCCATTGGATTGGTGGTGTGCGGCTAGTGTCCCAAGCCGGGCAGTTACCCGCGAGCGGCCATCTCCTGCTGCACCAGGGCCTGTACGCTGGGTTGGTCAAAGTCGGTTTCGGCCTGAATGTGGGGCATGAGGCGGGCCATGATGGCGTCCTGGCGCTGGCCGGAGGCCCAGGCCTCGGCATAGGGGGTGTGCGAGAAGGTGACCTGCGAATACAGCGGCGTCCAGCGGCCGGGAAACTGGGCCGCTATTTTGGCCTCTATCTTCTTCTGAAGCAGGAACCGCGGGTCGGCCACCCGGTCGCGCATTTCGGTGAAGTTGTAAATGGCCAGGTCGGCCATGGCGTCGGCATTGGGCTTGCGCTGCTGCTGAAATTCGGTGAAAATGGTGGGCCAGTCGGCGTCGCCGTGCTGGTCGAGCAGCTGGTTGAGCACGCTACAATCCTCAAAGCCGGCGTTCATGCCCTGGCCGTAGAACGGCACAATGGCGTGCGAGGCATCGCCGAGCAGCAGCACGTCGTCGTCGTACTTCCACGGGAAGCACTTGATGGTGACCAACGAGCCGGTGGGGTGCTCAAAAAACTCCTGCTCCAGCGCCGGCATCAGCGGCACCGCGTCGGGAAACACGCGGCTGAAAAAGGCCGTGACCTGGGCCGGGGTTTGCAGCGCGGCGAAGCTTTCGGGCCCTTCGTAAGGGAAAAACAGCGTGCAGTTGAACGAACCATCCAGGTTGGGCAGCGCAATCATGAGGTACTGCCCGCGCGGCCAGATGTGCAGGGCATTTTTTTCGAGCGGCCACGTGCCTTCCGGGCCCGCCGCAATGGTAAGTTCCTTGTAGCCATACTCCAGGTAGTCCTGCGAGTAGTCGTAGCGGTCGGTTTTCTGCAAGGCCGCGCGCACCGCCGAAAAGGCCCCATCGGTACCAAACAACCGGGTGTAGGGTTCCGTGTGGGCCTGCTGGGTGGCCGTGTCGAGCAGGTTGAGGTGCTGCTGGCGCAGGTCGATGCCCAGGCACTGCTGGCCGAAGCTGAGGCGCACGTTCGGGTTGGCCTCCGCCAAATCGAGCAGGCGGCGGTTGAGGTGGCCGCGGTTGACGGAGTAAATGGCCTGGTCGGCCGCGCCGTAGGGCTGCCGCGTGAGGGTGCCGTGCACGTCGTGCATCACGCGGCCGCTCATGGCAATGCCCACCTGGCGAATGTCGTCGGCCACGCCCACGCCTTCGAGGGCGCGCCAGCCCCGGTCCGAAAGGGCCAGGTTGATGGACCGGCCTTCCTGAAAGCCGGCCCGGCGCGGGTCGGCGCGCCGCTCAAATACTTGCACGGGATGCCCGCGCCGGGCCAGGTACAACGAAAGCAACGAACCAACCAGGCCAGCCCCCATCACGGTGAGGGGCTCGGCGGCGGCAAACGGCGGGGCAACGGTGGACATACGAACAGGGGCAAATGGGGTGGGAAACGAACCACTAACGAAGCTACTACAGTCGTGGCGCTGTGATGTTGAAAGAGAATTTCTGAACGTGCATGTACTTGTACTCATCGAGTAAATTATATAATCAGTCGTAAAAATCTAGGCAGAAGCAACGGTTGGCGGACCTTTGACAAACTAGAACAAAACGAATTTTCACTATGACACATTTTCGATTTCGCTACAAGCGGATTGGCTTCATGCGGTGGCGCTGCCGCACGGCCCGGCACCGGCCCGGCCTGTTGGTCCTGCCCTTGGCCATTGGGGTGCAGCACGCGCCCAGCCGGGCGGCATGGCGGCGCACCATGCCCGCGCAGCTGCCGCCAGTGGCAGTGGCCACCGTGCTGCAAGTAGGCGCTTTTGTGGTGGGGGCCGAGGGGGACCCAAACCTGTCGGGGCACCCGGATATTAGATACTAACTAATTATTGTTTAGATAATTTAATCGAGTTTAAAGAAATGGGGAACTAATGGGTTATTCCGCGAAATGCGGAAAATAGATAGTAGGTTTGCATGCTATTTATCTAAGTTCCCAAACATGCGCTTCATTTACTTTTGCATTCTTTTATGCTTGTTGCTACCATTCGGTAGTTGGGCCCAAGGTCCTCAAACAGTTAGCGGTACCGTGCAAACGGAGGCCGGCACGCCCTTGCCGGGGGCCACGGTTATTGTCAAAGGCACCTACACCGGCAACAGTACCAACGAGGAAGGTCAGTTTCAGGTGAAAGCGGACTTTTCCAAGGGGCCACTAACGCTGGTAATATCATTTATCGGGTACGAAAGCCAGGACCTGCCGCTGAGCGCCCCGGATAATGCGGTTATCGTGACGCTCCGGCCCAGCGCCGTGCTCGACCAGGTAGTAGTAGCCGCCTCCCGCGTGGAAGAGAGCATCGGCCAGGTGCCGGTAACCGTGGAAAAACTCAGCCAACGCCA
The DNA here is from genome assembly GCA_038213745.1 of Cytophagales bacterium. Lineage (GTDB taxonomy): Bacteria > Bacteroidota > Bacteroidia > Cytophagales > Hymenobacteraceae > Hymenobacter. Next base: position 6,345 of record JBBQSQ010000069.1, read on the forward strand.
AGTGGAACAGGTGACCACCCCCGACCTGGTGGCCGGCCTGGGCCGGTTCAAGGGCATCGACGTGAGCAGCTCCAGCTTGCTCACCACCAGCTTCAGCACGCGGGGCTTCAACTCCTCGCGCTCGGAACGCGTGATTCAGCTGGCCGACTACATGGACACGCAGCTGCCCAGCCTGAGCAGCAATTTCGGCAACCTGCTCGGAACGCCCGTGCTCGACGTGGCCAGCGTGGAGATTGTGCACGGCCCGGCTTCCGCGCTCTACGGGGCCAACGCCTTCAACGGCGTGCTGCTCACCAACTCCAAAGACCCCTTCCAGGACCCCGGCCTGACGGTGCGCCTGCGCGGCGGCAACCGCAACCTGCTGGACGGCCAGCTGCGCTACGCCACCAAAATTGGCGAGCGGGTGGCGTTTAAAATCTCGGGCGGGGCAGTGCAGGCAAATGATTTTCTGGCTGATAACCAAGATGCTACTTCCACGCTGATTGAGCCGAACAACAACGCCGCCGGCTCGAACCTGGGCTACGATGCAGTGAGCCGCTACGGCGACGTGGGCAATACCTTCACCGCCACCGGTGGGGCACTGGCGGGCAAAACGGTATTCCTGCCCGGCTACACGGAGGAGCAGCTGGTGGCCGGCGACAACAAAACCCACGCCTACAAAGTGGCCCCCAGCCTGGCCGTGCTGCTCACCAACAGCATCAAGGCCACGGTGGACTATAAGTACACCAACGCCACCACCACCTACCAGAGCGCCAGCCGCTATCGCTTTGTGAACAGCGGGGCCCACCAGGGCCGCGTGCAGCTGGAAGGCCGCAACTGGTTTGTGCGGGGCTTCACCACGCACGACTTCTCGGGTGGGCGCGACCCGCAGACGGACGGCTCCTACAACCTGGGCTTCCTGGGCTCGTTTCTGCAAACGCAGCAGGCCTTGGCTAAGGATGCCAGCGGCAACCTCACCGTGCCGGTAGTGGATGCCGCGGGCCGGCCCGTGAGCTATGCCCAGCGCTACTTCGGCACCTACGCCGCGGCCTACAACCGCGCCTACAACGGCAGCAACGCCGATGCGGCGGCCCTGGCCGCCCGCGATGCGGCCAACGCCAGCGCGCCGCTGCTGCAACCCGGCAGCAAGGAGTTTGCTGACGCCCGCAACCGGATTGTGCACGACCCCACGCCGGGCCAGGGGGCGCGGCTGATTATCCGCTCCATCCTCAACGAGGGCAGCGGCCAGTACACCTTCAACAACAGCTTCGCCAACCTGACCGTGGGCGGGGCCTACCGCCAGTTCCTGCTGGGCTCCGACGGCAGCTTGTTTGAGGACACCAGGGATGGCGACCGCATCAAAAATTACGAATACGGCGCGTACGCCCAGGCCAGCAAAACCCTGCTCGACGACCACCTGAAGCTGGCCGCGGCCGGCCGCATCGACCGGTTCCAAAACTTCGGGACGGCATTTTCGCCCCGCGCCTCGGCGGTGTATTCGCTGGGCCCCGACAAGCTCCAGAACTTCCGCGCCAGCTTCAGCCGCGCCTTCCGGGCCCCCACGCAGAACGACCAGTACATCAAACTCGACGTGGGCCGCGCCTTCCTGCTGGGCAACGTGCGCGGCGGCTTCCAGGGCTATACGCCCGCGCTGGCCAGCCAACTGCCGGGCATTCTGGCCCCCACCCGCACGGCCGAACTTGCTACCTACGAGTACAGTGCCCCGTCCCTCAAGCTGGAAGAAGTGAACAGCTTTGAAGTGGGCTACCGCGCCCAGCTGTTCAAGAAGCTGTACATCGACGTAGACTATTTCTACAACGTGTATAACAACTTCATTGCCACCCAGAACTTCATCGGCAATGTGGATGGCAGCCGGCCCACGGCCGTTGGCGCTAATGGCAGTCCGGCCACAGGTCAAATTGCGGCTGGGGCCAGCGTGCGCTTCGGCAGCCCGGTGCTGGCCAACGGCGCGGCTAACAGCACCCGCATTATCCAGATTGCGGCCAACGTGGACCAGCGCGTGCAGAGCCAGGGCGCGGGCATTACCCTGAGCTACGCCTTCGCCCCGGCCCTGACTGTGAGCGGCAACTACAGCTACAACGACCTTATTACGAAGGACTTCAAGGCCGGCACGCAGTCCTTCTTCAACACGCCAAAAAACAAGTTCAACCTCGGCATCGATGGCCAGCTGCTGGACCGCGCCCTGAGCTACAACGTGAACTACCGCTGGGTTGATACCTTCCTCTACGAGTCCACCTTCGCTACCGGCACCGTGCCCACGGCCCAAACCGTGGACGCCCAGCTGGGCTACACCCTCAAGACCCTGCATACCACGCTGCAAGCCGGTGCCACCAACCTGTTCAACACCGCCAACCTGCAAGTGTACGGCGCGCCCAACTACGGCCGCATCGGCTACTTCGGCCTGCTGTTCGACATCAAATAGATTCGGGAAACCGAGTGATAGCAAGCCCCGGCCAGTTATTGGCCGGGGTTTTTTTGTGCATCCCCAAAAGGCCTTGCGGCACTATTCCAAGGGTAAGATGACGGTTTTGGCGAATTGCCTGGGTCCGAACGCCTACACCGCCACGCAGCTTGGTACGCTCCTTGTAAATGGGTGGGGGCCGCCGCGCCACAAGGCTGACTGCGGCTGAATAAACCCCTCGTCTTTGGTTCCTTCCTTACGCCTTACGTAGCCTTTGCACCGCATCAACCGCTTTCGTCGGCCCAGCCCGCCGCCCGCCGCGCTCCTTTCCGAGCCGTCTCCACCCGCAGAGCCTCCGGCTGCCTGCCCTACGCCGGGAAGTGTGACCTACCAGCTACCGTGCCTCGCTGCCCCGGCCGCGTTTCGGGTGGGCGACTACGAAGTGGGCGACGGGTTTTGCCCGCACCTGTGGGGCCACCCCGACATTCGCTACTAAGTAAACGTGCAAAAATAAATGGGTTGTCAGTTGTGAGTTGTTAGTCAGCCGGTTACTAGTCTGCTAACAACTGACAACTGATGCCTAACAACTTAACCCGCCGCGCTGTGCACCCACCGAAACGTGAGGTTGAGGCGCGGGCCCACGGGCCGGGCGGTTTTGGGCAGGGCGTGCTGCCAGTGCTGCTGGGTGGGCCCGCGCATGAGCAGCAGGCTGCCGCTGGGCAGGTCGAGGCCGAGGGGTGGGTGGGCCAAACCGCCCTGCGGCCGCAGGCGAAAGCGGCGCGTAGCCCCCAGGCTGAGCGAGGCGATGGCGGGGGTCGGGCCCAGCTCCGGCTCATCGTCGGCGTGCCAGCCCATGCTATCGCGGCCGTCGCGGTAGTAGTTCAGCAGCACGCTGTTGAAGCGGGTGCTGGTGGCCGCTTCCACGCGCTGGCGCAGGGCCCGGAGGGCGACTGTCCAAGGCCGGGGCTCCCAGGTGAGGCCCGAGTAGGTGTAGCGCGCGGCCGGGTCGCCGTACCACGCGGTGAGGCGCGGCTGCGGAATCTGCTGCCCAAATATGCGGATGGCGCGCTGCTCCCAGGCCACCTCGTCAATGAGCTGGGCGAGCAGCGCGGCGGCTTCGGCCGGCGACAGAAAGGCCGGGTCGAAGTGCAAGTCGGCTTGGGGCAGGGCAATAAGGGCGAGCGTCATGGGCAGCGGAGCGGGCCCGCAAGAAACAACGCGCCCGGCAAACGCAAGCGGGCCGGCCGGTTCCGCAACCCGGCAGCCGAGGCGTACTTTTGGGCGGCTATAGCGGGCGGCCCCCGCCCCGTGAACCGTCTGTCTATGTTTCTATCCCGTTTGCGTGCCGTTTTTGGGGCCCGCTCGTCCACTTTCTACGTGCGGTGCTATTTCGGGCTGCTCCTCCTAGTTGGGCTGTGTTTATTCCGCGACTACGGCGTGTCGTGGGACGAACCGGTGGACCGCACCAACGGCATGGTCAGCGCCAAGTACGTGGCCGGCCATCTTGCGCCGGAGTGGGCCGCCGACCGGCCCGGTTTCGGGGCCACGCCCGACATCCACGGCTACCCGGAAAACGACCACGGCGTGCTCTTCGAAATGCCGCTGGCGCTGCTCGACCAAAGCATTGGCATTGAGGATTCCCGTACGTACTATTTACTGCGGCACTTTGCGGTGTTTCTGGTATCTGTGTTGGGCACCTGGGCGCTCTTCAACATCGGCCGGATTCGGTTCAACAGCTGGCGGATGGGCCTGTTGTTGAGCACGCTGCTGGTGCTGTCGCCCCGGTTTTTTGCCGAGAGCTTTTACAACGGCAAGGACATCGTGTTCGTGGCGTTTTTCACGTTGGGCATCTACACGCTGTTGCGGCTGCTGCAACGGCCCACCCTGGGCCGCGCCGCCGTGCACGGCCTGGCCACGGCCGCCGCGGTCGATGTGCGCATCCTGGGCATCCTGCTCATCGCCCTGACGTTGGGCATGGTGGCGCTGGAAGTATTGTTCGGCCCGGCCGAAAGCAAGCGGCGGTGGGCTTTTGCCACGGCCGTGCCGGTGTTTCTGGTCGTGGCCGTGGCGGCCACCGTGCTGGGCTGGCCCTACCTCTGGGAGGCCCCGCTGGATAACTTCCTGCTCTCGCTCGAACACATGAAGAAATTCCGCTGGATTGGGGAGGTGCTCTACCTGGGCGAACTGGTTTCCACCCTGAAACTGCCCTGGCACTACGCCCCGGTCTGGATTATCATCACCACGCCCGTGGCCTACACCGTAGCCTTGGTGCTGGGCGGGCTGGGGGCCATTTACGCGTTGCTGCGCCGGCCGCTGGCGCGCCTGCGCTCCTTCGAGGGCCGGCTGGACATCCTGTTTATCGGCTGGCTCAGCCTGCCCATCGGCATGGTCATCGCGCTCGACTCGGTTATCTACGACGGCTGGCGGCACCTGTACTTCGTGTACCCGGCCTTGCTGCTGCTGGCGGTGCGCGGGGCGCGGGCGCTCTGGCAGGCCGGGCAGGAACGGCGCTGGCTGCGGCCCGTGGCGGTGGGCGCGGCCGCCCTGGCCGGGGGCGAGCTGTGCTACACCATCGGGCAAATGGTGCTGGCGCACCCGCAGGAGCAGGTGTACTTCTCCTTTCTATCGGGGGCCGCTGTGGAGCAGAATTTCGAGCGCGACTACTGGGGCTTGTCCTACCGGCAGGGCCTGGAATGGATTCTGGCGCACGACCCGGCCCCGCAGCTTAACGTGACGGCCCAAAACGGCGGCCTCATCGAAAACAACCTGGCCATCATGAAGCTCGAAGACCGGAAGCGGTTCCGGGTGGGCGGGGCCGGCAAAGAGCAGTATTTCCTCGGGGCCTACCGCACCCACCCCGGCCCGTACCCCGCCGACCTGGGCAGCGAAGTGTACACCGTGAATGCCTACGGCGTGAAAGTGCTGTCCGTGCTGAGCCGCTGGTAAGCCGCACAAAGCGGTGGGGCCTCCGCATCAAACGGAGTGAGGCCAGGTTTCCCGCAGTGGGCGCAGTGGTAAAGCCGCAGTGGGCCGCCGTGTTGTTCAAATAAACACGGCGGCCCACTGCGGGAACTCTGACGCTGCGGGGCCTACTTCGGCATCATCTTTTCAAACTGCTGCTGCACCTCCTTGGGCTGCTGCTTTAGGAGGTAGCCGTTCAGCTTTTGCGCCCCGTACATCAGCGCGAAGCAGACGAGCAGCGGGGGCAGCCAGCTGCGGCTGCGGTAGCTTAGTATGCCCACGTTGCGGGGCCAAAACCACAACACGTAGGCCAAGATAGGCGGCAGGTTTATCAAAGGCCCATACCAAGGGCTGAGGCCATAAATTGGCAATGCCCACGCTAGTATTTTTATCAGAGCAAGGATATAGGCCACAATAAAAAGCACCAGCCCGAGCAGGGCCCGCTTGCGGTCAAGCCGCCACAGGTTGAGGCCCAGCAGTGCCCCACCGGCCAGAAATGTGAACGGCACCGAAAACAGCACGATGGTCACGGGCGAGTACAGGGCCGGGCCGGTGGGCTCTTCGGCCAGGGCGGCAGCCGGGGTGGTGGTGGCTGATGCCTGGCGGCGCTCGGCTTCGGCGGCTTCGTCGAGGGTGCGCTGGGTGGCGGCTCCGGCTTCCAGGCTGGGGCGCAGGTTGGTTTCTTCGGGGGCGGGCTGCCCGCGGCGGCGCAGCTCATCGAGGGCGGCCAGCACGGCGGCCTCGCGGTACTGGACATGGCCGGTCACGTATTCGCGCAGGGCCGCGTCGGTCTTGAGCAGCATCTTGGCGGCGTAATCTTCCATAAAATTGAATGAGGAATGAAGAATGAGGAATGAAGAATGAATAGGAGGACTGCCGAAATAATTCTTCATTCCTCATTCTTCATTCCTCATTGAAAGAAGCGCGCCAGCGCGTCGCCCACTCGTTGCACGTCCATAAACGAATTATAGAGCGGTACGGGTGCCAGGCGGATAACATTTGGTTCGCGCCAGTCGGCGATGATGCCTTGTGCGGCCAGGAAATCGAACAGCTCGCGGCCCCGCTCGTGCACCAGCACCGAGAGCTGGCAGCCGCGCTGGGCGGGGTCGGCCGGGGTGATGATTTCGAGCTGGGAAGCGGCCAGGCCTAAGCCACGGATTGCGCTTTCGAGCCGGGCCGTGAGCTGCTCACTCTTGCGGCGCAGGGCCGCCATGCCGCCGGCCCGGTCCACGATTTCGAGGCTGGCGCGGTGCAGGGCCATGGGAAAAATCTGGGCGTTGGAGAGTTGCCAGCCGGCCGCGCCGGGCATGGGCCGGAAGCCTTTTTTCATTTGAAAGCGCACCGCCGGGTCGTGGCCCCACCAGCCGGCTAGGCGCACGAGGTCGGGCCGCTGGGCAAACCGCTCGTGCACAAACACGCCCGAGGTGCCCCCCGGTCCGGAGTTGAGGTACTTATAGGTGCACCAGCAGGCAAAATCCACGTCCCAGTCGTGCAGGTGCAGCTCTAGGTTGCCGGCCGCGTGGGCCAGGTCGAAGCCCACGTAGGCCCCCACGGCGTGGCCCGCCCGCGCAATGGCGGCCATGTCGAAGGCCTGCCCGGTGTAGTAGTTCACGCCCCCGATGAGCACGGTGGCCAGTGAGTCGCCCAGCTCCGTTATTTTGGCCTCGATGTCGGCGGTGTGCAGGGTGTGCTCGCCGGGGCGGGGCACCAGCTCCACAATAACGTCGGCGGGGTCGAGGCCGTGCAGGCGGGCCTGGCTTTCGATGGCGTATTGGTCGGACGGAAACGCGCCGCCTTCCATTAAAATCTTGTAGCGCGTGCCCGTGGGGCGGTAGAATGACACCAGCAGCAGGTGCAGATTTACGGTTAAGTTGTTCATCACCACCACCTCAATAGGCTGCGCACCCACCAGGCGGGCGCTGGCCTCGGTGAGGGTGTCGTGGTAGTGCATCCAGAACGAAGGGGCCTGGAAATGGCCTTCCACGCCCAGCCGCTCCCAAGCGGCAAACTCCTGCTCGGCGGCGGCCCGGGCGGCCCGGGGCATCAGGCCCAACGAGTTGCCGCAGAAGTAGGCGCAGGGCTGGCCATCGGGGCCGGGCGGCAGGTGAAACTCCTGGCGGAAAGCGGCCAGCGGGTCGGCCGCGTCGAGCTGGGCGGCGGTAGCGGGGGTGAGCGGGGCAGTCATGGGTGCAAAGGTCGGGGCAAAGGCCGCGCCGATGCTAACAAAAGGTTATGGCCTACCACCGCTTCGGCACGGGCTCCTGCCACCTGAAAAGCAGGCGGGGCTTCTCCTGCATTTGGCGCTGGGTACTGGCTGAAACAGTAAAACTCCCAACCACTAACACCCCATACAGGGCCAAACCGGCTGCCCGTCGGCCCAACGAAGCCGCCCGCCATTGCCGAAGCGGATGAGCCTTGAAGGCAACCATGGCGCACAACAGCACGTGTAGCGGCATCAGAAACCGGCATTCCATCACCACCGGCAAGGTGGCGGCGCACGGCCCGAGTAAAATGAGCAACACGATAATCACCGGACCGTGAGACCACGAAGGCCGCCGCCAGCCCAACTGAATCAGAACCAGTAGCCCGGTGATGAGCACCAGGTAGTTGGTCAGGGCCAGGGCAAAGGTGTCGACAAATATGGCCTGGGGGTAGGGGCTTGGGTATTGTAAGTCGAGCCCGTTGAAAAGATGCCGAAACCACAGCGCCAGTACCTGCCCAGGGTATTCGGCAACCATTTGTGCGTATTCCGCCAACGACATTGTGGGCGGCAGGTGGGCATTGGTGGCCACGTCGTTGCCGTCACCATCCCAGAACATCACGCTGGGAATGGGGTAGTCTACCCCCACCGTCGTTTCGTATTTCTGGGTAAACATTCCCCCGTGCACTTGCGCGAGGTACAGGTTCGGGCTGCCGGGCGGGGCCGTGATTACCAGCGGGCTGTTGCTATCGAAATGCTCCTGATTGATTCGCAGCTGGGGGAACAGTACCAAGCCAACCCCGAGCAGAAAAGTGGCTCCCCGCACCCAATGCAACGTCCCCAGCCATGCCCCGCCAATGGCGGGCCGCTCGCGGGGCCACACGCACAGCACCAGCACCAACGGCAGCGTGGCCGCATACACGGGCCGAAAGTTGACGGCCGCTGCCACCGCCATCCCGGCCAGTAAGCCGCCCCAACCCAGCCGCCGGTGCCGCAACAACGCCCAGATTCCTGCTAGCAGGGCCAGCAAAGCCGGAAAATCGGTAAGGGCAAAGTTGAAGTAGTCGCGCCACATCAAAAAGCCCAGCAGGCCAAATAGCAGCCGGCGGCCCAGGGGTACGGCCGGGGCCAACGGCCCGCGCAGAGCGCTCCACACGCTTGGCCCAACCACGCCGAACAGCAGCACCGCCGTGATGAGCCCGATGGTCCGGGTAATGTTAATCGGTTCCCAGCCAAGATAGGCCGTGAGTAGGGCAAAGGGAGAAATTATCAGGGGAAACAAATAGCCCCGCAGAATGCTGTCGAAGGACATCAGCTCGAAGCGGCCGGTGCTCCAGTATTGATTGGCTAGGTCCCAATAGCCTTGGGCATCGTAATAGTTTTGATGGTATCGGTTGGTATACAGGTGGATGCCGAATAGGATGCCGAGTAATATAACCGCCCCCCAGGAAGGGTGTTGGGCGAACCAGGTGATGGCGCGCTTCGGCGCTGATGGCGGTGTGACGGGGGCAGGAGGGAAAACTTGTGACAAGTGGTGGAAGGATGAAAAGCCGGTGCCGGGCGGCAGGCAAGGGTAGTTGGAAATCCGCAACAAAATAACGTGCCACCAACCATAATGAGCCAGGCGTTAGCCTTTGCGCTCAACACCGCGCTTTGTGACGGGGGTAGCAGCTCACCGGGCGGTGAACAACGGATGAGCACGGTGCCCGAACCGCGCGGGCGTCAGGCCCAGCCAATCCAGGGCGTTCTGGCCCAGCATCTGGGCCTTGAGGTCGGCCGAGAAGGGCATAGACTTGATGAGTTGGCCCGGCTCCAGCTCGCCCAAGGGAAACGGGTAGTCGGTGCCGAGCGTGATTTTATCAGCTCCCAGCGTTTTTACCAGGTACTCCAGCATCAGCGGGTCGTGCACCAGGGAGTCGACCCAGAACTTGCCCAGGTACTGGCGCGGGTTGTGCGGGTTGTCGATGGCGCAGAGGTCGGGCCGCACCTGCCAGCCGTGCTCAATGCGGCCAATGCTGCTGGCAAACGAGCCCCCGCCGTGGGCCACGGCCACGCGCAGGTTGGGCAGGCGCTCCAGCACCCCGCCGAAGATGAGCGAGCAGAGGGCCAGGGTGCTTTCGGCGGGCATGCCCACCAGCCAGGGCAGCCAGTATTTGGGCATTTTCTGCTGGGCCATCATGTCCCAGGGGTGCACAAACACGCAGGCCCCCAGCGCCTCGGCGGCGGCAAATACTTCGAATAGCTCCGGGGCGTCGAGGTTCCAGTCGTTGACGTGCGAGCCAATCTGCACGCCGGCCAGGCCAATTTTCATGCAGCGCTCCAACTCCCGGATGGCCAGGCCGGGGGCCTGCAAGGGCAGCGTGCCCAGGCCCACATAGCGGGTGGGGTAGCGGGCCACCACGTCGGCAATGTGGTCGTTGAGCAGTTGGCTCAGGTCGAGGCAGTCGAGCGGCTGGGCCCAATAGCTGAACATGACGGGCACGGTGCTCAAGACTTGTACTTGCACGCCAAACTGGTCGTACTCGCGCATCCGCACCTGGGGGTCCCAGCAGTTGTCCTGCACTTCGCGGAAGAACTTGTCGTCCTGCATCATGCGGGCGCAGCAGGGCTTGTGGTGCTCCAACCGGATGAAGCCCCCGTAGCCGTAGCGCGCCGCCAGGTCGGGCCAGCGTTCGGGCAAAATGTGGGTGTGGATGTCGATGGAAAGCATTTGGTATTTAGCTGTTAGCGGAAAGCTGTTGGCTATTAGCTGTCGTTCTAATGAAAGGCCAACAGCTAAAAGCTATTGGCTAATAGCTACGGGAGCGGGCGCTTCCATATAAGTGCCGCACACCCGGCAGGTGCGCAGGTCATCGTTGGCCCAGAAGGCATTCATGATGGGCGGCAGCTGGGCCACGATGTCGGTGATTAGGGCGAATTCCTCGTGCAGCTTGTGGCCGCAGTTTTCGCAGTACCACTGGAAGCCATCGAGTTCGTCGGTGCTGCGGTAGCGCTCCAGCACCAGGCCCACGGTGCCGGCCGGGCGGCGCGGCGAGTGGGGCACGTTGGGCGGCAGCAGGAACATTTCGCCCGGCCCGATGGTGATGTCGACTGGCTGGCCGTCTTCAATGATTTTGACCGTCATCGTGCCCTCTACTTGCCAGAACAGCTCTTCGCCGGCGTCCACGTGGTAGTCTTTGCGGGCGTTGGGGCCGCCCACCACCATCACGATAAAATCTTTGTTGTCCTTGAATACCTGCTGGTTGCCCACCGGGGGCTTCAGCAAGTGGCGGTGTTCGGCTATCCAGTTTTGGAAATTGAAAGGGCGGGCTACCATGGGTGGCGGGGTTGGGTTGAAGGGGAAAAACAGCGCAGTAGCAAACAAGTCAAGCCGCGGCAAGATACGGCCGCGCCAAGTGGGCCACAGCCGGGCCGTGGGCGGCCGGGCCGTACCTTTCGCAAAAAAGCAGCATGAGGGCAGTCCGGTTTTTGCCGTGGGTCATTTTCTACGGGCTGGTGGTTTTTCTCAGCCTCAACCGCCATTCCCGGAGCGGGCTCTACAACTACCACAGCGAGGTGTGGGCCGACAAGGCCGGCTACATGGTGTATTTGCCAGCGACGTTCTGCTACGGGTTCGACGCCGCAAAATTCCCGGCCGGCATCGACGCAAAAACGGGGCAGGGTTTCTCCCTAAACCGCACGACCCACAAGGTCGAAACCAAGTATTCTTACGGCGTGGCGCTGCTGCAAGCGCCGTTTTGGGCCGTGGGGCAGGCCCTCGCCGGGGATAAAAACGGGTTTTCGAGCGCCGTGCACCGGGCCATTGACGTGGCGGCGGCCACCTACTTCGCGTGGGGCATCTGGCTGCTGTTTGCCGCGTTGCGGCGGCAGTTTTCCGGGCCGGTGGTGGGGCTCACTTTGGGCCTGCTCATTTTGGGCACCAACCTGTGGTATTATGCCGTCATCGAGACGGGCATGTCGCACGTGTACTCGTTTTTCGCGTTTGCGCTGCTGCTCTGGCTGCTGGGCCGGGTCCGCATTCCGGCGTGGGGCACCCGCGCTGGGCTGGGCGGCGAGCTGGCCGCGGTGGCCGCCACGCTGGCCCTCATTTCGGTGCTGCGGCCGCTGAACCTGCTGCTGGCGTTGCCCTTGCTGCTGTGGCCCGCCCGCCCAGCGGCCGGGCAGTGGGCGGCGCAGCTGCGCGGGGCTTTGCACTGGCGCACCCTGGCGGCGGTGGCGCTAGCCGTGGGCCTGTTTTGGATTCCGCAGCTGCTTTACTACAAGTACGCCCGTGGCGGCTACTTCGTGTACAGCTACGGCCATGAGGGCTTCCCGTACTGGCTGGCCCCGCGCCTGGCCGAAGTCTGGTTTGCCCCCAACAACGGCAGCTTGCTCTACAACCCCGTGCTGCTGCTGCTGCTGCCGGGGCTGTGGTGGCTGGCCCGCTACTCGGGCTGGTGGAGCGGGCTGGCCGCGCTGCTGTGGGCCGGGGCTTCGTACCTCTACGCGTCGTGGTGGGCCTACGCGCTGGGCTGCGGCTACGGCGGACGGGGATTTGTGGAGCTTTATCCGGTGCTGGCCTGGCCGCTGGCCGCCGTGGTAGCGCACGCCCTGGGCCGCCGCCGCTGGGTGCTAGGGGCCCTGTGCGTGCTGCTGGTGGCCTACAACCTGCGCGTGTCGCTGCGCTTCGACCGGTGTTTTTATGGCACGCACGATTGGGACTGGGACGCCTACCAAGCCTTGGTGAAATGACCGAACGGTAACTTCCGCCTGCGCAACAGCTTGGCCATCGTAGTCAGGAAAACTCCCTGCTATCAAAAGCATAATTTTACCCAACCCTCCCGTATTGCGCCCTAACAAGCGGCAGAACCACTCCGTCGGCCTGGCTTTCAACGAATACTAACCGGCTGGCGGCGGCGGGCAAAAAGCAGCACCAAGCCCCTGGGCGAGCGGTACACGGGCTGGTACAGCCCCGCGAGTTGGGCCAGGGCCCGGCGGCGGTTAGCATTGGCATAAGCCAAGGTGTCGGGCGCATCCCACACCAGCACATAGTCGGGCGTGGGAGAGCTGGGCCGCGGGGCAACGTCGAGCCGTTGGGGCAGGCTGTCGCGCTGGCTTAGCCGCTCCTGGCCGGGCCGCCACACCAGCGGGAAGTAGCCGGTTTGGGCCTCGTAGTTTTCATAGTTCACCAGGTTGCGCTCCACGGCCAGGTAGCCGGCCGCGTGCGTAAAGGCGGCCAGGTAGCTGCCGCCGGGAGGGCCGCCGGGCCGCCGCCGGGGGCGGGCAAACTCGAGCGGCGCCAGCGCGCTGCCCGGCCGCAGGTAGGCCGCCGCCGAGCAGTATTCGGCCAAATCGGCTTGCAGCCCGCGGTAGCGACTGGCCCGAAAGCCCAGCATGGTTCCGGCCACCCCGGCACCGCCCACCAGCACGGCCCAGCGCACCGCGGGCGCGTAGGGCACGGTGGCCAGCCCGCCCAGCACCAGCAGGTAGCACAGCAAGCCCAGGCGGGGGCGAATAATGCTGCCGCCCGCCAGCGCATCGGGCACCACCAGGTAGGCTGCCGCCAGCAAGCCGCTGCCCGCCAGCCAGGCCCAAACCGGAGCCAGGGCCCGGCCGCGCCCGTGCTGCCAGGCGGCATAGGCCAGTACCCCCAGCAGCGAGGCCGCCACCAGCAGGCGGAAAGGGAGCTCGGCGGGGTCCATGTAGCGCAGGGGTTCCAGCTGAAGCAGGTCGAAGGCGTGGCGCCTCCAGCCCAACGGAGCCGCCGGGCCGTTGCCTTCGCCGCCCTTGCGCCAGAAGTACCAGCCCAGCAGCGGCAGCGTGGGCAAAAAGGCCAGGCCTACGGCCCCCAGCTGCGCCGCCGCCCGCGCCCATCCCGCACCGCCGGGGGCCGGGCCGGTAGCCAACTGCTCCAGCACCAGCAAGCCCAGCAGCAAGCCCCCCACGAGGTAAGCCAGTGGGTGGGCCATATACAGCAGGGTAACGAGGCCCAACAGGCCCGCCACGCGCCGCTTGGGCAGCCCCGCCGCCCCGGCCAGGTGCCGCTTCCAGTAGCCCAGGCTCAGCAGCACCAGCACCAGACCCAAGCAGAAATTATAAAATCCCCATTGAAACACCGCGCTGTAGACGAACGGAAACGCTAGCACGGCCAAAAACCCGGCCGCGGGCTGCCAGCTTCGCACCAGGTAACGCAAGGCCAGCGGCATCCCGGCCACGTACAGGGTCAGCACGGTTTTTTCGGCCAGCCAGGGCGGCAGCCCCGTGAGCAGGGCCGCCAGCAGCAAATGCCCCAGGTAATTGGGCTCCGGATTTGGGTTGAAGGCCAGCAGCGTGTGAAACGTGCTTTGCGGGTCGAGGAGCATGGTTTTGAGTACCCACGCGTTGTAAAGGTGCTCGGGCCCGTCGGTAGTGAGGAAGTAGCGGCTGGCCCACACAGGCCCCAAATGCAGCCCCAGCAGCAGGACAAACAGGCCGCGCTCAACGCGCAGAAATGACCATCGGTGGAAAAGGCTTCGCATGGATTAAAACCGTTGAGAAGGGCCAGCTGCTTTCGGTTAAATAGCTATATGCAAGTTACGCGCAACTTGCCCGCGCTCCCAACCCCCGGGGTGCAATGGCTCGCCCGGCGTTCCTTTGCCTCTCCATCCGATTTTTCTAACTCCTCCAATGGACCTTCTCCCGTACCGCGCCCTGGTGGGCGGCAGCACCCAAGGCATTGGCCGGGCCGTGGCCCAGGCCCTGGCCGCGCGCGGCTGCACCGTCACGCTGCTGGCCCGCAACGAAGCCCGGCTCCGCGAAACCGCCGTCGCCCTGCCCACGCCCGCCCACCAGGCGCACGACTACCTCGTGGCCGATTTCGACGACCCCAGCCACCTCGCCGACGTGGTGCAAAGCTACCTGGCCCAGCACCCCATCGGCTTTCATATTCTGGTGAACAACACCGGCGGCCCCGCCGGCGGCCCTCTCCTGGACGCATCGGTCGACGCCCTGCGCGTGGCGTTTAATCAGCACGTTATCTGCAATCATTTGCTGGCGCAGGCCGTGGTGCCGGCCATGCGGGCGGCCGGCTTTGGGCGCATCATCAACGTCATCAGCACCTCGGTAAAAGTGCCCATTCCCGGTCTGGGCGTGAGCAACACCATCCGCGGGGCCGTGGCCAGCTGGGCCAAAACCCTGGCCAACGAGCTGGGCCCGGCCGGCATCACGGTGAACAACGTGCTGCCGGGGGCCACCCTCACCCAGCGCCACAGCTCGCTCATCGACAAGAAAGCAGCCCAAACCGGCCAGTCGGT
>JBBQSQ010000070.1:0-21114 GCA_038213745.1 Cytophagales bacterium
TCCACGATTTTGACACCCTTAACTTCCCCGGCGGCTTCAGCTTCGGCGATGACCTGGGCTCGGGCGTGGTGCTGGCCAACAAGCTGCGCTACCGCCAAAACGGTCCCAACGGCCGCACCTTGCTCGATGACATCAAGCAGTTTATCGCCAATGGCAAGTTCGTGTTCGGCATCTGCAACGGCTTTCAGGTGCTGGTGAAGCTGGGCCTGCTGCCCAACCTGGGCGGCAACGTGACGCCCGAAGTCACGCTGACCCACAACGCCAGCGGCCGCTACGAAGACCGGTGGGTGACGCTCCGCGTGAACCCTTTGTCAAACACACCCTTCCTCAAAGGAATGGATAAGCTGGAAGTGCCCGTGCGCCACGGCGAAGGCCGCTTGGTGATTCCGGACGCTGCCACGCAAACCGCTATCGAAACTGCTGGGTTGAACTGCCTGACTTACGCCGATTTCGACGGCAGCGCCACCGACGTTTACCCATTCAACCCCAACGGCGCGGCCCTGAACTGCGCCGGCCTGACCGATACCACCGGCCAGGTTTTCGGCCTGATGCCGCACCCCGAGGCATTTTTGTCGGCTTATAACCATCCGGACTGGGCGCGGCGGCGGCGGCAGAACCCCGATGCTTCCGAGGAAGGGGAGGGGTTGCAGATTTTCAAGAACATCGTGGCGCACATCGCGCAGGCCCGCTTACCCCACCCCCCGGCCCCCTCCCCGGTGGGGAGGGGGAGCCAAGCGAATTCTTCGACCTTGACGAGTATCGTGGACGATGTATTCACGACCACTCCGGCCAAATGGGAAATTCTCAAAGAGTACGGTCGGGATATGCGTAAGCAGCCAACGCCAGCCGAGGAAGTGCTTTGGGAAGCCTTGCGTGGGCAAAAACTGGCGGTAAAATTTCGCCGCCAGCACGCCATCGATTCTTACATCGTGGATTTTGTGACTATTCCCGATAAGTTGATTGTGGAAGTTGACGGCGACGTTCATGCCGAAGCTAGTCAAGCCGAATACGATGCGGGCCGCACTCATACATTACGAGAGCTTGGCTACGAAGTGCTCCGCTTTAGCAACGAAGAAGTTTTGAATCAGCTGAATAAAGTCCTCACGACTATTCAGGAGCACCTAACACAAACCAATCAAACCAAACGCCTGCGCGCAAATTCTTAAGTAAACATTTTCACCTAATATCCACCCACTGTCGCCTGGCACTCCCTCCCCACCGGGGAGGGGGCCGGGGGTGGGGTTACCGTATGAACACCCTCACTCACTTCGCCTCCCCCCAACTCCCCCTGCTCCACCGCGGCAAAGTCCGCGACAGCCTGCGCGCGCCTTCCGGCGACCGCCTTATCATCGTAACCGACCGCCTTTCGGCCTTCGATTCGGTGCTCGAAACGGCCATCCCGCACAAAGGCGCGGTGCTGAACGGCCTGGCTAACTTCTGGTTTGCCAAAACCGCGCACATCATCCCCAACCACGTTTTGAAGTTGGTAGATGCCAACGCCATGCTGGTGAAGGAGGCCGAGCCCATCAAGGTGGAAATGATTGTGCGCCACTACCTCACGGGCTCGATGTGGCGCGGCTACCAGGCCGGCCAGCGCACGTTCTCGGGCGTGACCGTACCCGACGGGCTAACCAAGCACCAGCCCTTCCCGGAGTTCATCGTGACCCCCACCACCAAGGAAGAGTCGGACCGCGAAATCACCCCCGAAAACCTCGTGAGCGAGGGCTGGGTGAGCAAAGAGCTCTACGACCAGATGAAGGAGAAGTCGCTGGCCCTGTTCAAAGTCGGCTCCGAGCTGTTGGCTGCGAAGGGAATTATTCTGGTGGATACCAAGTATGAGTTTGGCCTGCTGAATGGCGAGCTGATTCTCATCGACGAGATGCACACGCCCGATTCGTCGCGTTTCTGGAGCGCCGAGGATTACGCCAAGAACCCCGAAACGGCCGAGCAGATGGACAAGGAGTACGTCCGCCAGTGGCTCATTGCCAACAAGCAGGACGGCAAATACCCCCGCGCCCTCACCCCGGAAGTGGCCCAGGAAGCCAGCCGCCGCTACCTCGACATCTATGAGCGCATCACCGGCGCGCCCCTGCCCACGGCCGAGCCCGAAGGCACCGACGCCCCTGGCTCTGGCCGCCACGATGCCCGCGCCCGCCTGCTGGCCAACCTCGTGGCGGCCGGCTTGCTGAAAGACGCCTGGGTGAACATCGTAATGGGTTCGCCCGCCGACAAAGAGCACTGCGAGAAAATCCGCCAGCAGTTTGAGGGTTACGGCATTTTCACCCAGCTGCGCGTGACTTCGGCCCACAAAAACGGCGAAGCCATCGCCGGCATGGCCGAAATCTGGAATAATAGCATCGAGCCCGGCGTTATCATCGCCGTGGCCGGCCTCAGCAATGGCCTCGGCGGGGCCCTGGCGGCCAACGTGAACGTGCCCGTGATTTCGTGCCCGCCCTATAAGGACTACGCCGAGCTGGCCATGAACCTGAACTCGTCGGTCATCATGCCCAGCGGCACGCCCAACCTCACCGTCGTGCGCCCTGATAACGCCGCCCAGGCCGCCCTCCGCGCCCTGAACCTGCCCCGCCTGCGCGAGCGCCTGAACAAGGACATCCTCGCCACCAAAGCCAAGCTGCGCGCCGCCGACGAGGAGCTGCGGGTGCTGTAAGAGACCCAACCCAGATGGAAACCACCGCGCCCAAGCAACTCATTGAAGCCTACATCGAAGCGTACAACCGCTTCGATGTAGCTGGGATGCTTGCGCCTTTGCGCGATGACGTTGTGTTTCGAAACGTTGCCAACGGCGAAATAACGCTGGCTCTGACCGGTAAGGAGGCTTTTCGGCAACAGGCCGAGCTGGCCACGCAGTATTTCTCCGCACGGGAGCAGCGCGTCACCGATTGGCAGGTGAATGGCCAGCGGGTGGAAGTCGCTATCGATTACACAGCGGTTGCTGCCATTGAATTTCCCAATGGCCTCAAACCGGGCGACTCCCTGCACCTGCAAGGCAAGTCCGTTTTTCTGGTTGAGAACGGCCAGATTATTTCCATCGAAGACATTAGTTAAGTCCCGCCGACGCTTAAGCCCTTATTACCTTGGCTGATTCTAAAACCCTTCTCCTCCTCGGCTCTGGCGCGCGCGAGCACGCCCTGGCCGAAAAGCTGACCCGCGACGGGGCCACGGTGC
The DNA here is from genome assembly GCA_038213745.1 of Cytophagales bacterium. Lineage (GTDB taxonomy): Bacteria > Bacteroidota > Bacteroidia > Cytophagales > Hymenobacteraceae > Hymenobacter. Next base: position 3,187 of record JBBQSQ010000070.1, read on the forward strand.
TCGTGCTGCCCGGCAACGCCGGCATCCCCAACAGCCACCCCGAGGTGAACCCGCTCGATTTTGAGGCAGTGAAAGCCTTTGCCCAGGCCCACGACTCCAAGTTGATTGTGGTGGGGCCCGAGGCTCCGCTGGCGGCCGGCATCACCGACTTTTTCGCGGGTTCCGATATCCAGGTTTTCGGCCCCACCCGCTCGGCGGCGCGGCTAGAAAGCTCCAAGGTGTGGAGCAAGGAATTCATGCGCCGCCACGGCGTGGCGACGGCGCAGGCCTGGCCGTTTCGGAGCGATAATATTGCGGCGGCCCGTGCCAAAGCCGCCGAGCTGGGCGGGCATGTGGTGGTGAAGTACGACGGCTTGGCCGCTGGCAAGGGCGTGTACGTCTGCTCGTCGCCGGCAGAAGCGGAAGCGGCTTTCGATGACTTGCAGACGAGCTACTCGGGCTGGTTTTCCTTCCTGCTCGAAGAAAAGCTGACCGGCCCCGAAATCAGCATCATCGGCCTCACCGATGGCCACGTTATCCGCCTGCTGGCCACCTCGCAGGACCACAAGCAGCTGCTGGCCGGCGACCGCGGCCCCAACACCGGAGGCATGGGCGCCTACTGCCCCGTGCCCTTCGCCGACGACAACGTGCTGGCCACGCTCCGCCGCGACATTGTGGACCCCACCCTGCGCGGCCTGCAAAATGAGCAGTTCGAGTTCCGGGGCTTCCTCTACTTCGGCATCATGCTCACGCCCAGCGGCCCTAAGCTGTTGGAATACAACGTGCGCCTCGGCGACCCCGAAGCCGAAGTTTTGCTGCCCGCGCTGGATAGCAGCCTGCTCGCTTTGATTGAAGCCACCCTCAACGGCACCCTTTCTCAGCAGGGGGTGCGGCAGCGCCCCGGCTCATTCGTGGGGGTGGTGCTGGCCTCGGGCGGCTACCCGGCTCCGAAATTCCCCATTGGTTTCCCCATCATCGGCCTGGATAATTTGCCGGCCCACGCGCACGCCTACCACGGCGCGACCAAGCGCAATGAGGCCGGCGAGTTGGTAACCAACGGTGGCCGCGTCCTCGTCCTCACTGCCCACGGCCAGGACCTGGAAGAAGCCACCGCCCGCGCCTACGAAGCCTGCACCCAGGTCACGTTCCAGGATGCCTACTTCCGCCCCGACATTGCCCAGCGCCCCGCGCCGGTTCTCACCGCCGCAGTTGTAAATTGAGACCAGAAGCCCAACTAAAACTGATGAAACTCCTTACCTCTTTCGAGCAATTCCGGATGGCTCCCCTCTCCGCAGGAGAGGGGCCGGGGGTGAGGTTACCCGGTGAGGGCGACCGCAAAGCCCGCCTGGCCATCCTGCTATCCGGCCGGGGCTCCAACATGCTGGCGCTGCTGGAAGCCACCAAAACCGGCGTGCTGAAAGGCCTGGCCGAGGTCGTGGTAGTATTCAGCAACAAACCCGATGCCTTTGGCCTCGAAGCGGCGGCGGCGCTTGGCTGCCCGGTGGCCTCGCTGCCCAGCCAGGGCCGCAAGCGCGAAGCTTTCGATGCCGAAGCGGCCCAGCTGCTCCAACAGTATCAACCCGATTTGGTGGTGCTGGCGGGCTATATGCGCATTCTGTCGCCGGCCTTCATTCAGCCGTTTGCGGGCCGCATCGTTAATATTCACCCCGCCGATACGCACCAGCACCAAGGCCTGCACGCTTACGAGTGGGCGTTTGAGAACAAGCTGCCCGAAACCAAAATCACCATTCATCTGGTGGATGAAGGCCTCGATACCGGCCCCATTCTCGCCCAGCAAACGGTGGATTTGCGCGGGGCCGATACCCTGGCCGAAGTCGAGCGCCGCGGCTTGGCCGTGGAGCACGAAGTTTATGCCCGGACGCTGGCCGCTTTAATTAAAACAGGCCGTCATGCAGAGCGAAGCGAAGCATCTTTACCGCAGTAATAAATCAATGTGGATGCAACGAAGCGGTAAAGATGCTTCGCTACGCTCTGCATGACAGATACCCTCTATTACAATTAACCACCCCATCCCATGTGCGGAATAGTAGGTTTTCACGGTCCCGATAACGTCGTGGCAGATATGATTGTCGGCCTCACGGCCCTCCAGCACCGGGGGCAGGATGCGGCCGGCATCGCCACCTTCGATGATTCTTTCCACCTGCACAAGGGCCAGGGCCTCGTCAACGACGTGTTCAAGCCCAAGCACGTGAAGAAGCTGAAGGGTCACACTGGCATTGGCCACGTGCGCTACACCACGCAGGGGGCCAACGATTCGGACCTCGCCCAGCCCTTCACCACCAGCTACCCGTTTGGCCTGGCCATGGTGCACAACGGCAACGTCATCAACTTCCGCGAGGTGGCCAAGCGCCTGCACGACAAGTACCACGTGCTGCCCAAAACCACCAACGACCTGGAGCTCATCATGTACACCTTCGCCTCGGAGCTGCGCGTGAAAGACCTCGACCACCTCTCGGTGGTGGATATTTTCGATGCCGTGGAAACGACCCAGGAACTGGTGAAGGGCGCGTATGCCACCATCACCATGATTGCCGGGCACGGCCTGCTGGCCTTTACCGACCCGCTGGGCATCCGGCCGCTGGTGTTCGGCCGTCGCAACACGCCCAACGGCCCGGTCTTCGCCTTCGTGTCGGAAAGCACTTGTTTTGATTACCTGGACTTTGAGTTTATTAAGAACGTCGGCCCCGGCCAGGCCATTTTCATCGATAACAACTTCCAGGTCCACTACAAGAACCCGTACGTGCTGCCCAAGAACTTCTGCGCCTTCGAGCAGATTTACTTCGCCCGCGAAGATTCCGTGATTCATGGCCGGCTGGTGGCCCGCGAGCGGGTGCGCCTCGGCAAGCGCCTGGCCCGCAAGGTGGCCGATGCCGGCCTGCAACCCGATATGGTGATTGATGTGCCCAGCTCCGGCTACTTCGCCGCCTCCGGTTTGGCCGAGGCCATTGGCGTGCCCTACCGCCGGGCGCTGGTGAAAAACAACCACATGGGCCGCTCGTTCATCGTGCCCACCCAGGCCGGGCGCGAGGACGTGGTGAAGAAAAAGCTGAATCCCATCCGCGAATTCGTAGAGGGCAAGAAGGTGGCCGTGGTGGACGACAGCATCGTGCGCGGCACCACCTCGCGCCGCATCGTGCGGCTCCTGCGCGAGGCCGGGGCCACCGAGGTCTACTTCATTTCCAGCGCGCCGCCCATCGTGTCGCCCTGCATCTACGGCATCGACATGGCCATGAGCACCGAGCTGATTGCGGCCAACTACACGGAGGACGAAATCTGCCGTTACATCGAAGCCGACAAGGTGATTTACCAGGATTTGTCGGATTTGGAAGAGCTGTTTTCCGAAGAAAAAGGCCACGGCGGCAGCTGTTTCGCCTGCTTCTCGGGCAAGTACCCCACCGGCGACGTGACCCATTACCTGCGCCACGTGCAGGAGGAGCGCGCCAGCCACCGTGGCGATAAGAAGGACAAGACGTCGGTGAGCGCGAAAGCACCCGAGCAGACGGAGCACTAAGCTGCCTCACCCCCCGGCCCCTGCCGGGCACGGCCCCTCTCCTTCAGAGAGGGGGAGCCTGACAACTTGTAGCACATGCTTTAGCTTGTGCAACGGAAGCTGAAAACTAATTCCAACCCGGCACAAGCTAGAGCATGTGCTACACTCCGTGCCGCCTCGGCTCCCCCTCTCTGAAGGAGAGGGGGCCGGGGGGTGAGGCCCCCCGCATGAACGACTCCCAGAATAACCCCGCCGGCTACTCCATCGAAGAAGGCAACGCCGCCTCGCGCAACGCCTATAACTGGTCGAAAAAAACCTTCGCCAACCGCAGCGGCAAGCCCGGCGAGCCCGCCCAGGACCTCGATGGCGGCTTCTCCAACGAAATCCGTTTCGGCAGCGAGCGCCTCGGCATCAGCTCCGACGGCATCGGGACCAAAATTGAAGTGGCCGAGCGCCTGAATAAGTACGATACCCTCGGCTACGACCTCATCGCCATGACGGCTGACGACCTTATCGCCGCCGGTTTCGTGCCCACCAACCTCTCCAACATCATCGACGTGAACCACCTCGACTACGACGTGGTGGACCAGATGATGCGCGGCCTGCACGATGCCGCCAATTTCGCCCAAATCGCCATCACCGGCGGCGAAATCGCGGAGCTGGGCAACCGCATCGGCGGCTGGCCGGGCGCGAAGATGAACTTCAATTGGTGCTCCACGGCCATTGGCGTATTGCACCCCAGCCTGGCCCAGCCCCTAAGTGGCAAAACGGCCCAGGCCGGCCACGTCGTAGTGGCCCTGCGCTCGCCCTCGTTCCGCTCCAACGGCTACTCGCTGGCCCGCAAAACCCTGCAAAAGGTATTCGGTGATAACTGGCACGAAGCCCCCTACGACGGTACCGACGACGGGCTATACCCCACCTGGGGCGATGCCATGCTCGCGCCCTCGCTCATCTACTCGCCCGGCGTAGCGGCCCTGCTCGATGCCGGCCTGCCGCTGCACGGCGTGGCCCACATCACCGGCGGCGGCGTGGCCGACAACTTCTCGCGCGTACTCAAAAACGGCCTCGGTGCGGTACTAGATAACCTGTTTGAGCCCCTGCCGGCCATGCAGCGCCTCTGCGAAATCGGCGACATCAGCGCCAAAACCGCCTATCTCTACTGGAACATGGGCACCGGTATGCTCTTAGTTACCGAAGAAGCTTCCGCCGCTGCCGTAGTGGCCTCGCTGCAAGCCAGCAGCTATGATGCGCAAGTGGCCGGCTACCTCACGGCTGAGAGCGGCGTGACGCTGCGCGTGGGCGCAGGGGAGCTGCGGTATGCGTAGAAATCAGGTGCGGGGCTCCTCCTAGACGTCCCCGCTGACGTATTATATTTGAGCAAGTCTGACAAACCTTACGTCCTTGTCAGGCTTGCTTTATTTGAACGAGTATCCGCCGCACAATGTCTACTTTGCCATGAAACCCGACGAAAAAACCTCTAAAGCATTGAGCGAAGCCCGGCGTAGGAACGCTGCTGCTGCGCACGCCGCCCGCTACGCGGAATTGGACCGCACAACTGGTCAGACGGCTGCGGAAAGAATAAAAGAGTTAAATCAGAATAAGCATAATGGAGAGTGATGGATTAATAGAAGATGATAAAATAATTACGTGTGATTGGGATTGAGAACGGAGGAGCGTTAGAATACGATATACATTTTCTGCACCCCGATTTAGGCGTGTTGCTACAGGAATATTCCGTAAGTAGCACGACCTACGAAGGAAAACGAATTTTCCAAAGCAGCTTCTCTTTATTCGCCCCGGATTCTGCCGAGCTTGGCAGTTTTTCTTATTTGCCAAAAGAAATAAAGGCGCAATTGTGGGACGTGATATTCGCCGTCAAGCTGAAATTTTTCAACGAACACAGGCCCGATATAGTGGAGCATTTCATAGATGGCACCTACTCAATAGAACGCCGATACGAACTATACCGCGATAGATTGACACCGGCCGGTTACAGCATAGCGCTGGAAAAAACGAAACGCACCATCACATACCAGAAAACAAAAATCCCCACCGGAAGCGGTGGGGATTTTTGTTTGAGCTAAATAAGCTACGCTGGCCGCACCGGCCGCTTCGCCAGAATAAGCTCCGTGCGGTAGTCGTAGAGGCCTTTTTCGAGGCCCACCGGGAAGGTGTGGGGGTTGAGGAAGCGGCGGATGCTGGGGTCGAGGCTCTGCACTTCGCGCTGGGCGTGGGCGCGGCTTTCGGCCAGGGTGGGCAGGTCGAGCACGCGCTGGCCGGTACGGAATACGGGCTCCAGCAACTCGCGGAACTTGGTTTCGGGCTTGATGGCCAGGCGGCGTGTCACGTCGAGCGGGTCGACGAGGGTAAGCTGGTCGGGGAGGGGCTCGGCGGTGTTATAGAGCATGTCGGCGCGGGGCTTGCCGTACTCGTTCAGGTAGCGCCGCACTTGCAGAATGCCGGGGATGCTGGTTTTGGCCACCTGCTCCGAGAGCTTGATGGTGAAATCCCAGCCCGAGTCATCGGCCTTGCGCAGGGCCGCCAGCTTGTACACGCCCCCCAGGGCGGCCTGGTTGTAGGCCGTCACGAGCTGCGTGCCCACGCCCCAGGTGTCGATGCGGGCCCCCTGCTGCTTAAGGCTGGTGATAAGGTTTTCCTCCAAATCGTTGCTAGCCACGATGCGCGTGTTGGTAAACCCGGCCTCATCGAGCACCGCCCGCGCCTCCCGGCTGAGGTAGGCCAAATCACCCGAATCGAGCCGGATACCGGCCAGTTCGTGGCCATTGGCGCGCATCTCGCGGGCCACTTTAATGGCCTGCCGCACTCCCTCGATGGTGTCGTAGGTATCCACGAGAAACACCGAATCGTCGGGAAATGCCTGGGCGTAGGCCGTAAAAGCATCCACCTCATTGGCAAATGACATCACCCAGCTGTGCGCGTGCGTGCCGCGCACCGGAATGCCGTAGCGCTGCCCGGCCAGCACGTTGCTGGTGGCATCGGCCCCGCCGAGGTAGGCTGCCCGGCTAGCTCCCAGGCCGCCATCGAAGCCCTGGGCGCGGCGCAGGCCGAACTCCAGAATCTGGTCGGAAGGCCCGGCGGCTTCGCGGATGCGGGCCGATTTGGTCGCAATCAGCGTCTGAAAATTGATGAGCGTGAGCAGGGCCGTTTCCAGCAGCTGGGCCTGCAGCAGCGGCCCGCGCACCCGCAGCATGGGCTCGTTGCCAAATACCACCGTGCCCTCGGGAATGGCGTCGATGTCGCAGGTGAATTTCAGCTGGCGCAGGTAGTCCAGAAAATCGTGCGGGAATAGCACCCCGCCTTGGCTGCCGCGCAGGCTGCCGAGGTAGGCAAGGTCATCATCCGAAAATTTTAGGTTCTCAATCCAGTCCACGGCCAGGGCCAGGCCGGCCGCCACCGCGTAGCCGCCCTGAAACGGGGCCTTGCGGAAATACAGGTGAAACACGGCCTCGCGGTCCTGCAAGCCCTGCTGCCAGTAGCCATAGGCCATGGTGAGTTGGTATAAATCGGTAACGAGGGCGAGCGACGGTGCGTAGAGGCCGGAGAGGGGAGCTGCGTTCATAACGCGAAGTAACAGCCGGGCGGCGCTTCTGCATGCGGCCGGGTACGCAAGTGGGAGTAGGTGAGGGGCCATCGACCGGTCCGCGCTACCTTGCGCGACCAATTATGACCAAAAACAAAGAAAAAAGCGCCCGGCCCAGGTTTTGGGCACGGGCCGTGGACGTGCGCTGGCGGCTGGCACTGGCGTTTGTGGTGGGCGTGAGTGCTGCGCTGCTGGCCCCGGCGCTACTGGGTGTGTTGGCCCGCGTGGTGGTGGGCTGGGTGGGCTTTGCCGCCACCGACCTCGTCTTGATACTGCTGGGCATGTGGCAGGCCGATACCGACGACATCCGCCGCGTAGCCGCCTCTGAAGACCTGCCCCGCACGCAGGCGTTTGTGCTGGTAGTGGGCGCGGCCTTTGCCAGCCTGGGGGCCGTAGTGGGCCTGATGGGCTCAATAAAAGGCATTTCGAAAGACTTACGCGTGCTGCACGTTGTGTTGAGTGTGGCCGCCGTGGTGCTGGCCTGGACGCTGGTACACCTCGTCTTCACCCTCCGTTACGCCCATACTTACTACAACGCCGACGAGGAAACCGGCCAGGATACCGGCGGTCTGACGTTCCCCGACGACCAAGGGACTGACGCCGGGCCCAAGCTCACGCCCAACTACCTCGATTTCGCCTACTTCTCTTTCATCATCGGCATGACGGCCCAAACCGCCGACATCGGCATCGGCAACCGGTCGCTGCGCCGTGCAGCCCTGCTGCACGGCCTCATTGCCTTCATCTTCAATACCGTCATCGTGGCCCTTACCATTGGCACCATCGGCGGCCTGATAGACTAGGGCCGGCACCCAAATCAGTCCACATACGGGCCGTGCCAGACCCGAAAACGGTGGGCGGAGGCTAGGTGGGGCTACGAAATCAGCCCCCGGCTGACGGCCAGCTTGATGAGGGCCGCCGTGTTCTTGGCCTGGGTTTTGGCGATGATGTTCTGGCGGTGGGTTTCGATGGTGCGCTTGCTGGTGAAGAGCTTGTCCGAAATCTCGCCATTGGTGAGGCCTTCGGCGATGAGCTTCAAAACCTCCAGCTCGCGGGCGGTGAGCTCGGCCCCGGAGGGAGTACCCAACTCGTCGGGCGTGGCATCCGATGACTGCGTCACTGCTTTGTACAGCATGCTGAGGCCAATTTCGGTGCACAAAAACGGGTTGCCGGCCGCTACGGTCCGGATGGCGTAGGTGATTTCGTTGATGGCCGCGTTCTTGAGCACGTAGCCCAGGGCCCCGGCTTCCAGAATGCGGGCCACGTAGTTTTCGTGGTCGAGCATGGTGAGCACCAGCACCCGCACTTCGGGAAACCGGTTGCGGAGTTCCGGCAAGGTGGCAAAGCCGTCGAGTACCGGCATTTGCACGTCCATCAGCACCACATCGGCGGGCGTGTGGTCGAGGATGGCCAGTACTTCGGCTCCGTTGCTGGCTTCGCCCACCACCTCCAGGTCGGCTTCGGCAGAGAGGAGCGCCCGGATGCCGTCGCGCAGAATCGTGTGGTCGTCAGCAAGCAGGATGCGGGTCATAGCAGAGGGGGAAGTTGGATTGTCAGAACGGCCAGCCAGGCACAAAGTTGAACCATTCTGGCTGTACGGAGAACCTGACTCCGTATTTGTACGAAATAGCGTCGCGCGGTTCCCTCTTTTGAAGGGATTTATACGGTTTTTCGCAGGGGGGCTTACCATTGACATTGCTTCAACTGGTATTTTCGGGGTGATTAAAATCAATTTAGCAGCCATGCCCCTGAAAAATTGATATCTTCCCTGCCGCTCTCCTGCTTCTACGCGTATGATTCGTCTGCTCCTCACCGATGGTCACCCGCCCGCGCGCAAGGCGCTACGCACGGGGCTGGGGGCCTCCGTTGGGTTGGCAGTAACCGGCGAAGCGGGCACCGGCGATGAGCTGCTGGCGCAGCTCGCCCGCGCCACCCCGACCATTGTCCTGCTCGACCTTACGCTGCCCGGCCCCGACGTTTTTGCCCTCTTGCCCGCCCTGCGCGCGCAATACCCCCAGGTGCGGGTGCTGGCCCGCGGCGAGCTAGCCAACGCCCACTACGTAACGCGCGCCTTCGACCTGGGAGCCCACGGCTACCTCCTGAAAAGCGACCGCCTCCCCGAGCTGGTGCATGGCCTGAAGAGCGTGGCCGCGGGCCGGCCGTTTTTGTGCTCCGCCATCGGCGTGGCGCTGCTCAGCCGGCTCTACGTGGCCAACCCCGCTGCCGCCGCCGATGCCGCCCGCGCCGCCCTGGGCCTGAGCAAGCGCGAAATGGAAGTGCTGGGCTTGGTGGCCGAAGGCCTGACCAATGCCGAAATCGCCAGCAAGCTCTTCACGAGCAAGCGCACCGTGGAAACCCACCGCCAAAACATCATGGACAAAACCCAAACCCGCAACACGGCGGCCCTCATCACGCTGGCCGCCCGCCAGGGCCTGCTGCCGGAATAATGGTAAATGAGTAAATGAGTAAATGAGTAAATGAGTAAATGAGTAAATGAGTAAATGAGTAAATGAGTAAGGGGGTGAATAAGTCCGCGGTAATTATCCGCTACCATCACTTCATCACTTCATCACTTCATTACCCATTTACCCAATTACTCAATTACCGTTTGCGCGGCAATGATGAACTCGGCCAGCTCGCGGAAGCAGCCGTGGCCCCCGGCGGTTTGGCAGTGGAAGTCGGCCGCGGCGCGGGCGAAGGACGTGGCATCGCCGGGGCAGGCGGGGAAGCCCACAAGGCCCAGAATCTCCACGTCGTTGGTGTCGTCGCCGATAAAGGCCACTTCCTCGGCGGCGAGGCCGGTGCGGGTTAGAATTTCGTGCAGGCAAGCCGGCTTGTCTTTGATGCCCAGGTGCAGCTCCTCAATTTTTAGCTTGGCGGCGCGGGTGCGCACCGAAGGCGAAACCTCGCCCGTGACGATGCCCGTGGCAATACCGTGCGCGCGCAGGCGCTCCACGCCCATGCCATCGCGAATGTTGAAGCGTTTCATTTCCTCGCCGCGCTCGGAATAGTACACGCCGCCGTCGGTGAGCACGCCGTCGCAATCGGTGAGCACGAGACGGATGCGGCGGGCGCGGGCGGTGAGGTCGACTAGTTTCATAAAAACAAGAAAAAAAGAAACAGAAAATGTAGCGCGCAGGGTCATAACCGGCCAACGCGGTCGCAAGAACGGCATTGAAATGCCAAAATGGAAGGCATTGCAATTGTGATTATCCCGGAAAGTGTATCTTAGCATAGACAACCACTTCTACTGGTATCCTATGAAGAATCACTTGACTATGTGGGCCGTTGCGGCCATTTTATTGCCGTTCACGTCCCAAGCGCAAGCTGCGCGGGAAGCTGTAATTACGGCCGAAACAACATTTGCGACGCAGGTAGCGCAGCAGGGAATGAAAGCGGCGTTTCTGGCCAACTGCGCACCCACCGCCTTTGTGGTGGAAGACGGCAAGCTGGCCAATGCCCAGAGCACATGGCTGGACCGCCCCGCCCAACCCACCCGCCGCCTGACCTGGTATCCCGTGCTGGCCGATGTGGCGCAGTCGGGCGACCTGGGCTACACCACCGGCCCGTGGACCATGCTGCAAAACGGCCAGCCGCAGGCCACCGGCGAGTACGTGACCGTGTGGCGCAAGCAGCCCGACGGCCAGTGGAAATTCGCCGTTAATATGGGAATTGAGCGCATTGGCACGGCCCCGGCCAAGGCGGCTGCCGTGCCCCAGCCGCGCCTCCAGGCGGGCGCGGCCACGCCCAGCACCGCGCCCGCCTACGTGGTACTCGATGTGGACCGCAAATTTAACGAGGCCGAGCTGCTGAAGCCCGGCGAAACCTATCAGCAGTACCTCAGCGCTGAAGCCCGCCTCTACCGCCCCGGCCTTTCGATGATGCAAGGCGCGGCCGCCGCGGCCAACATGAAGAACATGGGCGAACGGTATTTCTTCGCCCCCACCACCGGCTACCTGGCCGCCGCTGGCGACCTGGGCTACGTAGTGGGCGACATGCGCCGCCCCGCCAATGCCAAGCACGCCGAAGAAACCGGCACCTACCTGCGCATCTGGCGGCGCGAAGCCGCGGCCGGCTGGCGTTTGGTAGCGGAGGTGTTCAATATGGTGCCTGCGCCGGCTGTGGTGGTTCCCGTGGCCGCGCCCGCGGCATCTGGCGGCGCTACGACCGGCGAGCTTTTCTCGAAGCGCGGCCAATAACCCCCTGGAACCGCTGGCAGATAACGGCCCCGTTCGGATTTTCCGGCGGGGCCTTTTCGTGCCCGGCAAGTGCGGGCAAGCCGGCGTGTATGGGCCGGCGTGCGGCGGCAGTTAATTAAGAAGCAAGCGCGGTGGCGATGGCCGCGTCCGGGGCTCATGTGCCTGGTTATTCCTAATTTTTATGAAAGCCTTGTTTTTGGCGGCCTTGCCGCTCGCGGCTGGACTGGTGGTGCCGCTGCCGGCGTCGCGGCGGATGGTGGGCGCGGCCACCGCCGCATTTGCTAACGGAAGCGGAAGCAGAATTGGGTGCGGGCGGCCGCGTTGCTCCGGGAGCAAAGCGTAATATTGTGGTGCGGCCTTTGTCAATCCAGCTGTCGCCTTGCATGACCCCATCAACCCCCGTTCCGGCCCAGTGGCCCGACCACTACGGCGACGAGCTTTACCGCTTTGCCCTGAGCCGCGTTTCCGACCCGGCAACGGCCGAAGAGCTGGTGCAGGAAACCTTCCTGAGCGCCCTCGACGGCTTGGCCACGTTCCGGGCCGAGGCGTCGGAACGGACGTGGCTGTTCGTTATTCTGCGGCGCAAAATCATCGACCACTACCGCCGCCAGGCGCGCGTAACCCACGTCGGGCTCGACGCCCTTGGCGACGGAGGGCCTTCGGAAGCTGATTTTTTTACGCCCGAAAATGGCCATTGGAACGGTGCCCAGGCCCCCGTCAGCTGGCTTAATGCCGATGCGGCCCTGGAGCAGCAGGAGTTGCACGACATTTTGCAACGCTGCCAGCAGCGGCTACCGCCCCAGCAGGAGGCCGTGTTCGCCATGCGCTTCGTGGAGGAATTATCGGCCGAAGAAATTTGTCAGGAGCTAAGCCTAACTTCTGCCAATTACTGGGTTATCGTTCATCGGGCCAAGCTACAGCTGCGCCGCTGCCTTGAAAAGCACGGCTTGGGCAAGAATTAAGTACTCAACTATGCTACGACTTATTACCTGCCAAAACGCCACGATGCTGCTGGAGCAGCAAGCCGACCACGCCCTGGCCCGCGCGCAGCGCGTGAACCTGTGGCTGCACCTGCGCTACTGTCCGTACTGCAACCGCTACGCTAAACAAAGCGTGCTCATCGCCGAATGGGCCCGCACCGCTGCCGCCGGCCGCGCCGAAAACGGTCCCGCCCTATCGGACACGGCCAAGCAGCGAATGCGCGAGCGACTGGCAGCAGCCAACTGATTATCAACAACAACAAAAAGCCCCGACGCAAGCAACGTCGGGGCTTTTGGAATGTGTTGGTGCGTATAATTATGCTTTGATTACCAGAGCGATAAAGCGCGGGAGCTAGGCGCCCGTGGGGGCCAGGCGCACCACCAAGCCGTCGGCGCGGGGGGTGAGGCGAATCTGACAGCTCAGGCGCGAGCCTTCGTGCACCATGGGCAGGGTTTCGAGCATATCAAGCTCATCCTCGCTGGGCTCAGGGAGGGCGGGGCCGGCCAATACTTCTACGTGGCAGGTGGCGCAGAGCGCCATGCCGCCGCAAGTGGCCTGAATGTCGTAGCCGCTGGCTTTCAGCAGCTCCATCAGGCTCAGGCCCATGTCGGTGGGGCCAATGAGCTCGGTGCGCTGCCCGGCGGCTTCTTCGACGTAAATACGGATGTCTTCTTCCATGAGGGGATTTGGGATGCTTGCTTGCAACAAAAGAACGTCATGCTGAGCGAAGCCGAAGCATCTCTACCGCAACAGTAAATGATTACTCTCGCGGTAGAGATGCTTCGGCTTCGCTCAGCATGACGTTCTTTCACGTTATACTACATGCTGGGTGCTCCGTTAACAGTAGTGTATTTCAGGGTGTACTTCTTATCCGGAAAAATGTACTTGAACGCGCCCTGGCACATGAGCGCGGCCTCGTGGAAGCCGCAGAGGATAAGCTTGAGCTTGCCGGGGTACGTGTTGATGTCGCCAATGGCGTACACGCCGGGCAGCGACGTGCTGTAGTCCATGGTGTTCACCTTCACGGCGTCGTTTTCCAGGTCCAAGCCCCACTCGCCGATGGGACCGAGCTTGGGCGTGAGGCCGAACAGCGGGATAAAACAATCGAGCGGCACGGTTTCGGCGGTGCCGTCGTTGCCCGTGATGGTGACTTCGGCCAGCTTGCCGTTGCCGTGCAGGTGCGTGACGTTGCTGGACAGCACGAGCTTGATTTTGCCGGCATCGGCCAGCTTCTGCACTTTCTCGGCCGAGTCGGCGGCCCCGCGGAAAGTGGTGCCGCGGTGCACCAGCGTTACATCGGACGCCACGTTGGCGAGGAAATTGGTCCAGTCGAGGGCCGAATCACCACCGCCGGCGATGACAATTTTCCGGTCGCGGAAATATTCGGGGTCACGCACCATGTAGTGCACGCCCTTGCCGCCTTCAAATCGCTCCAGATTTTCAACGGCCGGCTTGCGCGGCTCAAACGAACCCAAGCCGCCGGCAATGGCCACGGCCTTACAGTGGATTTCGGTGCCGTCGGTGGTGTGCAGCTGGAAAGTGCCGTCGTCAAGCTTTTTGAATTGTTCGACCCGTTCGCCCAGCGTGAACGTGGGGTGGAAGGGCTCAATCTGCTTCATCAGATTATCGACCAAATCGCCGGCCAGGATTTCGGGAAAGCCCGGAATGTCGTAAATCGGCTTCTTGGGATAAATCTCCGAAAGCTGGCCGCCGGGCTGGGGCAGGGCATCTACCACGTGGCAGCGGAGCTTGAGCAAACCGGCTTCAAAAACGGCAAACAGGCCGACTGGGCCGGCCCCGATGATGCAAATATCGGTTGAAATCGTGTTGGGCATAAGAGCAATAAGTGCCTGAAAAAAAGCGGCTGCAAAGGTACGCCCTGCGGCCGGGGCCACCAACGACGGCCGGATTCATAACAGCGAGCCAGGCAAAAACGTTGGCTGAAACCCGCCGAAACCTACAGGTAATCCAGAAAATGGGCGGCTTCCCAGATGCTCAGGAACTGGCGCACGGGCATGGCCTGGGCGGTGGTGACTTCATCGGTGTGGCGGCGGGTGGGCAGGCCGGGCAGGTGCACTTCGGCCACGACGCGCACGCCGCGGGCCACAATAAGCTGCTCAACGGCCTGGAAATCGGCTAGCAAGGCGCTACTGGTTTGGTTCACAATCTGCATGTCGCTGAGAATGTGGAAGCCGGGGCCCACTTCGGCGAGGGCGGCGGTCCAGTCGGCCAGGTAGTGGGGGAGGACTTTGGCGGTTTGCATGGCCGCAAAATTCTGGTAGAAAACGCGGTTGCGGTCCGGTTCCACCATCAGCTGGTATTCGGGACGAAGGGCAATGAGGCGCATGTTCTGAATATATTACCCACCATGCATTGAGGTAACTGGCTGGTTGCAGGGCCGGCTGGATGGGTAAAGGTACGTTTGCACCGGTACCGGCCGAAAAATATGCCAATTAGCCATTCACTGCCGTATTGATTTGGTAAAAACGGGCCACTGGCGGCGCAGCATGTACCACCAGCACCGGTTAGGCGTTTAGCGGTTGTGGTTTTCGGCCGGCGGGCAATTCGTTGCGTAATGCCTATACTTCGCCCCAAAACCTTGTCTAGCGTTTCTTCTATGCCGATTTTTGTTTCCGTGGGCCTGCTCACACCGCGTTTGTCTCGTTGTTTCCGGACTGCTGGAGTGCTTTTGGGGTCACTTTCACTGCTAACTGCCTGCAACTCGGAACCGGCCGAAACCACCACCAGCAAGCCCGCCAAAGGCGCGAAAGCAGCTACTGAAACCCTCGGCACCACCGAAGTCGCGCCGCTGCACGTCAGCGTTTTCCTGGAATACTCGGGCGGGATGAAGGGCTTCGTGCCGCGCGGCGGGGCCGATAAGCCGGCTACTGAGTTCCAAAAGCGCATTGGGGCGCTCATCACCGAAACGCAGGTGAGCGGGGCCGTGGCCGAGCGCAAGTATTATCTCTGCGAAAACGCCGCGCCGCGCGCCGTAAAGTTCGAGCAGCTGCGCGACGTGGTGCAGGGCGAGGTGAGCCAGGCCGCCCTCGGCACCGAGTTGCCGCAGATGCTGGAAGGCATTCTCAACCGGCCCAAAGCGGGGGAGGAGGTGAGCGTGGTGATTTCGGATTTCATCTACGGCCCGGCGCGCAAGTCTGATTTCTCGCAGCTGCCCAACCTCATTCGCACGGCCATTGCGCCCGTGAGCCGGCAGCAGCTGGCCGTGGCGGTGTTCGGCGAAACCTCGCACTTCTACGGCAGCTACTTCCCGGCCGTGAAAACGCCGGTGCAGAAGCGCACGCTCAACGGCGAAAATGTGCCGTATTATGTGTGGGTGATTGGGCCGCCCGCGCAGGTGGCGCGCTACGCCGCCGAGGTGTTCCGGAACCCACCGGCCCAGCAGGCGTTTTTTGGGTTGAAAACGAGCCAGCCGGCCTTCGCCCCGCTACTTACGAAGCTCACCGACCCAAAATTAAAATCGAACGGCGGCACGGTGTACGCCGAAAACAACGGCTTGACCCTGAACACCTCCGATGACCCGGTTGACTTTTCGGTGGGCCTCGATTTGAAAGAGTTGCCCGCCGCGTGGCAGCAGCCGGCATTTTTGGCCCAACATCTGCAAGTGCGCCTGCCTAACGGGCAGGCCAGCCTGTTGCCCAACTCGGTGCGTCCGCTCACCGATGAGGAGCAGAGCGGCCAGCCGGTGCTCGCGCCTTACACCCACGTAGTGCGCCTGCGGGTGAGCAAGCTGGCGGCCCCCACCGCCATGCTCACCGTTTCGCTGCCTGCTCCGGAAACGCCGGACTGGGTTTCGGCCTGGAGCACCACCAACGACAATACACCCGCGCCCCGCACGTTTGGCCTCGACCAGATTCTGACCGGCGTCCGGCAATCGTACCCAACCGCGCTGCCGGCCGTATTCACGGTTCAGCTTCCACTTAAGAAAGACTAGTTGTCGGTTGCTCGTTGTCAGTTGTTAGTCTCATTCTACTATCATCTGGCATCAAACCTAACAACTGACAACCAACAACTGACAACTAAAACCCCTATGCAAACCTTCTTCACTAGCCTGTACTCGGCGCTTATTTCCATCTTCCAAAGCCAGCGCCCGGCCGATTATGGCTTGTATAAAACGGATTTGTTCTCGCTTGTGGGCTGGAGCACGCTGGGCGTGAGCCTGCTGCTGGTGCTGGCGTTTTACTACGTGTTCAACTCGGCCATGCGCACCGGGATGTTCCGCACGCCGCATTGGGCGCTCACGCTGGCGCTGGCCGCTGGCCTGGGCGTGTTTCTGGCCAATAGCCTCAGCAAAAGCCACGGCGCGGAGGTAAGCAGCTATCTCGGCTACTTCATGGTCGTGAATATGCTGGTGGCGGCGCTGTGGTTCCTGTTGTTCTCGGTGCTGCTGAAGCGCTGGAGCACGTACGCGCGTACCACGCCGTTTGTGGGGCCGTTCTAGCGGCTCACCTCACGGGACCCCTTTGGGGCTTGCCCCTCTCCCGCGGAGAGGGGAGCTTGATGACTTTCAGGCAGGGCTTTAACAAATTATCTACAGAAATAACCGCACCCGCGCCGCCTCGGCTCCCCTCTCCGCGGGAGAGGGGCCGGGGGTGAGGTTTCACCATTAGAACAACCAGCTATGTCCAAACTATTCATTTTCGCCGTGGGCGGCACCGGGGCCCGCGTGCTGCGCTCGCTCACCATGCTGCTGGCGTCCGGCGTGCGCATCCCGAACTGCGACCAGTTGGTGCCCGTCCTCATCGACCCCGACACCCAGAACGGCGACGTGACGCGCACCGTGGCCCTGCTCAAGCGCTACGCCCGCATCCACGAGGCCCTGTACGGCGACGGCCAGAAGGAAAAAACCGGCTTTTTCAGCCAGCCCATGAATACGCTGGCGCATCTGAACACCAGCGGCGGCGGCGAGGAACTGCGCGACTCGTTCGTGTACGACTTCGGGGGTATCAGCCAGCCCTTCCGCGACTACCTGAAATACAACGACCTCTCGGTGGAAACGCAGGGTTTGGTCGATTTGCTGTTTACGCAGGACAGCCTCGCGGCCAACCTCGACGTGGGTTTCCGCGGCTCGCCCAACGTGGGCTCGGTGGTGCTGAACGCCGTGGTGCAGAGTAAGGAAATGCGCTACCTCGCCCAGAGCCTGCAGGATGGCGACCGGGCCTTCTTCATCAGCTCGATTTTTGGCGGCACGGGCGCGGCCGGCTTCCCGCTGCTGGTGAAAAACCTGCGTGACCCCAACTCCGCCCTGGCCCACCCGGAGGTGCGCCGCCGCCTCAAGGCCGGCGCGCTGGTGATGCTGCCGTACTTCAAATTGCAGGAGCCTTCGGCTGACGAGAAAGCCGCCGGCCAGGATTTCATCGACTACAATACCTTCATTACAAAGACCAAACCTGCGCTCTCGTACTACGCCGACAACCTGAAAGGGCTGGAAGCCAAGTACTACCTCGGCGACCAGCCGGGCCAGCCGCTGGACAACCATCCCGGCCGCGCCGAGCAGCGCAACCAAGCGCATTTGCTCGAAATGCTGGGTGCCTGGTCCGTGCAGCACTTCATGGAAGTACCCGATAACCAACTCGACAGCAACCAGCCGATTCACCACGAATACGGCCTGAAATCGGATGCTACCGACATCGACTTCGGAC
>JBBQSQ010000071.1:0-21069 GCA_038213745.1 Cytophagales bacterium
GCCAGGGCCCGGGCCAGGTCGGCGCGGGTTACGAGCATGGACTCGACGTGCAGGTCGTTGTCGGCTGAGGCAATGGCGGCCAGCAGGCGGCTGTTTACGTTGTCGGTGGGCGAGAAGTAAGACTCTACGTACTTGCCGCCAATCATGAGGTGGTGGGGCGTGTTGTCGGTTTTGCGCGAGCCAAACAGGCTAGTGCCGGGCGTGGCGGTGCTGCTGCCCCACATTTCCTCAAATTCCATGGTGTACACCCGGGCCAGGCTCTGGTCCTGCACGGTTACCACGTTGTTGCGGTCGGTGCTGAGCTGGGCGGCCGTCCAGTTGGTCGAGCCGGTCCACACCATCGGTTGGTTGGGGTTGGTGGCGTTGGCATCAATCACCACAAACTTGTTGTGCATGATGCTGGTGGTGTTGGTGGTGCCACCGGCCGGCCGGAAGATGCGCGGAATGGCCGGGTTGAGCACGGGCGTGGTGGCGCTGGCGGGCCCGTTGATGCTGATGTTCGAATTGTCGTCCTCATAAATCACCCGTACCCGCACGTTGCGGGCGAAGGCGTCGTTCACGGCCGTCACAATCTTGGCGCTGTTCCAGTTATAAATCGCGATGTCGAGCGTCTGCTGGGCCTTAGCGATATAGTTCAGGGCCAGGGTGTCGGCAATGCTGCCGTTCACGGCCTGCACGGCGGCGTTGTTGGGCAGGGCCAGGGTGTTGTCCACCGAGTTGGTGTAGTAGGTTTTCATGCGGCCCCCCGAAAGCGAGGCCGTAATCATGGGCGTTGCGCGCGACTCGGAGCGGCCCACGGCGTTGGTCGAGACGGCCTGCACGTAGTACACCGTGGCCGGCGCGAGGCCGGTGAGCACCACGCTGTGCTGGGTGCCCGTGCCGGGGGCGCTCACCACAACGGGCTGGCCGGCGGGCGGGGTGCTGCCCACGGGCACGGGCACGGTGGTGTAGCTAAGCTGCGAGTCGCCGGGGTTTTGGGTGGTGAAATTCACCGTGAAGCCCGTGGTGCTGATGTTGGTGGGCACGGGGGCCGACAGCAGGTTGGGCGTGGCCCCCTGGATGAAATCGGCGTAGAGACGGGGCAGCAGCTGGTAGCCGCGGAGCGTCGTGGTGGCCCCCGAGTTGGGCGAGGCAAACTGGCTCATGATGCCCACCGCGTCGAAGGTGCCCGTGGGCGCAGGCTTGCCGATAAGCCCGTCGGCGGAATTGCTGGCCGCGTTCACGTAGAGCACCGTGGCCGTGTTGTTGTTGATGCGGTACGTGGTGGAGGCGAACGACGCCACGCTGGTACCCGCCGTCGTGGTAATGGAGGTCAGGCCGTTGAAGCGCACCAGCTGGCCCTCGTAGGCCTCGGCGAAAGCGGGGGTGATGCCGCTGGCGGGGAACGCCACGGGAGCCGGCAGCGGCCGGTTGCCGGCCAGTACCGTCAGGCTGGTGACGGGGTCGATTTCGAGGAGCGAGTTGAAATTTTTCAGATTGCCCGTCACGACGATGCTGTCGCCGGGGCGCACGGCGGCTTGGGCGGCCTGCACGGCCGCCGGCGAGGTGGTGCCGGCGTAGGCCGCGATGCCGGCCGTGCCATCCTGGAGGTAGCGGATGATGCCCAGCTCGGGGCCGTTGGTGACGATGCCGCGCACGGTGACGATGGGGCCAGCCGCGCCGTTGGTGGCCGGGGCCTGGGCCCGCGCCGCCGCAATGTCAATCGAGGTTTGCGCCGCTACGGGCTGCCAGATGGCCGCGCCCAGTAACAGCGCCAACAGGGTAAATTTCTTCATAAATACGCGCAGGTTATTAAACCATTAAATGAATTAAGCAGCCGAAAGCCGAACCACAAAGATGCTACTTCCCAAGGGAATGAACCGCTGCAAACCCCATTTCCCGGCCCAATGCTGGCCCCTGATTACTAGCGTCCGCCCGGCCCTCGGGGCCGGTGCCGGCCATGTAATCGGGTGGGTTGGCCGGTCAACACATCATAAAATATTGACTTCCGGATGAAGCTCGATGGCAAACTGCTGGCGCACGGACGAGATTATCTCCTCGGCCAGCTGCCGGACCTCGCTGCCGGTGGCTCCGCCGTGGTTCACGAGCACGAGGGCCTGCCGGGCGTGCACGCCGTGGGTGCCGTCGCCGGGGCCGCGCCGCATTCCTTTCCAGCCGGCCCGCTCAATTAGCCAGCCGGCCGGCACCTTCACGCCGCCGGGCACGGGGTAGCCGGGCAGGTCGGGGTACTGGCTTTTGAGGTGGTCGAAGGCGGCCTGCGAGATTTCGGGATTCTTGAAGAACGAGCCGGCGTTACCGATTTCGGCCGGGTCGGGCAGCTTGCTGCGGCGGATGTGCACCACCGCCTGGCTCACGTCCTGCGCCGTGGGCTCGCCGGCAATGCCCAACTCGGCCAGCGTTTCGGCAATGGCCCCGTAACGCACGTTGGGCGCGTACCCGGCAGGGCGGGCCTGGCGGTGCAGGCGCAGCACCACGGCCGTGACCACGAACTGGCCCTTGAGCACGTTCTTAAACACGCTTTCGCGGTAGCCGAAGCCGCAGGCGTCGGCCTTGAACACGCGCCCCGCGCCGGTGGCGATTTCGACGGCTTCGAGGTGGTCGAAGGAGTCGCGCAGCTCGGCCCCGTAGGCCCCGATGTTTTGGAGCGGCGAGGCACCCACCGTTCCCGGAATCAGGGACAGGTTTTCGAGGCCGCCCAGGCCCTGGTCGAGGGCGTAGGCAACCAGGCCGTGCCAGCTCTCGCCGGCCCCGGCCCGCACCAGGGCCGTGCCATCTTCGCCGTCTTCCGACAGGATTTCCAGCCCGAGAATCTCGTTCTTGAGCACTACCCCGTTGTAATCCTGGGTGAAGAGCAGATTGGAACCGCCGCCCAGAATGAGCTTATCGGCGGCCTGTACCTGGGGCAGTTTTAGCAGCGCGCGCAACGCATCAGCCGAGGAGAAGCGGGCGAAGTAGCGGGCCTGCGCATCAAGGCCAAAAGTGTTGTAGGGGCGAAGGGAGACGTTTTCTTCGAGGGTCGGTAGCATTCCGCAAAGGTAGCGGCCGGGCCGTAGCGCATTGTAGCGTGGGTTGCTATTTCGGGTTGGCCTTCACGTTGAAGCGCGAATCGGCGCGCACGGTAGTGGCCTGGCGCAGGCCCAACTGCGTAAACTCGACGGTGGTAAACAGGTAGTAGGGTTTGCCGCTTAAAAACACGTCGAGCTTCTGGTCGGCGGGCTTCAGCTCGATGGTGGTCTGGCCGGTGGGCACGGGGTCGAGGGAGGCAAGCAGCAACTTGCCCGCTCCGGTCGCATCGGTCGAAATCGAGATGCTGATGCGCTGAACGAAGTCGAAATTCTGATTGGCCGGGTCGGTCACGGTCAGGGCCAAGCGGTCGAGGGTCACGTCCTGCACGTAGTCGGCGGCCGTGTTGTTGTTCTGGTAGGTGCTGCTGGCCGTGGAATTAACGGTAACGGGCACGGTAATAACCGGATTGGGCAGCGGCCCCGGCGCGGGCCCGGTAGCCGGTAGCTGAAACGTGGTGGAGTCGTTGACCTGGAACGTGAGCAGGCCCAGAATCTTCTTGCAGCTGGTGGTGCCCAGCACTAGCAGCGCAAGCAGGGAAAGGGCAACAATTGGCAGGAATTTTTTCATGAAATCAGGTCGCTGGCGAGATAATGAGGGAGGCAGCAGCGCGGCCCCTAACGCACCCGGTAGCCGCTTAGTGCATAAAACAGCAGGTACACGTAACAAAGCGCTGGCACCACGAAGGCCACCCGCAGGCCACCGCCGTGCGTGGCCAGCCAGCCCATGAGCGGCGGAATAAGCGCCCCGCCCACGATGGCCATAATCAAATACGACGACCCTTGCTTGGTGAACGGCCCCAGCCCGGTGATGGCCAGCGGGAAAATCACGGGCCACATAATGGAGTTCATCAGCCCGCAGAGCACGATGAGCCACAGCGCCGTTTCGCCGGTGCTCAGGATGCTCGCGCCAACCAGCGCCGTGCCCGCCGCGCACACCGCCACCAGCAGCACCCGGTTGTGGAATTTCAGCAAGAGCGGAATGCCCACCACCCGCCCGATGAGCGAGCCAAACCAGTACGACGACACCAGCACCGCGCCCACCGCTTTGGTGAAGCCGGCCGTGGTATCAATGGCCGACGGCTCCTTGCCGAACAGCACCAGCGCGTAGTTAGTCGCCACGTTCAGCCCCTGCACCAGGCTTTGGGTGAAGGCCGAAAGCTGCTTAATCCCCTGCGACTCGCCGTAGCGAATCAAGAATGAGCCCAGCCCAACCTCAACACCCACGTACACAAAAATGGCCGCGATGCCCAGCACCAAATGCGGAAAATCGAGGGCCGACAGCCGCCCCGCCGCCATCGGCCGGGCTTCCTCGGCGGCTTCTTCGGGAATTCCTTCGATATCGGGCAGTTTTACCAGGAAAAAAAATAGCGCAGCCAGCAGCACCAGAAACACGGCCAGGCCCACATAAGGCCCTTTCACCAGCTGCGATTCCTCCGCCAGCCGCTCGCTCAGCGGCAATGCCGCCAGCCGCGCCTTGAGCGCCACCGAGCCGCCAAATAGCACCAGCCCGCCCACCAGCGGCGACAGCGCCCCGCCGAAGTTGTTGGCCACGCCCACCACGCTCACCCGCGCCGCCGCGCCCCGCGCCGGCCCCAGAATGCTCACGTAAGGATTAGCCGCCACTTGCAGCAGCGTGATGCCCGCGCCCAGCGTGGCCAGCGCCGTGAGAAACAGGGCAAAGGCCCGTGAGTCGGCCGCCGGGATGAAGAGCAGCGCGCCGGCCGCCATCACCAGCAGCCCCACCACGATGCCGCGCTGGTAGCCCAGCTTCTTCAGCACCCAGCCGGCAGGCAGCGACATGAGAAAGTACGCCCCAAAAAAGGCCGACTGCACGGCCGACGACTGCAAATCCGTCAGTTGGCATACGTCCTTGAGGTAGGGCATGAGCACGTCGTTGAAGTTCGTGACGGCCCCGAAGAGGAAGAACAGGGTGGTCATCAGCACCATCGGGCCGGCGTAGGAGCGAGCAGGTGCGGCAGCCGTGGCCGCCGAAGAAACAGAAATAGCCATACGCGGCGGAAGGTACAAAAAAGCCGGCCACGTTGGAGCCGGTTGGCACGAACAGAACCGGACAGGTGGTTTTTAGCAGGACCTTATTGTTTCCCGGAAAGCCATTCCTTTTTCGTGATGCTATAAACGAAATTCAACTTTGGCTGCTCTCCAAAATAGGCCACTTCCTGCTCTGCGATTTTCGTGATGCCGAGTCGGCCAATAGCTATTTGAGAACGAATATTATCTGCTCCTATGTGAAAATTAACGACTGAAACAAATTGAAATATATAATCCAACATCAGGCTCTTAACCAAGTAATTAATGCCCTTTCCCCAACAGTCGATTGTGTAAAAGGTATAGCCAATCAGGATGCTTTTGTCTTCATCATTGTAGTCATAAAACCTGGTGCTCCCTATGGAATTTCCGGTGGTTTTATCCACAATTTTAAAGGCACCTTTGCTTCCCATAGCCCCCTCAAAAAAAGTCTTGAATACGTCTCTTTGCCAGCGCTCTTTATTGGGGTGCTGTTCCCAGATTTTAGGATTTGAAGCAGCCAGGTATAATTCTTCAAAATCCTGCTCCCGTAGTGGATAGAGAATAACTTTTCCATTTTCTAAAGTGGGTTGAATATTGATGCTCATCTCAGGTTGAATCAGGTTGTTTTAAATCATTTTGTCCGGATGGCTTCAACTTAGCCGTAAGCTTTTCGCGGCGCTCAAATGGTATTTCGTTATTCTTTTATGCTGCTTGCCTGCATTGTTGGCACAAATTATTTCTGAACACTACTTGCCGTACAGTTCCGTAGGCACGGGGTGCGGGGGTGCCGGCGCAAGCTAAAACATACGCTACACTTTCTGCCGACCTTTGCAGTATTATGCACCTTACCGCCACCACCCAGTTCGGCCTGGAAGAACTGCTCGCCGACGAGCTTTACGCCCTCGGGGCCGACATTACCCACGTTGGCAGCCGTGCCGTCGAGTTCATCGGCGACCACCGCCTGCTTTACGAAGTGGCCCTTTGGAGCCGCCTTTCCATGCGCCTGCTGCGCCCCTTCGCCGCCTTCTCGGCCCCCGACGAAAAAGCGCTGTACCGCGAGGTAAGCCGCATCGACTGGCAGGATTTCATCGGTCCCGGCCAAACCTTCGCCATTACGCCGGTGGTCAACCGCTCCACTTTTGAGCACTCGCTCTTCGTGGCCCAGCTCACCAAGGACGCCATCGTGGACCAGTTCCGGGCCCGCACCGGCGAGCGGCCCAGCATCGATACCCGCACCCCCGACATCCGCCTGCACCTGCGCATGACGGAGAACGAAGTCATCCTCAGCCTCGACGCGGCCGGCGACTCGCTGCACCGCCGCGGCTACCGCCAGCACACCAACGAAGCCCCCCTGAACGAGGTGCTGGCCGCTGGCCTGGTCCTGCTCTCCGGCTGGGATGGCAAAAAGCCCCTCATCGACCCCATGTGCGGCTCGGCCACCATCCTCACCGAGGCGGGTCTCATCAGCCAGCGCATTGCACCCGGCCTGTTCCACCAGGGCAAGTTCGGTTTCGAAAACTGGTACGACTTCGACCCCGCGCTATGGGCGAAAGTGCGCGAAGAAGCCAAAGCTCAGCGCCTCGACGAGCCCCAGGCCTACCTCGCCGGCTCCGACCTCGACCCCGGAACCATCGAGATGGCGGCGGCCAACATCACCGCCGCCGGGTTGGAGGATTTCATTCGCCTCTCGGTCCGCGATGTGAAAGACGCGGTGGCCCCCGTCAAGGAGGAGCCCGGCATCGTGCTCACCAACCCGCCCTACGGCGAGCGGATAGGGGAGGAGGCCGAGATGGATGCCCTTTACAAAACCATCGGCGACACGCTAAAAACGGGTTTTCAGGGCTACAATGCGTTTGTGTTCACCGGCAACCTGGAAGCGGCCAAGCGAATCGGGCTGAAGCCGGCGCGGCGGGTGCCGCTCTTTAATGGGCCGATTGACTGCCGGTTGCTGAAGTATGAGTTGTATGGGGGGAGCCGGCGGGCGCCTTCACCTCACCCCCCGGCCCCCTCTCCTGCGGAGAGGGGGAGCCACGGCGGCGCGGATGATGACGATGGAAAACAAGAATAAAAAAAGTTGTCAGGCTCCCCCTCTCCGCAGGAGAGGGGGCCGGGGGGTGAGGTGACTTGGCTGCGCTGTCCTAACTTCCCCACATGGAAATCCCATCTGGCCCCGAAGACGTTGCCAATTTCATTTTTACGACGGAAGTAAAGCCTTAGCGCAAGCACCTAAAAGATTACGCTCGCCAAAACCGTAAAGTACCCACCCCGGCCGAAGACCGCCTCTGGCAGGCGCTGCGCAACAGCAAGCTCGGTGCCCGTTTCCGTCGCCAACATGCTATTGCGGGCTATATCGTTGATTTTTTCTGTTCGCGGGCTTTCCTCACTGTCGAGCTTGATGGTGAAATCCACCTCGCCCCTGAGAACGCCGAATACGACGCCGGCCGTACCTTCACCCTAACGGAATTAGGATACCGCGAACTGCGTTTCACCAACGAGCAAGTGCTAAATCAGTTGGAGAAAGTCCTCGCCGTTATTACCGAAAATCTACACAATATTCCACTCCCCAATGAGTCGTCAGGCCCCCCCTCTCCGCAGGAGAGGGGGCTGGGGGGTGAGGTGACCCCGAACAACATGCCCGAACTAGCCCCCGCCCCGCAACTCACCGCCGCCCGCCAGGCCCTGAAACGCTACTACGGCTACGATAATTTCCGGCCCATGCAGGGCGATATCATCCAGCACATCCTGGCCGGGAAAGACACCGTGGTGCTCATGCCCACCGGCGGCGGCAAGTCGGTCTGCTTTCAGATTCCCGCCGTGGTGAGCGAGGGCACCTGCATCGTCGTTTCGCCATTGATTGCGTTGATGAAAGACCAGGTCGAAGCCCTGAAAGCCAACGGCATCGCCGCTGCATACATCAACAGCAGCGTGGGCCAGAGCGAGGCCAATGACATTGCCCGCGCCGCCACGGGTGGCTACCTCAAGCTGCTCTACGTGAGCCCCGAGAAGCTGCTGAGCGACGGCTTCCTGCAGTTTCTGACGCGGGTCAACATCAGCCTGTTTGCCATTGACGAGGCCCACTGTATTTCGAGCTGGGGCCACGATTTCCGGCCCGAGTACACCCAGCTCGGCCAGCTGCGGACGCACTTTCCCAACACGCCCATCATCGCCCTTACGGCTACGGCCGACCGCCTCACAAAGCGCGACATCATTACCCAGCTCAACCTACGCGAGCCGAAGGTGTTTTTGTCGAGCTTCGACCGGCCGAACATCAACCTCAACGTGCGCCCCGGCCAGGACCGCGTGGGCTCGGTCATCGACTACATCGGCCGCCACCCGCAGGACCCCGGCATCATCTACTGCCTCTCGCGCAAAACCTGCGAAACCATCTCGGGCAAGCTCATCGCCAAGGGCATCAAGGCCGCACACTACCACGCCGGCCTCACGCCCTTGCAGCGCGGCAAGGCCCAGGAGGCCTTCTTACAGGATGACATTCAAGTGATTGTGGCCACCATCGCCTTCGGCATGGGCATAGACAAAAGCAACGTGCGCTGGGTGATGCACTACAATCTGCCCAAAAACATCGAGGGCTACTACCAGGAAATCGGCCGCGCCGGGCGCGATGGCGCGCCCAGCACCGCCATCCTGTTCTACAGCTTCGCCGACGTGATGCAGATGCGCGAGATGGTGACCAAGGACGTGCCCGCCCGCCAGGCCCAGCTCAACACCGCCAAGCTCGAGCGCATGCAGCAGTTTGCCGAAGCCGCCAGCTGCCGCCGCAAAATCCTGCTCAACTACTTCTCCGAAAACCTGCCGCAGGATTGCGGCAACTGCGACATCTGCCGCAACCCGCCTACTACGTTCGACGGCACGCTCATCGCCCAAAAAGCCCTCTCGGCCGTGTTTCGCAGCCGCGAGCGCCTCAGCGTGGGCCTGCTGATTGACGTGCTGCGCGGCATGCGCAACCAGGCCGTGCTGCAAGGCGGCTACGACCAGATAAAAACCTACGGCGCGGGCGCTGATTTGCCCTACCTCGACTGGTACAGCTACGTGCACCAGATGCTGAACGACGGCCTGTTCTACATCGCCTACGAGGAAGGCTACGCCCTGAAAATCACCGAGCGCGGCCACGAAGTCCTAAAGGGTCAGCTGGCCCTACCGCTCAAGAAATTCCAGCCCACCGAGAAGGCCGAAAAGCCCACCCGCGCCGGCAAAAAAGCCGCCAACGCCACAGCGGCCACTACCTTCGGCACCCCCGAAGCCCAGCTGTTCGACAAGCTGCGCAAGCTCCGCAAGCAGATTGCCGACGAACAGGGCGTGCCGCCCTACGTGGTGTTCAGCGACGCCACACTACAGGAAATGGCCGCCGAGCGCCCCGTGAGCCGCGTGGGCATGCTGGGCATTTCGGG
Source organism: Cytophagales bacterium (assembly GCA_038213745.1). GTDB lineage: Bacteria > Bacteroidota > Bacteroidia > Cytophagales > Hymenobacteraceae > Hymenobacter. The sequence continues at coordinate 9,500 of JBBQSQ010000071.1, forward strand.
TGTGGGTATGAAGAAGTTCGAAACCTACGGCGAATCATTTATCCGCCTCATTCTGGAGCACGGCGGCGGTGGCCATTACGTGCCTTCCGACTCGGACAGCATGTTCAACGAGCCGCGCCCCCGCATCGCTGCCGCTTCCGCCGCGGCCACCGCCGAAAAGCCCGTGAGCGACTCTGAAGACGCCACCATCCAGTTCCACCAGATGGGCCTCACCCCCGAGGACATTTCCGAGCGCCGCGGCCTGGCCCTGAGCACCGTAAAAACCCACCTCTACAACGCCTACGCCAAGGGCCGCGAGCTGCGCATCCACGACTTCGCCTCCGACACCGAGCTGGCCGAAATCTTCACCGCCCGCGCCCAACTCGGCGGGGAGCCCACCCTGCGCGACCTCTTCGACCACCTGCGCGAGAAGTACGACTACTTCCAGCTGCGCATGGCCGCGCTGTACCACAAGCGTTTGCGCGGGCAGTAATATGAAGCAGATTGTAGGTGTGGCATTGCCAAGTCTGATTGGGCTTTACGCCTGTTCAGAACAGCATTCAGCAGAGACTACCAAAATAGAAAAAGCAGCAGCTGTAACGCAGCGAAAAGAAGGGGATGTGCCTATTGACACTTCCGCTTCTTTTCGGATGGGGTCTTGCTGGGTCACTCCAGATAGTCTGTTCTATTTTAATGCGTTGATAAAGGCAGGGGAAGACACACTGCACATAGTATCGTGTCAGAAATATATTATAGAACCCTTTGGGCCTACTGAAAATAAAGTCCAGTTGCAATCAAGCTTGTTGAAAAGCTTCTCTGCGAAAACAAAATACGTCAAGCAAGAAAACGGCACCTTCCCATTTGTAACTCTAAGCAAGGGAAATAACCGACTGCTGTTGTATTTTTCAACCGACCCGGAAGAGTTAGTTCAAAGCAATATTCTCAAAGGAGAAATTAACGATAGTGGGGTAATGTTTGCCAACGGTATCAGGATAGGAATGCCTGTCAGTGACTTCTATAGACGATTTTTCAGGAGCTTTCCGTTAGCATTACAGCACAAATACAAAACAGTCGTTTTTGACTATTGCGTCGTTGATATCAGGCATATTTACGATTTCAAAAACGACAGGCTTGCAACGGTAAAATTTAGCCAGCCCGGGGGTATCTGGAAGCTGGATTATTAAGTTCGAAAGAGTTATCACGCGCCGCTTACTCCTCGCCCTCGCGGCCATATCACACCTTCGAAAAGGGCATCCACTTCCTCACCACCAAGAGCGACGAAACCAACGACAGCCTCGTGTTTCGGGCTGGTTTCTACGTGCACATCACCACCAGTCTGCTGGTGCTGGTGGCGGGGCTGCTCCATTTTCTGCCGGGGCTGGCGCAGCGCGGGCCGGGGATGCACTGGCAGTTGGCGAGTGCAATGCCCAGATTATCCCCAACTATGCCCACATTGGCTGGAACAATTCCTGTTAAAACAACGATTGATGGGCCGAAAAACCGTTAACCCGGCGCTAAAGTGGTGGGCAGAAAATTATTAGCTAAGTGAATTAGTAACTTCGCGCTTGCGTTGCTAACTTCACCAGCCGAATCTGCGTTGAAAGCAATGATATCCCCGGCTGCTGCCCCTCTCCATGATTAACACCAACCTCAAGTTTTGCCGGCGCGAGCTGGCCCTCACGCAGGCCCAGATGGCCGAAAAGCTCGGCATCAAACGCTCCCTGGTGGGGGCCTATGAAGAGGGCCGTGCCGAACCCCGCCTCGCCACCCTCGTCAACATGGCCCGCCTTTTCGGCATCACGCTCGACCAGTTGGTAACCACCGACTTTAGCAAGAAGAAAAATACTAAAATCATCGGGTCGCTGCCGCCCGCGGACCCCAACGCGCCCGATGCCGATGACACCCCCGAGCCGCCCACGCCGGCGGCCGGCGGCAAGCTCCGCGTGCTCGCCTTCACCGTCGACAAAGACCAGAACGAGAACATCGAGCTGGTGCCCCAGAAAGCGGCCGCCGGCTACCTCAACGGCTACGCCGACCGCGAGTACCTGGAGGTGCTGCCCAAGTTCCGGCTGCCCATGCTCACGCAAACGGGTACCTACCGCGCCTTCGAAATCGCGGGCGATTCCATGCTGCCCATCGCCAGCGGCACCGTCATTGTGGGGCGCTACGTGGAGGAGTGGGCGAGCATCAAGGACGGCACGCCGTGCATCGTGGTGAGCAGCCGCGACGGCATTGTGTTCAAGCGCATCTTTAATAAGATGCGCTCCAACGCGATGTTCGTGCTGCACTCGGACAACCCGAATTTCTCGCCCTATGATATCAGCGCCGATGACGTGCTGGAAATCTGGGAGGCTAAGAGCTACATCAGCAGCACCTTCCCCATTGCCGAGCTTTCGCTGGAGCGCGTGGCGAGCCTGGTGCTCGACTTGCAGCAGCAGGTGGCGTTGCTCCGGAAAGCGTAGTTTTTCCGGATTTTTGGCTAATTCGCAAGCCCTTCCGCCGCGGCGGAAGGGCTTTGCCGTTGGCGCTGTTTCCAACCTCGGGCCCCGGCCCCGCGTATGGGTTGCAACCCATAATTATTGGCCTTTCCCATGCTCAAGTACATTTCCGCCGCCGACCGTCACCACGCCGCACCTGCCGCTTGGCTCAGCAGCTATTTCCTGTTTTCGTTTGCTGACTATTTCGACCGCAGTAACTTGCATTTCGGTCCGTTGCGCGTGTTCAACGACGACAGCGTGGCCGCGCAGTCGGGATTCCCGCAGCACCCCCATTCCGAAATGGAAATTGTGACGCTCGTGCTCGACGGCGAAATCATGCACCAGGACACGATGGGTAACAAAACGACCATCAAAGCCGGGGAGGTGCAGCGCATGACTGCCGGCACGGGCCTGGCGCATTCCGAATTCAACCGCCAGGATAATCCCCTGCACTTGTATCAGCTATGGTTCATGCCCGGCCAGAAAGGCCTGGCCCCCAGCTACGAGCAAAAAGACCTGGGCTTTTTGAGCGGCAACAAAAACCAGTTGGTGCCGCTCGTAACCGGCCAAAAGGTGCTCGAAGACGTGGTGTACATGAATTCCAACAGCACGGTGTACTGGTCCAACCTGGACGAGGATAAGGAGATAGAATTCAAGACCTTCCCCATTCGCTCCACGTTTATTTACGTGAAGGAAGGCAGCATTTTCGTGAATGGCACCGAATTGGGCCCCAACGACCAGGCCCGCATGACTGATGACGACGTGGTGCATGTTCGCGCCGCGAAAGACGCCCAGTTTATTCTGATTGACCTGCCTTCCAGCGAAGCGAACTACTAAAGATTGCGGCCAAAAACGCACAAAAAAGCCGGCTCCTGGCCGGCTTTTTTGTGCGCTGAAGCGGCAGGTAGCTGTGCTGAGCGACAAATTAGAAATTGTAGGTAATGCCCGCCGAAAAAGCCGTCGACTTGCCAATGTTGCGGCCGGCTACGTACGTGCTGGCCCCTAGCGTGAGGCCAAAACCGTTGGTGAGGGGCCGGTAGGCGCTGGCACCCAGGCGAACGTAATTGACGCGGGTGGAAGGGAAGAACCCGTTGAAGCCCAACTCGGTGATGTCGGTGCCGCCGTTGGATTCCTGGAACGAGGCCGAGCCTTCGACGTACGTTTTGGGGCCGGCATAGCCCAGTTTAGCTTCGCCAATCAGGGCATTGGGCACCTGGCCAGTACGTAGGCTGTAGCCCACTTGCGCGGTTGCAAACACGCCGGAGCTGGTTTTGAGGTGGGCCACCCCGGCGGCCGTGTACTTGGTAGCGCGGTTGCCGATGGCAATGATGTAGCCGAGGCCGGTGTTCGTTTGGTAGTTGCTCACGGGCGTGCTCACGCTCACTGTGCCCAGCAAATCGATGATGCTGCTGCCAATTTCGCGGGAGTACGACTTAAGCTTGAGAACGCCCGTAATGTCTTGCAGGCCTTGGCGCACGTTGGCGTAGCCCTGTGTTGGGTACAGCGTGTTTAAGTCGCTGATTACGGTGCCGTTGGCCTGGCCCTTCGACTGGATGTAGGGCAGGCTCACGATAACGTCAATCTTGTCGGTGATACCGTAAGTACCGTAGAGGTTGAGCGAATTGACCCGTACTTCTTCAAAAACCGGCACGCCCTGGACTTTTTCCGGGGCAAGGTATACGTTTTCGTACCGCTCGGTGGTGCCGGATACCACCACGGAGCCGTGGCCTTTGCCGGTCATAAAGCCGCTCACCAAGCTCTGGGCCCGGGCGGAAGTGGCCGCACCAGCCAGTAGAAAAGTGCTAAAAACCAGTGGGGAGAATTTTTTCATCAGCAGAATAATCAAGGGGATAATTGGTAAACATAAGCTGTCGCCTGGCTGGTAGAATTCAAACGTCCTGTCAAGCTAGTGCGACGCAACTTACGGCCGAATCCAGGGTAGTGGATTTACCTTAGCGCAATCCGAATGGCTTTTTTAGCCGTTAGTACGGCAGGTTTCTTGAAAGCTGAAGCTACTAATTTGATAAACTCAATATTTTACCCGATGAAGAACATTTTCCCCTTGAAAGCCGGTGCGCTGGCTCTAGGTTTATTGCTACTGGGTGGCTGTGAAAAAAATAGCGAGGTAGACGCCAGCATCACCAATACTGTCGTAACCAACCCCGATTTTCAGACGCTGGAGGACGCGGCCATTCGCGGCGATGTGGCCATTTTGCTGGGCAATAAAAATACCGACCCCCAAAGCCAGGGCAACTTCACGGTTTTTGCCCCGACCAACGCTGCTTTTGTCCGCCTGGGCCTCAAATCGGCACAGGATTTGACGGCCCTGCAACAGCCCTTTTTGCATAATACCTTGCTTTACCACGTCTTCAGTGGCACGTTGCTGGGCAGCGCGCTCACGGGGGGCAGCACCTCGCCATCGGCCTTGGGGCTGACGCGCCGCATTATCCGCCGGGCCGATGACACCTATGTGAACGGCTCCAAAATTCTGGCCACCGACGCGAAGGCCTCCAACGGCCTCGTGCACCCCATCGACAAAGTGCTGCTGGCCACCGGGGCCGACGTGGTGGCATCGGCGCAGTACCTGCAAACCGGGCAGGCGTTTGTGAAGCCCGAGCTCACGTTCCTGGTCGCGGCCGTGGTGAAATGTAATTTGCAGGGCCTGCTGTCGCAGCCCGGGCCCTACACCGTGTTTGCGCCCACCGACCAGGCGTTTATCGATGCGGGCATTCCCAGCGTGAGTGCCATCAACGCCATGAACGCCGCGCAGGTGGCCGCCCTGACCGGCATTCTGGCCAACCACGTGCTGGCGGGCAGCCTGGGCAATAAGTTTACCCCCGAACTGCCGGACGGAACGGCCGTAACCAGTTTTGGAGGCGGCGCATTGCAGCTGGGCGCTTTCACCAACGGAGCGCTGACGGTTAAGTCGCGCAGCATTGCTACCCCAGCCAACATGGCCATTCCCGACGTGCAATGCACCAACGGCGTGGTCCACGTTATCGACCGGGTGTTGTTGCCCTAATCAAGCCCAGGCAGCAGCTATCGCCAGCCCGCACCGGAGTGCCACGACGCAGGATGTCGTGGCACTTCTGCGTTTAACAAAAAAGCGCCGGAGCAGTTGGGAGGAAATGATTCGGCTAAATGGACAGTTGATGGCCTGAAAGCGGTAGTTTGGCGAAAAAGATGAAAGGTAACCTTGCCGTAGTGCTACATTTAGGGTTCATCTAGTTGAATGAAAAGCAAATGTTGACAGGTGTTCCCCGCTTGATGGGCCTATGGATGTTAGCAGCCGGCTTGCTGCCGTGGGGGGCCGTGGCCCAACCGGCCATGCCGGGCGCGGCCGCCCCCGCGCCGGACGTCCCCGGACTGGCGGGTGAATGGAAGGGACCTTTGTCGATTCCAGGCGGCAGCCTGCCCATCCAGATTACCGTGGTGCAGCCGGGGGCTAATAAGCTCATTGCCACCTTTGATTTGCCGGCCAAGCGCCTCAGCCACACCCCTGCGTCGGTTACGTTGCGGGGGGATACGCTGGTGTTTTACGCGGTCACGGCCGATTGCCGCTTTGCTTGCGTGCAAACGGCCGATGGACAGGCGTTGCGGGGCATTTGGTCGCAGCCCGGCTTGCGGGTGCCGCTCACGCTGGCGCGGGCCGGTAAGGAAGGAGCCGTGGCTGCCAGCAAAAAGATAGGGGCAGTGGCCACCACCTACCACATTGAATCCGTGACGCTGACCAGCCAGCCCGGCAGCGTGGCCCTGGGGGGCACGCTCAGCATTCCGGACGGGCCTGGCCCCTTCCCGGCGGCGGTGCTGCTCTCCGACATGGGGAGCCAGGACCGCGACGCCCGCCAGGGCAGCTACCGCCTGTTTGCGGACCTGGCGATGGCCCTGGCCCGGCAGGGCATTGCCGTGCTGCGGCTCGACGACCGGGGCGTGGGCCAGTCGGGCGGCAAGGGCTCCCTGACGACCACCGCTGACCTGGTGCGCGATGCCCAGGCGGGCCTCAGCTACCTGCGCGTGCGGCCCAGCATCGACCCCGCTCATACCGGCCTCATCGGGCACGGCGAGGGCGGCAACGTGGCCCTGCTGGCGGCGGCGCAGCCGGTGCCCCCTAGTTTCGTGGTTACCTTGGCGGCCGCCGGAATAGGCGGACTGGACTTGCTGGCCAGCCAGGCCGAACCGGTGGCCAGCCCCGCCGATACGGCCCAAACCGGGGCCGCCCGCCGCCAGGCCTGGGCCGCCGTGCTGGCCAAAGCCGCCGCGCTCCGCAGCAGTGGCTCCAATGCTGCGCAAGTAGAAACGTACATTGGCCAGCAGCGCCTAAAAATCAAGAGCGAAGACCGCAAGCAGGCGGATGCCATGCTCAAGTTTCGCCGCACGATGCTGGACATTGTGCGCCAAACGGCCAGCGACGACCAGGCCCAGGCCATTGTGGTGAACATGCTGCGCCAGCGCTACCCCAACCAAGACCCCGCGCAAGCCCGTGCCCGCGCCGCCGAGCTTACGCAGCCCTGGAGCCGCTACTACCTGAAGTTTGACCCCCAGGCGGGCCTAGCCGACGTGCAATGCCCCGTGCTGCTGCTCAACGGCACCGACGATGCCGAAGTGAACGCCGCCCTCAACCTCACGGCCCTTGAAAAAGGCCTGCGGGCCAACAAGCGCGTGACCGCGCGCCGGCTGCCCGGCGTCAACCACTTGTTTCAAACGCCCGCCACCGAGCTAATCGCGGCCGCTGACGGGACCGTGGACCCCGTTATTTACCCTGTGATGGTGGATGCCGTGCGGGATTGGGTGATGCAGCAGGCGGGCAGGTAGGAGGGGGAGTGGGCGCGCAGAGCTGATAGAACAACAGAGGACGGTCATGCTTCGGCTGCGCGGACGCCAGATGAGCATGACCGTCCCTTATTAGTCAATTACATCGTGTATTTCCGGCCCTTATTCTGGGCTTTCAGGTACGTCATCAGGGGCTGGAAATAGGCTATCATGGCGCGGGCGGAGAGGTCTTCGCCGGTTTTTTCTTTCAGCACCACGCGCCAGTCGCGGCTGGAGCCGGGGCGCATGATGTCGCGCAGAAAATCACCCACTTCCTTGTTGCCATAGTAGTTGGTGGCGTGCGGGTCCTGGTGCAGAATGTTCTTGGCAATGTGGTCGTGCAGCTGGAACAGGATGACGTAGCTCAGGGCGTAGTCGTAGTACTGCGCGGGGTCGTCGTTGATATGGGTTTTGGTGGCGGGGTCGAGGTAGTTTTCGCCGCGGGTGGTGGGCGGGGCCATGCCCTGGTACTGCTTGCAGAGGGCCCACCACTTGGCGTTGAGCTGGTCAGCGGGCAGTTTATCGGCATAAAAGCTGTTCTCCCACTCACTCATCACCCCCGAGGCGAAGGGAATAAACACCACGTAGCTGAGCGCCTCCTTGAGCAGCTGCTGGGTCTGGTCGGTTTGGGTTTTGGGGTCGATGAGCCCCAGGCCGGCGAGGAAAGGCTTCTGCTTGGCGGCCAGGCCCATCATCGAGCCCAGGGCTTCGTGGTAGGCGCGGTTGGCTCCCTGGCGGAGCAGGGGCGGCACGTCGGGGTTGGAGTAGGTTTGGAAGTAAAAAATGTGGCCCAGCTCGTGGTGGGCGGTTTCGTACCACTCGGTGTTGGCCTCCACGCTCATCAGGCTGCGCAGGTCGTTGTTCAGGTCGATGTGCCAGGCCGAGGCGTGGTTATTCTTCTTATAGCCAGCATCCTTGGGGAGCGGATAGAGGCTGCTTTTCTCGTAAAACGAGGCCGGCAGGGCCGGAAAGCCCAGGCTTTGGTAGAACCGCTCGCCTTGCTGCACCTGCCACTCCGGCCCTTTTTTAGCCAGTACGGCGTCGAGGTTAAGGCCCTTCACGTCCACCATCGAGCCCCAATCCTGGCCCCAGCGGTTGGGCAGCCAGTGGGCGGGCAGCAGGTCGGGCACCTGCTTCACCTTGTATTTGCGGGCCAGCTCGTAGCGGGCGTAGGTGTGCAGCTCGCGATAGAGCGGGCGCAGCTCGGTGTTGATTTTGCGCACCAGCGCCATCATTTCATCGCGCGTCAGGCCGTAGTCACTGGCTTGGTAGGTGAAATAATCGGGGTAGCCCAGGGCTTGCACCGTTTGGTTGCGCAGGTCGCGCAGGTTGAGCAGGCCGTCCTTCAGCGTGGGCCCGATGGCCTTGCTGGCTTCCCAAATCTGCTGGCGCTTGGCGGGGTTGGTTTCCTTGCGCAGCAGCTCGTCGAGGTCGTTGGTGGTGACGGACTTGCCCGCGTATTTGTAGTCAAAGCCGTAGAGTTTTTCGGTCTGGGCGGCTTCGGCCGCAATGCGGCGTTTAACCACGTCGGCCACGGTTTGGGGGTTGTTGGCGGCGTTGTAAAGGGCCGTTTCCAGCTGCTTGGCCTGCAGCTCGGTGAGGTCGGCTTTGTGGGTCAGCAGTTCCCGTTCCTGCTTAATGTTGTCGGCGCTGCCGGTGAAGGCGGCCATGCGCTGGTTGGCGCGGGTGGTAGCCCCGGCATTGGCCGTGTCGCCGGCCACAATGTGGGTATTGGAGCGCCATTCGGCCTCGCTGGAGGCCGTGTAAAGGCGCACGTACTCGGCGTTGTAGCCGTCGAGGAATTGTTGGGCCTGGGCGCGGTAGTCGGGCGGGGCCGGAGCGGCGGGGGCGGCGGCTGGGGCCGTAGCCACCGGCATTTTGGCGGTGGGCGCGCAGGCGGTGAACGCGGCAGCGGCCACGAAGGGAAGCAAGTGCTTTTTCATGGGGCAAAGAAACGCCGCGCAAGGTTTCGCAGGGTTGAAAGAGGTTTCGCAAAGTCGAACCAGATGTCAACCTTGTGAAACCTCGCGAAACTTCCTTTAACCTTGCAAAACCTCGCGCTCCAAGTGGCAGTCCTTGTACTTCTTACCACTGCCGCAGGGACAGGGGGCGTTGCGGCCAAACTTGCGGCGGCCCCGAAGCGTCCTCAGCCACTCGCGCGGGTCGGTGGCAAGTTGCAGGAAGCGCTTCTTGGGGTTCTGGCGAAAGGCGCGGGTGAGCAGCTCGTACAGCTCGGGGTGGTGTTGCTGGAGCTTCTCGGGCTTCTCGAAAAAATATTCGGTGACCACGGCGAAAAACTCAGCTTCGTTGGTAGCCGCGTAGGGATTAATTTCAGAATTGCCGGCCCGAATGGCTTCGATTTCGCGCTGCATCACCACGGCCCAGGGGTGCAGCAGCTCGGGCGGCAGGGCGGCCTTGGGCACGCCGTCAATCACGCCATCGGCCTGGTCCAGCAGGTGCGCAAACTCGTGGATGCCCACGTTTTGGCGGTCCACCGCGTCCCGAAAGCCCTGTTCGAGCGACGCTTTGGACAGGCGCATGTAGTGCTGGTTCTGGAAGCCCTGCACCGAGCCGAGCAGGGTGCCTTCCAGCGGCTTTACCTCTTTGGTGGGGTCGCCGGTCAGCGTCCAGGCATCGGGCACAATCAGGACTTCGCCCAGGTTGCGGTACTCCCAATCCGGAAAGCCAAAGGTCGGAATCAGGGCCGAGGAGGATACCAGCAGGCGCGTGGTGTCGTCCACTTCGGTTTGCACGCCGGTGATGTGCGTGCTGGCCAGAAATACCTGCGTCTGCTTTTCAAAGCGGGCCTTCTCACTCTTGTTCAGGGCCAGGTAAAAGGCCACTCGCTCGGTCAGAATCTGCCGCCAGGCGGCCGGAAATGCTTCGGCCAGCGCAGCCGTGCGGCGGCGGGAATCAGCCGTAGCGTATTGATAAAACGCGTAAATAATGGCCGCCAGCACGGCGAGAGAAATCAGGTAGGGCATAAGCGGCTAAACGCAGCCTATTGGTGTAGGTTGGGCCCACGACCGCCAACGCTACGAAAAAAGCGCTGGCCCCAAATGCTCCCCGAGTTTCTGCCGTAGCAGCGCTATCAGCGCCGGGTTCTGCAAATGGTAATTATCAGAAATACGCAGGATGACGGGGTTTTTGCCGAGTAATTCTTGCGCAAATTTCTCCCGCAGGCGGTCGGCGTGGCGGCGCTCCATCACGAAGATGACCTCGGCCCAGTTCAGGTGCCCGGCCGTGACGCGCACCCGCGCCCCCGGCTCGGTGCCAGCCGAGCGGGCTTCGTGAGTTGGGTGGTTGTCGAATAACCGCTCGGCGGTGAGGCTGCGCCACTTATTCTGGCTGCAAATGAATAGTAGGTGGGTAGGCACGAATTGATAGAAAAAAGAACGTCATGCTTCGGCAAGCTCAGCATGAAGTTCTGAGAGAATTCCTCCTCACTTACCGCACCAGCGCCACTTTCACTTTTTTGCCCTTCACCTTTGCGCCCTGCATGCGGGCCAGCACTTCTTCGGCTTGCGCTTCGGGCACGGCCACGAAGCTGTGATGGTCGAATACTTCGATGCGGCCCACGGCGTCGCGCTCCAGGCCCCCCACGCTCACAAAGGCCCCGGCGAGGTCGCCGCGGCTGATTTTCTCGCTTTTGCCGGCCGAAACGTGCAGCGTGACGGTGCTGGGGCGCGGCGGCTTGGGCAGGGCGTCGGGCAGGGTGGGGGGGCGCAGGCTCGCCCACTGCACGCTTTTGGCGGCGGGCCAGTTCTTTAGCTTTTCCTGCTCAAACGGTGTGGCAATGAGGTGGGCCGTGCCCACGGCCCCGGCGCGGGCGGTGCGGCCCGAGCGGTGCATGAAGGTGTCGGGTTGGTCGGGCATGTCGTACTGCACCACGGTTTCGAGCTCGTTCACGTCGATGCCGCGGGCGGCTACGTCGGTGGCCACCAGCACGGTGGCCGAGCCGTTGCGCAGCTTCATCATGGACTTGTCGCGCTCGGGCTGGAGCATTTTGCCGTGCAGGGCTTCGGCGGCCAGGCCCCGACCCTTGAGAAAGCGGGTGAGCTCCTCCACCCGGTCGCGGGTGTTGGCGAACACCAGCGAGCGGCCGGCGTCGGGCCGCGTGATGAGGTGGTAGAGGGCGGCGGGCTTCTGGTCGGCGGCGCTCACCACGTGGCCGCGCAGCACCAGGCTCTCGGGCAGGGTGCTGGCGTTGGAGCCGCCGGCGTTCATCACCCGGGGCCGGGTGAGGTACTCACGCACCAGATTCAGCACCTTGTCGGGCATGGTGGCCGAGAAGAGCAGCGTCTG
>JBBQSQ010000072.1:0-20959 GCA_038213745.1 Cytophagales bacterium
AAATCCTCTGGCGCTTTTGCAAGCATTATTGGCTTACGTCCGATGCCTACCAAACGCCGCTCACGCTCTGGCTGCACGTCACCGACCTGCTACGCGCTATCGGCACCCCAAACTACCAGATTACTTTTGCCTGACTACTTAATACGGCTTTGTGCGCGGCAACTTTAAAAACAGTTATCATATAATGCGATTGAGCAGCCTTCTACGCAGGTAATTGATTTTGTTGGGGTAGTGTGCGCTCCCGCGGGGCAACGCGCGGTCCCACATTCGCCGCGATGCAGCGGGACGCGGACTCGCAGCGTCCACGCTACTTACTGCTTTGGGCCCACTTTTGGCATCAGCAGCTGCTGGCCCAGCACTACGCGGCGGCCGGTGAGGGTGCGCAGCATGGGCACGAGAATCTGCTCGGCATTGCGCTGGGTGGCGGCCAGGATTCCGGATTGCAGGGCTGCGTTGCGCACCTGAATTTCGGCGTACTTATAGCCCTGGTCCACAAGGTCGGCATCCTGAAAAAAGCCGTTTTCGGTGCTGAAGACGCGGCTTTGGTCGTGCTTCACCTGGAAGGAGCACAGCTCGGGCGCAGGCAGAAACACCCGGACCACGGTATCGCCCTCAAACACCACATCCTGCGGGCGGATTTTGCGCAAGTCGAGGCAGCCCACGGCTTCGCCGCCCACCACCAGGGCCACCTTGGCATCGGGTAGCAGCGGGTAGCGGCTGGCCCGGCGGTACTCCACCACGTCCTTGAACCGGTAGCGCACCAGCTCCAGCTTGCCCAGCGCTTCGACCTGGGTGAGCACGGTGTTGTGCGTGACGGTGACTTTGGGCTCGGCATTGAGCGGGTTCAGGCCGTCCAGCACCGGCCCCACCTTCCGCCACAAAAACCACCCCAGGCCCACTAAAAACAACAACGGCAACAGACGGCGAACAAGGCGGGCAAGGTTCATATACCGCAAAGTACGGCCCGCGCGCCTCCGCGTTGGCCAGCGCTTCGGCCTAGCTTTGCGGCGCATGCGCTTTCCCCCCTTCTTAGCTCCGCTCGGCTCCCGGTTGGCTGCGCACCACGCGGCGCTGCTGGCGGGCCTGTGGGTGCTGGTGCAGCTGGCATTTCTAGCCAAGTTCCACGGGCCGCACTACGCCAACGACAGCGCCCGCTACCTCGAATACGCCCACAACATTGCCGAGCGCGGGTATTTCGCGCCCGGCCACAACCTGCGCTACGTGCTCTACCCGCTGTTTCAGAGCCTGTGGCTGCGGCTGGGCTTGGGCTGGTGGGGCATCGTGGCGGGCCAAATGGCAATGTCGGCGCTAGCCACGCGGGCCATTTACCGGGGCACGCGGCACCTGGCGCGGGGCGGGCGCGGGGCCGCGGCGCTGGCCACGCTGCTCTATATTGCCTGGCCCGACATCCAGCAGTTCAACGTTTTTCTGCTCACCGAATCCTTGTTTATCAGCTTGGTAGCCTTGTCGTTCGGAGCCTTCACGCGGGTGCGCGGCGGGCGCTGGCAGGCCTGGGCTGCCCTGGCAATTGTGTTGGTTTGCACCGCGCTGGCCCGGCCCAACGGCTTCATGGTGGGGCTGGCCGCCGGCCTGGCGGGCCTCGATGCGCTGCGCCGCCTCCCCAACCGCCGGCCGTGGCGGGCGGCGCTGCTGGGGCTGGGGCTGCTCGCGCCGCTGCTCTGGGCCGCCCTCAACCACCAGCTCGCCACCTACTACCTGATGGACACCTACCAGCGCGGCGAGCTGATTTTCCGCTACCAGCTCTGGGCCGTGCACCAGGCGGCCCCGCTCAACATGCCGCCGCCCGGCACCGGGCCGGTGGCGCGGGTGCTGTATTTCGGCGCGCACAACCCAGTGTACCTGGGCCGGTTGATGCTGGGCAAACTGTTCGTGTTCGTGAGCTACCTCAAGCCGCACTATTCGCTGGCACACCGGGTGCTGGGCGTGCTGGTGCTGTGGCCGGCCTACTGGCTGGCGGCCCGGGCCACGCGGCAACGCAGCATCTGGCGGCCAGCGCGGGTGTTTCTAGCGGCCATTTTCCTCCTGCAAACGGCCATCATCATGCTCACGGTTGATGATTGGGACGTACGGTTTTTGGCCCCGGTGCTGCCGGCTGTATTCGTGCTGGCAGCCCTTAGCGCTACGCGCTTAATGAGGAATGAGGAATGAGGAATGAGGAATTTCCGACCCCTTTGACCATTTTCCAATTCTTCATTCCTCATTCTTAATTCTTCATTAAGCGCGCAGCGCGTAGCGTCCCTCCCACCCTGCCCAGGCCTGCAAGCCGCCGGTATGAATAGCCACCACCGTACTGCCCCTTGGGAAATACCCTTGCCCAATCAAATCCAGCACACCAAACAGCAACTTGCCGGTGTACACCGGGTCGAGCAACACGCCGTGCCGCGCCCGGAACTGTTGGATAAATCTTAGTAATTCTGCCGAGTATTTCGCGTAGCCGCCGAAATGGTAGCCGGTTTGCAACGAGTAGTTCGTGAACGTTTGGCCGGCCGTGGCCTGCGTCAGGGCATCAATTTCAGCTCGCAGGAAGCCGCCGTTTTTCAGCCCGGCCACGCCCACGGCGTGCTGCTGGCTCGCCAGGCCAATGAGCAGCCCCGCCAACGTGCCGCCCGTGCCGACCGCTACCGCCAAGGCGTCGAAGTCGGTTTGCTGCCGGATTTCCGCCACCAGTTCGGCACAGCCGGGCAGCGCTCGGGCATTGGTGCCGCCTTCGGGCAGCACGTAGGCGGGGCCGAAACGGGCCAGCTGCTCGGCCACAAAGCCGGGCTCGGCCCGCTGGCGGTAGGCGCTACGGTCGAGGTAATGCAGCGCCATGCCATTGGCTTGGGCCTGGGCCAGCGTGGGGTTTAGCAAGGTGCCCGTAGCCGGCGCATCGCCCCGAATCAGCCCAATGGTTTTGAAGCCAAACAACCGGCCCGCCGCGGCCACCGCGGCGATGTGGTTGGAATACGCGCCGCCGAACGTGAGCAACGTGCCGTGGCCCTGCTGCCGGGCCGCCGCCAGGTTGTATTTGAGCTTGCGGGCCTTATTCCCCGGCAAGTCGGGGTTCACCAAATCGTCGCGCCACAGCAGCAGGCGCACGCCGTGGGCCCCGGCCACCGGCTCGGCCAGTTCCTGGAGCAGCGGCGTGGGCGCGGGCATGGTGAGCGCGCCGGGCTTAGGCCAATACCGCCGCGTCGGGCAACGCCTCGGTGCGGGGCTGGCGGCGCGCCACGTACACGCCCACGCCCACCAGCGCCAGCAGCAGCGCAATGCTGGAGGCCAGCGAAACGCCATTGCCCACGGCGTAGGCCTTGGGCTCAAACTTGAAGTCGATGGTGTGCGCGCCGGCCGGCACCTGCAAGGCCCGCAGCACGTAGTCGGCCCGGAGGTGCGGCACCGGCTTGCCGTCGATAAAGGCCTGCCAACCATCGGCGTAGTAGATTTCGGAGAAGACCACCAGCCCCGCCTCCGTGGCGTTGTAGCGGTACTTCAGCTCGTCGGGGCTGTAGTTGGTGAGGGCAATGCTGGAGCCGGCGATGTTATAGGTCGCGGCCTTTTGCTGCGGGAATTTGCTGGCATCCACCACGGCCACGGTGGCGGGGCTGAGGGTGGTAAGGGCGGCCATTTCCTCATCGGGGTTGGCTACGGTCTTCACTTCGCTCACAAACCAGGCATTGCCCAGCGCGCCGGGGTTGCGCTGCACTGGCTGCTTGGCATCGCCGGTGATGAGGTAGCGCATATTCAGCATGTTGAGCACCTGCTGGTTGTTGGTCGAAATCTGGCGCTCAATCAGGTCCTGGTAGCGGCGCAGCTTGGCCCCGTGGTAGCCCCCAATACTCTTGTGGAAGTACGAAGTCTGGGCTTCGTTGAAGGGGTTTTGCAGGTTGAGTACGCGGTAGCTCAAGTCGTGGTCCTGCAGAATCATCTGGTCGGCCGGGCTGGGCTGAAACTCCTCGGCAATGGTTTTGCGCTGGAATTTATTGTCGCCGAGGTAGCGCTTGTCCACGCCCCACAGGTCCACGAGCACCAGCCCCACCATGATGGCAGCGGCCGGCACCATGCTCAACTTGCCTTTAAGGTGGAAATACAGCGCGCCCAGCGCCCCGCCAATAAAGAGCAGCCCACGCCACACGTCGTTGCGGAGCAGGTCGGCCCGGTCGGCGCGCAGGGCCGTGAGCAGCTCCGGCGTGAAGCCCTGCTTGGTCAGCTCGCCATCAATTGGGGCCGCAAAATCGAAGCTGAAGCTGGCCAGGTACGCCAGCGCGCACAGCCCGGCCGCAATGGCCCCGGCGTAGAGCACCTTGGGCAGCAGCACCACGGCATCGGCCGACAGCGGGGCCTTTATTCCCGGCAGCGCGGGAGCCGCCGCGGCGCGCGGCCGCAAAATGCGGCTCAGCGCCAGCGCGCCCAGAATGGGCATGGCCAACTGCGCGATAACCAGCGCCATGCTTACCGCCCGGAACTTGTTGTAGCCCGGCAGCAGGTCGAAAATCAGGTAGTTGAACGTCTCAAAATTCTTGCCCCAGGCCAGCAAAATCGAGAGCACCGTGCCCGCCAGCAGCCAGTAGCGCGTACGTTTCTCCACCACAAACAGACCCAGAATAAAGAGGAAGCACACTACGGCACCCATGTACACCGGCCCGGCCGTGTAGCTCTGCTGCCCCCAATAGGTGGGCATTGCGGCCAGGTAATCAGCGGGCAAGCCAGCCTTGGCGAGGTTAGAGCCGGTGCCAAGCGGCATCTGGCTCGCGCCGCCGTAGAAGTTGGGAATCAGCAGGGTAATGGTCTCGCCCACGCCGTAACTGTACTGAAACGCGTAATCGCGGTCCACGCCCGAGCCTTCGTCTTCGGACTTGGCCGCCGCCGGGGCCTGACCGGGCGCACTCGGCGCGGCCGTTTTCAACTCGCTCGGGCCGCGGTTGCTGAACTTGCTGTATTCTGCCGTAGTGTAGAGGCGGCCAAAACTCACGCCCACCGCCAGCGCGGCGGCCAGACTCAGTAGCGCCGTGCGCTTGAAGAAATCGGGCAGACGCCCCGCCCGAACGGCCGACACGAGTTCGATAACCCCGAAAATAGCTACCAGCAGCAGCAGGTAGTAGGTAATTTGCAAGTGGTTGACGTGCACGTTCAGGGTAAGGCCTACGGCGAACAGCGCCGCCCCCAGCCACCTATCGCGGCGGTACGCCACCAGCAGGCCGCCCAGCACCAGCGGCGCATACGCCAGCGCCAGGCTCTTGGTGTTGTGGCCAGCCGCCAGAATGGCCAGGTTATAGCTCGAAAAGCCCAGCGCTACCGCGCCCGCCACCGCAATCAGGGGCCGCACGCCCAGCGCCACCAGCAGAATGTAGCCGCAGAGCAGCGCCAGAAACAGGTTGGCCACCACGGCGGGCAGGCTCAGCGTCATGGCCTTCTGCAAATACCCCGACCAATCGCCCGGAAAGTGCAGGCTGATGAGGTACGTGGGCATGCCGGAGAACATGGAGTTCGTCCAGAGGGCTTCTTTGCCCATGGTGGCGGCGTATTGCTGCGCCTCGTGCGCCCCGCCCTGAAACTGGGTAATGTCGTGCTGCGCCAGGGTCTTGCCCTCGAACATGATGGGCGCAAAGTACGCGCAGGCCAGCACCACAAAAAACAGCACCGCCAGCACGTGCGGCAAAGCCCGCTGCCACCACGGCGCGGAAGAAACAGGGGCAACAGAAGCAACAGCAGCCATCAGGGCAATTTTGGGGAAAATGAAAACGTGCCCGAAGGTACAGTAGAACCGGTTCGCGCAAGGTTTTCGTGAGGTGAGAAAGCCGTCCTGCTGAGCTTGCCGAAGCATCTCCACCGCAATAGTAACTAAATACTTACGCGGTGGAGATGCTTCGGCAAGCTCAGCAGGACGGCTTTCTCACTTATTTCACCTCTTCAAAATCAACGTATTCCCCTCCTTTAAACCCTGGGGGTTTCTCCCGCTCCGGGGCCACGGGCGGCACGTAGTCCACGCGCACTTCGCCGGGAGCCGCGGCGGGACCGGGCCGCGATTGCGGCGGTACCACAAAGCCGCCGTTGCGCATTTGCTTGCGCACAAACCCACTCAGGGCCAGCCGCAATACGATGGGCAGCACGTAGCGCACCGCGAAAAAAATCAAAATGAAAATGAGCCAGAAACGCATAGTGCTTCAAACGTGAATGCCGCCGCAAAGTACGGCCAGCGCTTGCTGACGGCCGGACGCGGCAGTTACTTTAAGCTACTAAACCCAGCCAGCGTGGCTATCGTTTCCGGAGCGCCCGCGCCGTGGCACCCGCCACCAGTCCGCCCAGGGTATACCACGCCACGGTCATGAGCTGGGTTTGGGGCGTGCGGTTGGTGGGGGCCTCGCCTAGGCCCAGCGGGCCGGGCAGTACCACGCCCCCAATGCCCGCGGCTAGGCCCAGCACCAAGCCCCGGCCCACCGCGTGGCGGCCGCTGCCCACCAACGCATAGTAGAGGCCGTTGCTGGCCACGTCGCCCGCCATCGTCATGTCAAACAGCGTTTTATCGTCAGGCTGGGGCGCGTCGGCCTGGTGGAGCAGCTTGCGCAAGCCGCGCATGCCCAGCACATCCATGCGGGGCGCGTCGTGGGGGCGCAGGCGGCGCACGGCTTCGTGCAGGGCGGTGAGAACGATGGCACCAGCTAAGCCAGCGGTAAGGGAACGCAGTAGTTTCATGGGTTAACAAACAGGGAGTGGAAGCCTTTCAAACGCGCACCCAACGGCCGGGTTGCTAAATTTTTCTACCCCGCCAGTTGCACGGCTTCCGGGGCATTGCCTATCTTTGCAGCCCCTTCCAAAACCGTTGGTTGGGCACAAGCCGCTTTAGCTCAGTTGGTAGAGCAGCTCATTCGTAATGAGCAGGTCGTTGGTTCGAGTCCAATAAGCGGCTCAGATAATAGAAAAGGCCCTGAAACCATTCATTGGTTTCAGGGCCTTTTTTCGGCTAAAAGCTTGTGCATTAGTACGAGCTGGGCTGCGGCACCGCCATCCTATTGAACGACGCCACCACGCTGGCCACTTCGCCCAGAAATTCTGGGTGGGCTTCTATGTGGTTGCCCACCACCACCACATCGGCCCCGGCGGCGAGGGCAGCGTATACTTTTTCCCCAGAATTGAGGCCGCCGCCCACGATGATGGGCGTTCCCACGGTTTCGCGCACGGCCGCAATCATGGCCGTTGAAACGGGGTTTTGGGCCCCGCTGCCGCCATCGAGGTACATCAGTTTCAGGCCGAGCTGCTCGCCGGCCAGGGCGGTGCAGGCGGCGATGCCGGGCTTGTCGTGCGGCAAGGGCGTGGTGCCGCTCATGTACGAAGCGGTAGTTTGCCGGCCCGAATCAACCAGCATGTAGCCGGTGGAGAGCAGCTGCAAGCCGCTGGCCTTGAGCCGCGGCGCGGCCACCACGTGCTGGCCAATCAGAAAATCGGGGTTGCGGCCCGAGATGAGCGAGAGCAGCAGCACGCCATCGGCAGGCCCGTCGAGGTGCAGGCTGTGGCTGGGAAAGAGCAGCACCGGCACGTCGGAATGGTTTTTTATCAACGCAATGAGGGCAGCCTGGTGCGAACTAAGCACCAAGCTGCCCCCCACGAAAAAGTAATCTACCGGGTGCACGGCGCTTAGGCTAAGCAAATGCAACAGGCTGGTTTCATTCAGGTTATCGGGGTCGAGCAATACGGCCAGCGCCTTGCGGCCGTGTTGCTGACGGGTGCGCAGCGCCTCATAAAGACTGGGGGGGGTTGGACGCATCCGAGGGAGCAGAAGAAACAGACGAGGCAGCGGGATAATCCCCGAATGCGGCCGGCGCAACTCCGGGGGAAGCCGCAAGGTCGGAATTTTTGGTCGTCGGGAAAAACTCGCCCACTTTTTTCGTTACCATGGCCAGGCCCACAGCGGCCACCTGCGCTACCAGCACCTTGCCGGTATCGGACCGCAAAAAGGCTTGCAATACCGACCCTATTAACCGTGAGCGAGAACCGGCGGGGCTGGCATCGGACGCAGCGGGGGCACCATCGAACGCGTGCGAAGCGAACAGGCGGCGGCTGTCGTCGTAGGGCAAGTCCTGGAACGGGTCTTCCTCAAATTCATCATCGCCTGCAAACGGCTTGGCGGCCGGTTCGGCAAAGGGCTTGGCCGCCGTAGAGCCAAAGCCTAGGTCGTCGGCTTCGTGGGTTTGCTCGTGGTGCTCCTCAAAAACCTGGGCCGAAGCCGCCGCCGATTTGTGGGGCTCGGTGCTCTTGTAGCGCTTGCCGTTGCCACCGGCAAAGGAGCCCGGGCCGGAAGCGTCCTCAAAAGCATCGGCGGAGTCGTGGTCGTAGTAGTCCGCCGACTCGTACTCTTTATTCTCGGCTTTGGCACGCCGCTTCTTGCGCTTTTTACCCCCAAATACTTTGGTGATAAGCCACACGCCGCCGGCCAGCCCGGCACCCACCAGGGCCACTTTGCCCACCATCACCGACTGGTCTTTGATGTGGTCGACGTCGCCGCGCAGGGCGCGTTCGTACTCCAGCTTTTTGCGTTCGAGAAACTCTTTTTCCTCGTCGAACAGGGGATTTTGCAGCTCACTCATAGCAGACTAGGCTTGGCGTTTATCAGATTTGTAAATGGTGTCCTTGAGCACCTTGTTGGCGAGGCCCTGAAAGGCGGCTTTGTCCACGCCCACCAGCACCAGCACCAGGAGCAGCAGGTAGAAACCGGCCACGATGCCAAAGCCCCAATAGTCGCTATTGAGCGCCGAATTGAGGGCCAGGCCGGCAAAGATGCTAACGAAAATAACGAACAGCAGCCCCAGCATGGCCAGGGTTACACCGTGGACGGCACCCACAAAAGCGGCGGAAGCTTTCTGCTGGAGTTCGAGCCGCACCAGGTCGATGCGGGTATCGAGGTAACCGGTTAGGTTACCAATCAGGCTGTCGTTGCGAGGGGTTTTGGAGGAGTCGTCGTCGTTGAACATCGGCGCGAAAATGGGAGTGGCAAGAAAAGGGATGGCAGGCGGGGCCGGGCCGCGGAATTAAAAAACCAGAGGCTGACCGCGCCGGTTCTACGGAAAATTCCGGCGCACGGCTGACTTTTGTGCGGTCCCTTGCGTTTGCTGCCCAGCGTGAATCAAAATTATTACCAAGTACTAGGCGTAGCCCCCACTGCCCCCGCCGCCGAGATTAAGCGGGCCTACCGGCAGCTCGTGGTGCGGTACCATCCGGATAAGCACGGCGGCGACGTGCGCTACGAGGACCAGTTTAAAGCCGTTGCTACGGCCTACGGTGTGCTCAGTAACCCCGACCGCCGGGCGGCCTACGATTTCCAGCTCACGCAGGCCGCGCGCCGGGCGGCCGACGCCATACGCCAGCAGCAGCAGCGGCCCGTGTCGCAGCATATGTACGGGGTGCCCATGCCGCCCCCCGCGCCGCTGCGCACCCGCCCGCCCGCCGGCAGCCAGGAGCGGCACTACCAGCGCATTCCGCAGCAGCCCCCGCGCTTCAACGGCCGCGACTGGCTGCTCACGCTGCTCTTTATTGCGGGCATTGTGCTGTTTGCGCTGGCCGTGAAGGTGACCATGGACCGGGTATCGGCCAGCCGAAGCTATGCGGAGGGAATGCGCGCTTACGCCCGCGGCGATTTTTCAGCAGCTTACACCTTCATGGACGAAACCCTTCATTTTCGGCCCGAATACGGGCCCGCGCTACGCCGCCGCGGCGAACTTGAACAACTGGCTCTAAAGGACTTGCGGGCGGCGCGGGCCGACTTCCAGGCGGCGTTATTGCAGCCGCAGTCCCGCCAGGTAGCCGCCGATATGCTCTACCGGCTCGGGCGCTGCGAAACGGCCTTGGGCCGTCCCGCCGCCGCCGAGCTCAGCTTTTCGCGCGCCCTGGTGCTCGACAGCACCCTTGGCGCGGCTTACCTGGCGCGGGGCGAAGTGCGGCTGCTCGACCTGAAACGGCCCATCGAAGCCCTGACCGACCTTACCTACGGCCTGCACCAGCGCCAACGCACGCAGGAGCCCCTGCCCTGGCACTACGTGCAGGTGCGGGGCCTGGCCCTTACTTCGCTGGGCCGCTACGACGCGGCCCGCACCGACTACTTCCGGGTGCTGCAAGCCCGCCCGCAGGATGGCCGCACGCACTTCCTGCTCGGCCGCTTGGCCGCCCACACCGGCGACTCCACGGCGGCCTGCGAGTTTTACCGCCGGGCCGTGGCGCTGGGGTACGAGTACGCCCGCACGGCGCAGGCCCAGTGCAAGTGACAAAAGTTCAGCGGCCCGAAAAACAAATAACCGCCGCTGGCACAGGGCCAGCGGCGGTTATTTGTTCGTAGCAAGCTTGCTTCGTTCCGGAAGAACTAGGGCATCACCACGGTGTCGATTACGTGGATTACGCCGTTGCTCTGCATAACGTCGGCGATGGTCACCATCGACATACCGCCTTTCTCGTCTTTCAGCTCAATGCCTTTGCCTTTCATCATGGCCGTCAGGGTGCCGCCGCTCACGGTTTTGAGGGTCGCCTTGCCTTTGCCGGCTTTGATGGCCTTCATCAGGTCTTTCGAGGTCATGCGGCCAGCTACCACGTGGTAGGTCAGGATTTTGGTGAGGGTTGCCTTGTTCTCGGGCTTCACCAGGGTTTCGACCGTGCCGGCGGGCAGTTTGTTGAAGGCTTCGTTGGTAGGGGCAAATACGGTGAAGGGACCGGCGCTGCTCAGCGTTTCTACCAGGCCAGCGGCTTTCACAGCGGCTACCAGCGTGGTGTGGTCCTTCGAGTTAACGGCGTTTTCAATAATGTTTTTCGTGGGGTACATGGCGGCACCGCCCACCATCACGGTCTTCGTCATGGATTGGGCCGAAACGGTAGTAGTAGCAGCAACACTGAACAGCGCCACGAAGGCGAGGGAAAACAAAGTCTTTTTCATCTGAATAAAGAAATGATTGGTTATTTTGAATTATGCCTCACCTACGCTACTGGTTGCGCCAGCGGATTGCCTCAACTGTAATTTTCCCGGCATGAGCGCGGGTGAGGCAACTGCCCAGCACCGCTAAACCAGTCAACGTGAGGGCGTCCGTGCGTTTTCATTTTTTCAGTAAAACGAACATTCGTTAGCTTTTGTAAAAATAATGTACTTTTGTTTTACTGCTCCTCTTTCCCATCCGCTATGCTCTTCAGCCCTACAAGCGAAAAGCTGTTGCTGCCGCAGCTTCGGCTCCTACAAGATGCCCGTTTGCAGGAACACGTGCTACGCGGACGCAGAACAAAGCACGATTGACCGAGTAGAACACAGAAAATGAGTCGCTTTCACAAACTAGTAATCAAGGACATCCGCCGCGAAACGCCCGACTGTGTGTCGCTGGCCTTCGAGGTGCCGGCCGAGCTACGCGAAGCCTTCCGCTACACGCCCGGCCAGTACCTCACCCTGCGCCGCGAGCACGAGGGCGAGGAGCTGCGGCGCTCCTACTCCATTTGCAGCAGCCCCCTGGACGACGAATGGCGCGTGGCCATCAAGAAAGTCCCGGACGGCCGCTTCTCGGCCCTGGCCGTGGACGGCTTGCACGCCGGCGACACCCTGGACGTGATGCCGCCCCAGGGCCGGTTCTCGCCCAGCCTGCACGCCACCAATGCCAAGCGCTACGTGCTGTTTGCGGCCGGCAGCGGCATTACGCCCATCCTGAGCATTGCCAAAACGGTGCTGCTGACCGAGCCCAATAGCCACGTCTACCTCGTGTACGGCAACCGCGGGCGCAACTCGATTATTTTCAAGGAAACCATTGAGGGCCTGAAGAATAAATTCCTGAACCGCTTGAGCGTGTACCACGTCCTGAGCCGCGAGCAGGGCGACAGCGACCTGTTTTTTGGTCGGCTGGACTACGCGAAAGCCACGCAGTTTTTGCAAAAAATCGTGCCCGCCGCGCAGCTAGATGATGCCTTCATCTGCGGGCCGGAGGAAATGATACACGGCGTGAAGCAGGCCCTGACCGAGGCTGGCGTAGCAGCCGATAAGATTCACTTTGAGCTCTTTACCTCAACCAAAAGCGCAACGGCTGCGAAAGCGGTGCCGCGCCCGGCCGGCGAGGACGACCAGAAAAGCCAGGTAACGGTGCGCCTCGATGGCCGCGCCTACCCCATCCCAATGTCGTACTACGGCGACACCGTGCTCGATGCCGTGTTGGCCATTGGTGTCGATGCGCCGTACTCGTGCAAGAACGGCATGTGCAGCACCTGCCGCGCCCGCGTCACGCAAGGCACCGCCGCAATGGACGTAAATTACTCGCTCTCGGAAGTCGAAGTGGCGAAAGGCTACGTACTTACCTGCCAGGCCCGGCCAACATCGGCCGAAGTGACCGTTGATTTTGACCAGTAATAATTGAACGTCATGCAGCTAAAAAACTGGTCATGCTCATCTGGCGTCCGCTTGCCGAAGCATCTCTCCCACTTCGTTGCAATCGGCTCTGATTAGTTACGCGGTAGAGATGCTTCGGCTGCGCTCAGCATGACCGGTTTTTCTGCGCATGACCGTTCTTTCCCACACTTTTGTTCTACCTTTTCCCAACCACTAGCCCACCCAATCAGTCCCATGGAAACCCTCGAAAAAGTCCTCACCCCGGAAGAACAGTTTCAGGCTCGCATTGATGCGGATATCCGCATCGAGCCCAAGGACTGGATGCCCGATGCCTACCGCAAAACCCTCATCCGCCAGATTTCGCAACACGCGCACTCCGAGCTAGTGGGCATGCTGCCCGAAGGCAACTGGATTACCCGCGCCCCCTCGCTCAAGCGCAAATCCATTCTGCTGGCCAAGGTGCAGGACGAAGCCGGCCACGGCCTCTACCTCTACAGCGCCGCCGAAACCCTCGGCACCACCCGCGACCAAATGCTGGCCGACCTGCACTCCGGCAAGGCTAAGTACAGCAGCATTTTCAACTACCCCACCCTGAGTTGGGCCGACATGGGCTGCGTGGGCTGGCTGGTGGATGGCGCGGCCATTCTGAACCAGGTGCCGCTGTGCCGCACGTCCTACGGGCCGTATGCGCGGGCCATGGTGCGGGTATGCAAGGAAGAAAGCTTCCACCAACGCCAGGGCTTCGAGATTATGCAGACGCTGTGCGAAGGCGCTACGTCTCAGAAGGAAATGGCCCAGGAGGCCCTTAACCGCTGGTGGTGGCCCACGCTGATGATGTTCGGCCCGGCCGATGCCGACTCGCCCAACACCGCCCAGAGCATGAACTGGCGCATCAAGCGCTTTACCAACGACGAGCTGCGCCAGAAATTCGTGGACATGATGGTGCCACAGGCCGAGTTCCTGGGCCTGACTGTGCCCGATGAAAAGGTGAAGTGGAACGAAGCTCGCCAGGCCTACGACTTCGGCGAAGTGAACTGGGAGGAATTCTGGTCGGTGGTGAAGGGCAACGGCATGTGCAACCACGAGCGCCTGCAAGCCCGGGTGCAAGCCCACGAAGAAGGTGCTTGGGTGCGCGAGGCAGCAAATGCCCACGCGGCCAAGCGCGCGGCGCGGGAGGCGGTAGCAGCGTAGAGGCGCAACATTTTGCGTCTCGTCGTTGAACGACCGGAACCGCGCCAACCTACGCCAAACCGCGCCTGACCGCATCAACTAAACAACATCAGCAACGACCAGACGCAAAATATTGCGTCTCTACACGCTACGAAATGAATCAATCCGAATGGCCTCTTTGGGAGGTCTTTATCCGCAGCAAGCAGGGGCTTGACCACAAGCACGTGGGCAGCCTGCACGCGGCCGACGCCACCATGGCCATGCAAAACGCCCGCGACGTGTACACCCGCCGCCTCGAAGGCGTGAGCATTTGGGTGGTCGAGTCGACCCACATCCACGCGTCCAACCCCGACGACGCCGAAGCCTTCTTCGACCCGGCGGCCGACAAAGTGTACCGGCACCCCACGTTCTACGACGTGCCGGATTCCATCAAGCACATGTAATTCTGTTGGCTATGTCCCTTGCTTTGCCCGAAACCCAGGCTACTGCCGCCCCAGCCGCCGCTCCCAATCCGCTGTTTCCGTACGTGTTGCAGCTGGCTGACACCAGCCTGATTCTGGCGCACCGCCTTTCGGAATGGTGCGGCCACGGTCCCATTCTGGAGCAGGATTTGGCCCTGGCCAACATCGCCCTCGATTTGCTGGGCGAGGCCCGCAGCTACTACCAATATGCCGCCGAGCTCGAAGGCCATGGCCGCACCGAGGACGACCTCGCCTACCTGCGCAGCGCCGTGGAATACCGCAACCCGCTGCTGGTGGAGCAGCCCAACGGCGACTTCGCGCACACCATCCTGCGCCAGTTTCTGTTCGATAACTTCCACTACCACCTGCTGCGGAAGCTGAAAGAAGGCCCCGACACGCAGCTGGCCGCCATTGCGGAGAAGTCGCTAAAAGAGGCCGCTTACCACCTCAAATGGAGTTCGGAATGGGTCATTCGCCTCGGCGATGGCACCGACGAAAGCCGGCAGCGCCTCGACAAAGCCATTAC
The DNA here is from genome assembly GCA_038213745.1 of Cytophagales bacterium. Taxonomy (GTDB): domain Bacteria; phylum Bacteroidota; class Bacteroidia; order Cytophagales; family Hymenobacteraceae; genus Hymenobacter. The sequence continues at coordinate 14,489 of JBBQSQ010000072.1, forward strand.
CACGCTCTGGCGCTTTGCCGGCGAGCTGACCACGCCCACGCCCACCGAAACGGCGTTGCAGGAAATCGGTGTGCTACCTGACTACGCAGAGCTGCTGGCGGCAATGCAGGCGCACACCGCCAGTGTTTTTGCCCAGGCCATCGTGCCGCTGCCCGCACCGGCGTTCGCGCAGTTGGGGGGCAAAACCGGCCGCCACTCCGAGCACCTTGGGTACCTGCTATCGGAGCTGCAATACATGCAACGCACCTATCCCGGCCTGACTTGGTAATTTTTTATAAGCTGTTAGCTGATGGCTGTTAGCTATTAGCTTTTGGGCAAAAAATTGGAAGAAGCCATTATGAGAGAGCTAACAGCTAATAGCCAACAGCTAACAGCTAAAATATGGCAATTGCTGGAAGAAGTGAGCGACCCCGAAGTCCCGGTACTCAGCATCCTGGACCTGGGCATCGTGCGCGGAGTGAGCGTTGAGGGCGAGCAGGTTACCGTCACCATCACCCCCACCTACTCGGGCTGCCCGGCCATGAACACCATTGCCACCGACATTCGGCTGCGGCTATTGGCGGAGGGCTACAACAAGCTGACTATCAACAATCAGCTCAGCCCGGCCTGGACGACGGACTGGATGTCGCAGGCCGGCCGCGTGAAGCTGGAAGCCTACGGCATCGCCCCGCCCGTGGACGGCACCGCGACGGGCCATATGCTCAACCTCTTCGGCAAGGATACGGCCGTGCGCTGCCCGATTTGTAAGTCGGAGCACACGCACTTGGTCAGCCAGTTTGGCTCCACGGCCTGCAAAGCGCATTACCAGTGCGACGACTGTTTGGAGCCGTTTGATTATTTCAAGTGCCACAGTTGAGGTGAGATGGTGAAATGGTGAGGTGGTGAGTTTAATGTCCGCCTCGCGCCATTTGCGCCGCGTGCGCCACCAAAATATCAAACTCACCAGTTCACACCTCACCATCTCACCAAGTATGACCATCGGAATTATCGGCAGCGGGGCCATGGGCGCGGGCATTGCGCAAGTGGTGGCCGTGGCGGGCCACGAGGTGTACCTGCTCGACCAGAGCGCTACCGCGTTGGAGAAGGCCACGGCCGGCATCGCTACCAGCCTGCGCAAGCTGGCCGAAAAAGACAAAATGTCCGCCGAAGCGGCCGAGGCAGCCATTGCCCGGCTGCGACCCACCACCAATATGCAGGATTTCGCCGGCTGCGGGCTGGTACTCGAAGCCATTGTGGAAGAGCTGGCGGTGAAGCAACAGGTGTTTCGGCAGGTGGAGGCCGTGGTATCGGCCGACTGCATTTTGGCCAGCAATACCTCGTCGCTGTCCATTGCTTCCATTGCCGCCGCGTGCCAGCGGCCGGAGCGGTTTGTGGGCATTCACTTCTTTAATCCGGCCCCGATTATGGCGCTGGTGGAAGTCATTCCGGCCGTGCAGACGCGGGCGGGCCTGGCCGAAGAAGTGCGGGAATTGGTGCAAAGCTGGGGCAAGCTGCCGGTGCTGACCAAGGACACGCCCGGCTTCATCGTCAACCGCGTGGCCCGGCCATTCTACGGCGAGGCCATTCGCATTCTGGAAGAAGGCATTGCCGACATGGCCACCATCGACTGGGCCCTGACCGCGCTGGGCGGTTTCCGCATGGGCCCGTTTACGCTGATGGATTTCATCGGCCACGATGTGAATTATCGCGTCACGGAGTCCGTGTTTGCCGCCTTTTTCTACGACCCGCGCTTCAAGCCCTCCTTCACCCAAAAGCGCCTGTTTGAGGCCGGCTACTACGGCCGCAAATCGGGCCGCGGCTTCTACAGCTACGCGGCCGATGCCGTGCAACCCGAGCCGAACCGCGACGAAGCATTAGGCCAGCAGATTCTGACCCGCATTTTGGCCATGCTCATCAACGAGGCGGTGGATGCACTGGCGCTCAACGTAGCTTCCAGAGCCGACCTGGAACTGGCCATGACTAAGGGCGTGAACTACCCGAAGGGCCTGCTGGCCTGGGCCGATGCGCTGGGCCTGCCGCAGGTGCTGGGCACGCTCGATGCCCTATACGATGAATACCACGAGGACCGGTACCGCGCCAGCGCCTTGCTGCGCCGCATGGTGCGCGCCAACCAAACGTTTTTTACCCCTGCCGGCACGCTTACCGCATGAACCAAGCTTATATCATCGACGGCGTGCGCACGCCCATCGGCAACTTTGGCGGTACCCTGGCCGCCGTGCGCCCCGACGACATGGCCGCGCTGGTCCTCCAAGAACTCCTTAAACGCAACCCGACTGCCGACCCCAGCGCCGTGGCCGATGTTATCCTGGGCTGCGCCAACCAGGCCGGCGAGGACAACCGCAACGTGGCCCGCATGGCCGCGCTGCTGGCTGGCCTGCCCACCACGGTGCCCGGTGAAACCGTGAATCGCCTCTGCGCCTCCGGCCTTTCGGCCAGCATCGCGGCGGCCCGCGCCATCCGGAGCGGCGACGGCGACCTATTTATTTCCGGCGGTGTGGAAAACATGACCCGCGCCCCGCTGGTGGTTTCAAAACCATCCAAAGGCTTTGGCACCGACGCGCAAATGGCTGACTCCAGCTTTGGCTGGCGCTTCATTAACCCCCGGATGCCGGCCCTCTACGGCACCGACGCCATGGGCGAAACGGCCGAAAACCTGGTGGACCGTGACCAAATCAGCCGTGCCGACCAGGACCAATTTGCCCTGGCCTCCCAGCAAAAAGCCGCCGCCGCCCAGCGCAGCGGCCGCTTGGCCGAGGAAATCGTGGCCGTGCCCATTCCCCAGCGCAAGGGTGAGCCGGTGCTCTTCGCCCAGGACGAATTTCTGAAGCCCGACACCACCCTCGAAGGCCTTGCCAAGCTGCGCCCCGCTTTCCGCCAAACCGGCGGCACCGTGACCGCCGGCAATGCATCCGGCCTGAACGACGGCGCGGCGGCCTTGCTGCTGGCTTCGGAGGAAGGCATCAAGCAGCACAGCCTCACGCCGAAGGCCCGCATCGTGTCCATGGGCGTGGCCGGCGTCGAGCCGCGCATCATGGGCATCGGCCCAGTGCCCGCCAGCCACATTGCGCTCAAAAAAGCCGGTCTGACGCTTAAGGATATTGACATTATCGAGCTGAACGAGGCGTTTGCGGCGCAGTCGCTGGCCTGCATCCGGGCCTTTGGATTGGCCGATAACGACCTGCGCATCAATCCCAACGGCGGGGCCATTGCCCTAGGCCACCCGCTGGGCATGAGCGGGGCCCGCCTGCTGAACACGGCCGCCATTGAGCTGCACAAGCAGCAGAAACGCTACGCGCTGGTGACCATGTGCATTGGTGTGGGGCAAGGGTATGCGGTGGTTATTGAGCGGACGTAACCCCCGCGCCACCTCACCCCTGCCGGGCACGGCCCCTAGCCCCCTCTCCTGTGGAGAGGGGGAACTAGTTTCTAATTTTAGCTAAATTCAGAATCCCACCTCTAAAAGTGCCCTACCCTCTATAAAGGCTATTTTCTAGTGCTAGAAACTAGTCCCCCCTCTCCGCAGGAGAGGGGGCTAGGGGGTGAGGTGACCCACCACCATGACCACCCTCGAAAACTACACCCTCGGCCGCTGGACGGCCGGCACCTCCTCCCCCCAGGAACTCCTCGATGCCAGCACTGGCGAAGTCATTGCCCTAGCCAATACCGAAGGCTTCGATTTTGAAGCCATTCTCGATTATGGCCGCCGCGTGGGTAACCCGGCCCTACGCAAAATGACCTTTCACGAGCGCGGCCGGATGCTGAAGGCGCTGGCCTTCCACTTGCAGGAGAAGAAGGAGCAGTTTTACGAGTTAAGCTACCGCTCCGGGGCCACGCGGGCCGATTCGTGGGTCGACATTGAGGGCGGGATTGGGAACCTGTTTGCCAATGCCTCGCTGCGGCGCAAGTTTCCCGACAAGCCGTTTTACGTGGAGGGCGAGCCGGTGGGCCTGAGCAAGGGCGGCACCTTTATGGCGCAGCACCTGATGGTGCCCCGCGAGGGCGTGGCCGTGCACATCAATGCCTACAACTTCCCGGTGTGGGGCATGCTGGAGAAAATTGCGGTGAACCTGCTGGCCGGCATGCCCGCCGTGGTGAAGCCCGCCGTGCCCGCCGCCTACCTTACCGAAGCCGTGGTGCGCGAAATCATTGCCTCCGGCATCCTGCCCGAGGGCGCGTTGCAGCTGGTGGTGGGCACTGGCCAGGGCCTGCTCGACCACGTGACTTACCAGGATGTCGTCACCTTTACCGGCTCGGCCGCCACTGGGCGCAAACTGCGGGCCCACCCGCGCATTCTCAGCGAATCGGTACCGTTTACGATGGAAGCCGACTCGCTGAACGCCGCCGTGCTGGGCCTGGACGCGGTGCCGGGTACGCCGGAGTTTGACCTTTTCGTGAAGGAAGTGCGCAAGGAAATGACCGGTAAGTCGGGCCAGAAATGCACGGCCATCCGCCGCATCGTCGTGCCCGAAAACATGCTCGAAGATATGCAGATTGCCCTGGGCAAGGCCCTCAAGCAAACCACCATCGGCCACCCGCTGGCCGACGGCGTGCGCATGGGCGCGCTGGCCGGCCGCGAGCAATTGCAGCGCTTGCGCGAGCAGGTGCAGCACCTGGCCCAAAACACGCCCATCGTGTACGGCAGTCTGGATGCCGTGGAAATTCTGGGTCAGGAGCGCGGCGCACACGCCGAAAAGGGCGCGTTCTGCTCGCCCATTCTGCTGCTCAACAAGGAGCCGTTTCGTCACCTCGATTCGCACGAAGTGGAAGCCTTCGGGCCGGTGGCCACGCTCATGCCCTACCGCGACACCGACGAAGCCGTGAAGCTCGTGAACATGGGCAAGGGCTCGCTGGTCTGCTCCATTGCCACCAACGACCCGCGCACGGCGCAGGATTTCGTGCTGGGCGCGGCCACCAACCACGGCCGCATTTTGGTTATCAACGAGGAGATGGCCAAGGAAAGCACCGGCCACGGCGCGCCGCTGCCACAGCTCATCCACGGCGGGCCGGGCCGGGCGGGCGGCGGCCAGGAAATGGGCGGCATGCGCGGCGTAGAGCACTTCATGCAACGCGTGGCCCTGCAAGGGTCGCCGAGCATGATTACGGCCATCACCGAAGTTTATCAGCCGAAGGCGAAGCAGATTGAGAAGGACAAGCACCCTTTCCAGCACTACTTCGAGGAGCTGGAAATTGGCCAGACCTACACCACGCACAAGCACACCGTGACGGAGGCCGACATCAGCAGTTTTGCCCAGGTTTCGGGCGATAATTTCTACGCCCACGTCGACGCTACGTCGCTGGAAGGCACACTCTTCACCGGGCGGGTGGCCCACGGCTACTACATTCTGAGCAAGGCAGCCGGCATGTTCGTGGACCCGCGCAAGGGCCCGGTGCTGCTCAACTACGGGCTGGACGAATGCCGCTTCACCAAGCCGGTGTACCCCGGCACCACCATCGGCGTGACGCTGACGGTGAAGGAGAAAATCGGGCAGGAAAAGCGCGATGCTGAGGACGTGGCCAAGGGCATTGTGCGCTGGTACGTGGAAGTAACCGACCAGACCGGCGAAACGGTGGCCGTGGCCACCATTCTCACGATGGTGAAAAAGAAAAGCCAGGAATAACCCAGCCCGAAACAAAAAAGGCCCTTTGCAGCATTGCAGAGGGCCTTTTTTGCGACAACAGTTGAAGGCAGACCGCACGATTCCAACGTACTGACTACGTTTGACCGCGTGAGCAGCCCTGCTCCTCCCATTTCTCCATCGGAACCGCTACCGAAGCCCTTGCCCTGTTAATGCGCTATTCATTCCTTGCTTGCCTCTGCTTTCTGCTGATTTGGGCTGGGGCCGCCGCCCAAACGCCTGATTCGCTGGCGGCCCCGGCTCCGGTGGGGGCCGCCGTAGTACTGCCCCCGGCCGACACCCTGTTTCGGGTCTATGGCCGGGTGGGCTCCTTCGGGCCGAAGGAGCGGGCCGAGGCTATTCAGCGTCGACTCGAAGGGCTGCTGCAAGCGCCCCTGTTCGCGCCCGATTCGCTGATGGTAGTCGATGCCGAGCAGGATTCCGAAATCGCGTACGGTGACCAGCAACTGCTCAGTATCGGCGATGCCGAGGCGCGGGCGCTGGGCCAGTCCCGGCCGGTAGTGGCCCGGAAGTACCTCACTATTCTGCGCACCCATCTGGCCGCCGCCCGGCAGGCCAGCAGCCTGCCCGAGCTGCTGAAGCGCGGCGGCCTGGCCGTGCTCACGCTCATCATGCTGGCCGGCCTGATTTACGGCCTGAACCGGTTTTTTCGCAGCATCAACCAGCGGATTCTGCGCTGGCGCGGCAGCCCACTTAAGCCCCTGCGCATAAATAACTACGAGCTGCTGACCCAGGAGCGGCAGCTGGAAGTGCTGCGCACCCTGCTCAAACTATTGCGCCTGGCGCTGGTGGTCCTCACGGTGTATCTGACGCTGCCGCTGCTGTTCAGCCTGTT
>JBBQSQ010000073.1:0-20954 GCA_038213745.1 Cytophagales bacterium
GGAACGACTTTTCCATCTGGCGCGAAATCTCCTCGTCTTCCACCGGCACGATGCGCGGCAGAAACTCCACCAACGTCACTTCCGAGCCCATGGTGCGGTAGAAGTAGGCAAACTCGACGCCGATGGCGCCGGAGCCCACCACCACCAGGCGCTTGGGCATTTGCTCCAGGGTCATGGCCTTGCGGTAGCCGATGATTTTTTTGTCGTCGACCGGCATGGTGGGCAGCTCACGCGAGCGGGTGCCGGTGGCCAGGATAATGCTCTTGGCTTCCACGGTTTCCTTGCTGCCGTCGGCCTTGGTCACCTCCACTTTGCCGGGGGCCAGCACTTTGCCGGTGCCCATTACGGTTTCGATTTTATTCTTCTTAAACAGGAAGTTGATGCCCTTGCTCATGCCGTCGGCCACGCCGCGGCTGCGGCTGATGACGGCCCCAAAGTCGTAGCCCACGCTCTCCGCCTTCAGGCCGTAGTCGGCGGCATGGTTGAGGTATTCGAACACCTGCGCCGACTTGAGCAGGGCTTTGGTGGGGATGCAGCCCCAGTTGAGGCAGATGCCGCCCAGCGACTCGCGTTCAATCACGCCCACTTTCAACCCCAACTGCGACGCCCGGATGGCGGCTACGTACCCCCCTGGGCCGCTGCCGACCACGACCAAATCAAATTGCAATGCCATAGAATTCTCCGAAAGAAAAAAGTATACCGGGCCCGGCTGGGGGACCCACCCATTGAGGACGCAAAGATAGCCGCGCCCCCGCACCGCACCGCCATGGCACATATAACCAATTGGGCGGCCGTTTGGGTTCGGCCACCCACCGGGCACCAGCCAATCTTGGCGCTTTGCCGTATACGCCCCCGGTTACGGCGCAGCTTGCCGCAACACCTCTTTATTCTGCCCCTCATGAAATCACATTTTCCCCTGTCTTCGGCCGCCCTTGGGCTGCTGGCATTGCTTACCAATTGCGCTACCACGGTTACTGAGAAGGAAAAGCCATCGGTCAGAAGCCAGCCCATGGCCGCGCCCACCATCACCGAAGCCCGCCGGCCCGACTCAACCGGGGCGGCCCGCACGGCCCCCGATGCCCGCGTGGCCACTACGGCTCCCGCAGTGTCCGCGGCCGTTGCGGCCGCCGCGTTGGCCGCCGATAAGCCCGACCCTGCCGCCCTTACGGCTTCTGCCGCGTCGGCTGAGCGCGCAAGGGAGAAAAAGCTAACCGCCGTCGATTACCGCAACATGCTGGCCAACGCCAACGCTATTCTGAAGGCAGACCCCAAAAGCTCAGCAGCGTATTTGCAGCGGGCCAAAGCCAAAAGTTACCTTAAGGACTATACCCAGGCCATGCCCGACTATGCGGCCGCCATCAAATACCAGCGCAACAACCCCGACGCGTACTACAACCGCGGCGTGAATCGCCTGATGATGAAGCAGTACAAGGCCGCAACCAGCGACTTTTCCGGGGCCATCAAGTACCGCACCGATGACAAGGAATCGTATTTCGGCCGGGGCGTGGCCAAGATGCAGATGTACCAGTACAAGTCGGCTGTGATGGACTTTACCAAGGCCATTCAGCTCGATTCAACCTACGCCGACGCCTGGGAATACCGCGGCATCAGCTATTCTTCCTTCGATAAATTATCCGAAGCCCGCCGCGATTTGGAACAAGCGGCTAAACTCAATCCGGAAGCAGCCAAAAGTCTGCGCCGCTACGTGGGCAATGACGGCAAAGGGCCCATCAAACCCATTCCCACGGCCCGCCGCAAGTAACAACGAAACCGAGCCCGGGCAACGCAGGCGCTTTCCGATGCCATAGCTTCAGGCCCAGTTTTTCTCCTGCCGGTCCAGCAGCTTGCCCAGCGCCTTGGAATACAACAGGGCGGCGGTGGCAAACAGAGGGTGCTTCTTTTTGCGCAGCGCGTAATGGTCCTGCACAAAGGCCTCCCAGTTGCCCGCGTTTAGCAGCGAGCGGGCAAAGGAAATGCACGGCTCATGGATGGCGGTGGTGTGCCACCAACCCGTTGGAAAAAAAATTATTTCGCCTTCCTCCACCGTCACCGCTACGGGCCGGGCGTGCCGGAATAGCGGAAATTTATCGTAATCGGGGTTGGAGGTATCGACCTGCGACACCTTATCATTGTCGGCCCTGGGGTACATGTAGGGCCGTTGGTCGGGCGAAAACAGGAAGAATTCCTTGGACCCATATAGCTGCGTGATTTGGGTGTGCAGGCACAAAGCATCGACGTGCAGATACGGAAACGCTGCCCCGTTGCCCCCCAGGAATAGCTCGGTGGGTGTGGTATTTAGCAGGAACATTTTGGGCAGCAGCGGGTGGCTGGTGCGGTCCGACTTGCCGTACACGAGGTTGGGCTCCATTTCGGGCAGCAGCTCGGGCAGCGTCTGGGCCATGTCCAGGTTGAAGGGGTAAGGGAGCGGGTTGGCGGGCGTGGAAGTTGGCAGCAAGTCCACGTACTCGGCCAGGGTGTAGGTCTTGCCTTTGACGTCGCGGGTCAGGTGGCCGTAATGTGCTTTCAGGTATTCCGGCGTGACCTTGCCCATGGCCGGCCAGGTGCGGGCCACGTCGGTCAGGACCACCGGCAGGCCGGGTTCTACATACTCGTCAATAAACTCCCGGCGCGAGAGGTTGCGGCGCTTATCAACCGTGGTTGGGCGCGCTAGTGGGGCTGTACTGGGTAGAAAGGAGTTCATGGCTTGAAACGCTAGCAGTGGTTTTACCTTGTTTCAAATCTACACTAATTAAGCCTGTAGCACAAGTATTTACACCGAAAAATCCGTGGTTTGCCAGCGCCCCCTATTTCCCCCCAAACAGCAGCCGGAAGTAGAAACTGGGCTTGCGTAGCCGTTCGCGCAAGTCCAAGTCCATGAACATCATGGACAGGGTTTCGGCCAGCGTGGGGTTGTTCACGGCGCGGTTGGCGATGATGTTGAACAGGCTGGGAAAGTTGAGTAGGCGCTGCATCACGCGGCTCAGGCGCAGCTCCTGGCCGAGGCGGTTGTACACGGCCTTGTCGTAGTGTTGAAGGAATTCGGGGCTGAAATCAGCTTTTTTCACGGCTTCAACAGCCCAGATAGCCGCGTGGCGGCCGCTCACCATGGCGTGCGAAATGCCCTCCCCCGAAAATGGGTCGATGAGCGAGCCCGCATCGCCCAGCAAGAAATATCCCGCGCCTGATAGCGCCCGTCGCTTCGAGCCCAGCGGCAGGCCGAAGCCTTTCACCGAGCCCAGCCGCGTGGCCCCGGCGAAGCGCGGGGCCAGCGTGGGGTGCGTAGTCAGAATCTCATCAAGCCGCTGGCGCAGGTTAATTTTCTTGGCCGCTACGGTTCTGGAGAGCATGCCCACGCCCACGTTGGCCTGGCCGTTGGGCAGCGGGAACACCCAGAGGTAGCCGGGCAGAAAATCCTTGATGAAGTGCAGCTCGATGAAATTATCGGGGCTTAGGCCGCTCACGCCATCGTAGTAGGTGCGCAGGCCAGCGCAGTGGTGATTGGGTTCCAGCGCGTGGCCGGCCACTTTGCGGGCAAACTCCGACTGCGCGCCGTTGGCCACCAGCAGCAGGCGGCAGGTAGCAATTTCGTGGCCGGCTTTGTCGAAGAGCTGCCAACCGGTGGGGGTGCGCTCGGTGCGGGCCACGTCCACGTTTTCGCGGAAGTCGATTTCGGGCCGCTGCCGCACTTCTTCGACCAGGAAATTATCGAAATCAATGCGCTTGGCGACGTGGCCGGCAGTGGCATCGGTGGCTTTGTCGAACGTGGGCTTGAAGGGGATGGCGAGCTTGCGGCCGTTGGGCGCAATAAAGTCGATGCCCCAGCTGGGAATCTGGAGGGGCGAAGCGGCCAGCTTGGCGTGCAGGCCGGGCGCAATGCGCTTCAATTCGTTGATGACCTTGCCACTGAGGGCGTCGCCGCAGATTTTGTCGCGCGGGAAAGCGGCGCGGTCTAGCAGCAGGCAGGGCTGGCTGGCGTTGGCGAGGTGCAGGGCGGCGGCGGCCCCGCCGGGGCCCGCGCCTAGGATGCAGATGTCGTGGTGGGGCATAATCTGAGGCGAAGTTAGCCCGATGTAGCGTGGACTTTTAGTCCGCGAGATTGAACGGCGCGGGCGCGGACTGAAAGTCCGCGCTACTTACCTTCGCCCCATGACCAACACACTCACCGGAAAAGTGGCCCTTATTACGGGCGCTTCCAAAGGAATTGGCCGCGCCATCGCGGCGCATTTTGCCCAGCTCGGCGCCGATGTCGCCTTTACGTATTTGTCCTCGGTTGAGAAAGGCCAGGCCCTCGAAACGGAGTTGGCCGCGCACGGCTCCAAAGTAAAAGGCTACCGCTCCGACGCCTCCGACTACGCCCAGGCCGAAATGCTGATTGAAGACGTGGTGGCCGATTTCGGCAAGCTCGATATTCTCGTCAACAACGCCGGCATCACCCAGGACGGCCTCCTGATGCGCATGAGCGAGCAGCAGTGGGACAACGTGCTCACTGTCAACCTCAAGTCGGTATTTAATCTCACCAAAGCCGCCACCAAGCCCATGATGCGCGCCAAGGCCGGCTCCATTATCAACATGACCAGCGTGGTGGGCATCAAGGGCAACGCCGGGCAGGCCAACTACGCGGCCAGCAAAGCCGGCATCATCGGCTTCACCAAATCGGTGGCCCTGGAGCTGGGCTCGCGCAACATCCGCTGCAACGCCGTAGCCCCCGGCTTCATCGAAACCGAAATGACCGATGCCCTCGACCCCAAGCAGGTGGACGAGTGGCGCAAAGCTATTCCCTTGAAAAGAGGTGGTCGGCCGGAGGACGTGGCCAAAGCCACGGCGTTTCTGGCCTCGGATGATTCATCCTACATCACCGGGCAAGTGCTGCAAGTGGATGGGGGAATGTTGACGTAGCAAGACTTCAACCAGTTGACCCGTAAGCAATGCAACTTCCCGAACTAAATGCGGCCGCTGATATCGCCCGTTATAAGCGCTTTATTCTGCAAGGACTAAAAGAGCATCCTGCTGCTTTTCGTATCAGCTTGGCTGATGAACTAACAGAGTCATTTCCGACTACTGGCTCGGCCGATAGTTTCACGCTCGGGGCCGAAGATGAAACCACAGGGGAACTACTTGGAGTTGTTAGTTTCAAACGCGCCGAAGCAAACCGGGAGAAGCTCCACCATAAAGGGTTGCTTTTTCGGATGTATGTGGACCAGCGAGCCCAAGGACAAGGCATTGGCCGTGCCCTGATTGAGGAATTGCTGACTCGCGTTCGGGTGCTGGGCAACGTGCGCCAAATCAACTTGACGGTAGTGGCCAGCAATGCGCCCGCTCGAAATCTCTACCTCAGATTGGGCTTTGTACCATTCAGCTTAGAGCAGGATGCTGTCGCTAATGGAAGTGCGTTTTTAGATGAAGAAAGCATGGTGTTGCGACTGCTATAGGTGTGGTGCGAATGAAACGCTGGCTCCTCCCCGTTCTCCTCCTGGTCGCCCTGGCCCTCGCCGCATACCCGCGCCTGCACCGCCGCCTGTTCCGCTTCCAAAGCCACCGCGCCGCGGAAGCCGCTACCGCCCAAATCACGCCCCAACTCCACGACGGCGACCTAATTTTCCACACTTCCCTCTCGACCCAGAGCCGGGCCATTCAACTGGCCACGCACTCGCCTTGGAGCCACTGCGGCATCGTGTACAAGAATGGCGCAAACTGGCAGGTGTTCGAGGCGGTGCAGCCGGTGAAACTTACGCCGCTGGCCGATTGGGTGGCGCGGGGCCAGAGCGGCCACTTCGTAACCAAGCGGCTGCGCGATGCCGCCGCCGTGCTCACGCCCGCCGCGCTGGCCCGCCTCAAAGCGGCCGGGCAGCCCATGCTGGGGCATAATTACGACCTGTATTTCGGCTGGGCCGACGACCGGATTTACTGCTCCGAGCTCATCTGGAAAGTGTATGAGCGCGGGCTCAGCCGGCGGCTGGGGCAGCTTCAGCACCTGCGCGATTTCGACCTGAGCCACCCCGCCGTGCGGACAAAGCTGCGCGAGCGGTATGGCGACCAGTTGCCGCTGACGGAAACGGTGATTTCGCCGGTCAGCATCTTCAACAGCCCCGAACTGGTGACCGTGCTTGCGCGTTAGCAATGGTAGGCCTTCGTACCTTGCCGGACCTATCTTGTTGCTTATGTCTACGCTCACGCTCACTTTCGACGACGACTTTGTGGCCCAAGCCGAAGCTTATGCCCAGCGCACCGGCACCGATTTATCGGTGTTGGTGGCAGAGCTACTGGGGCCAGTTATCACCACGCCGGTAGCTGAAATAAAGCCTCTGCCACCAGAATTAGCTGCGCTGTACGGCTGCATCAGCCTGCCTCCTGATTATAACTACAAAGAGCATTTGGGCGAAGTATTCAACGACCAGACAACTCGATGAAGCATTATTTTCTGGATACCAACGTAGTGCTGGATTTTCTGGCCCGTCGTGAACCGTTTGCCGAAACGGCACTGGAAATTTTTCGGGCCGGTCTGGAACATCGGGCGGTATTGTACGTGGCGAGCTTATCATTTAGCACCATTTACTACGTTATGCGCAAGCAAACCTCGCGGCCGGCAGCATTGTCAATGGTTGCCAATCTGGCAAAGCTGGTTACCATTGTAGCAGTCGATGCGGCAGCTGTACAACAAGCCATTACCGGCCCATTTCCCGATTTTGAGGACGGTATTCAGCACTACGCGGCCACTTCGGCAGCTGCGATTGAAGCTATTGTGACACGCAATGCGGCCGACTTCACCAATAGCCTCGTGCCGGCGCTCACGCCATCATTGGCGTTGCATCAACTTTCTCAAGCCTAATTTGTGGAGCGGAGCCGCTGTCGAGTTTTTCATACGGGCCGCTTCCCTCACCCGTTTCTTTTGCTGACCACCCACTATTCCTCCTGGTTTATCCTGCTCTGCCTGGCCGTGGGCGCGGGCTACGCGGCCCTGCAATACTCGGCCAAAGCGCCCTGGAGCAAGCAGTTGAACTACGCGCTGGCAGCCCTGCGCTTCGCCGTGGTCAGCTTTTTGTGCTACCTGCTGCTGGGTCCGGTCATCAAAACCACCACCACGCGCACCGAGCAGCCCACGCTGGTGCTGGCCGTCGATGACTCGCAATCCGTCGAGCTGTTCACGCCCAAAAACGTGCTGAGCCAGGCCACCTCTGGCCTCACGAGGCTGGCCGAAACCCTGCGCGGCAAAGGCTTCACCGTCAAAACCCGCACGCTGACATCCACCCCCGGCCGCCCCGCCCGGCTCGATTCGCTCCGCTTCTCCACCGCCGCCACCGACCTTGACCAGCTGCTCAGCAGCACCCAAAAAGCCTACAATGGCCGCAATTTGGCCGGTGTGGTGCTCCTCTCCGACGGCCTCGTGAACCAGGGCCGCAGCCCCGCCTACTCCGAGTTCAACTTTCCCATCTACAGCGTGGCCGTGGGCGACACCATCCCCAAGCGCGACCTGCGCTTGACCGGCCTCACCTACAACCGCGTGGCTTTCAGCGGCAATAAATTCCCCATCGAGGCCGAGCTGGGTTTCGAAGGCTACGCGGGCGGCACGGCCACCGTGGAGCTGCGCGAGGGCAACAAAGTGCTCGACAGCCACCGCGTGGCCCTGCCGGCCGGCCGCCGCCGGGTCCGCGTCCCCTTCCAAATTACGGCCCCCGCGCCGGGCAAGCGGCGCTACGAAGTCAGCGTCACGCCCCAGCCCGGCGAGTTCACGGAGCTGAACAACGCCCGCACGGCCTTCATCGAAATTGTGAAGGGCAAGCTGCGCGTGCTGCTGGCCGGCGCGGCCCCGCACCCCGATTTGAAAGCCCTGCGCGCCGCCATTCTGGCCAACGACAACTTCGACCTCACCCTGGCCCTGCCCGGCGTGGCCCCGCTAAAAGCGGATGCTGATTTCGACGTGGCCATCCTGCACCAGCTGCCGGCACAGGGCGGGCTGGGCAACGAAATGCTGGCCCAGGTAAAGGCCCGGCGCACCCCGGCGCTCTACATTATTGGGGCGCAGTCCGATTTGGGAGCTTATAATCAGCTCGGTACCGGCCTCACCATCCAACCGCGCGGGGCGCAGACCGATGAAGTGACGCCGCTGCCCAACCCCGGTTTTGCCCGGTTTGCGACGGATGAAGAATCGGCCCGCCGCTTCGCGCAGTACCCGCCCGCACCGGTTCCGTTTGGCGAGCTGCGGCTGGGCGCGGGCGCGGAGGCAGCGCTCTGGCAGCAAGTGGGCCGCGTGGCGACTCAAAAGCCGCTACTGGTTTTCGGGGGGGCCACCGACCGCCGCCAGGCCACGCTGCTCACCGATGGCAGCTGGCAATGGCGCTTGCAGGAGGCCGTGGAGCACGACGACAAGCCCGAGGCCTACGACCGCCTCATCATCCGCACGCTTCAGCTCCTCACCCAAAACGCCAACAAAAAGCGCCTCGACGTGTACCCCACGCAAGACGCCTTCGGCACCCAGGACGATGTGACGCTGGGCGCGGAAACCTACAACGCCGTCTTTGAGCGCCTCTACAACCAGAAAATCGAGCTGGTTTTAACCGACGCCAAGCAGCAGGCCCGCCGCTTCAGCTTCGCCAACGCCGAGGACGGCTCGCCCCTGCACCTGGGCCCGCTACCGGCGGGCCTCTACCGCTACCAGGCCCGCGCCACGCTCGGCGGCCAGGCCCAGCAGGACGCCGGCGAGCTGCTGGTGCAGTCGCAGCCGCTGGAGGCCCTGGAGTCGAAAGCCGACCATAATCTATTAGCCCAATTGTCGCGCCGCAGCGGCTCGCGCCTCTACTACCCGGCGCAGCTCGACAAGCTGGCTCAGGACATCATCAAGGCCAATTACAAGCCGGTAATTACCGCCGAAGAAGACGTCAAGGACTTGATAAATCTGAAGTGGATTTTCTTCGTTATTCTGGCATTTTTGACGGTGGAGTGGGCCGTACGCAAGTATTCAGGAAGTGTATAAGTGAGCCCTCGCGAATCGTTCAACACAGCGACGCGAAGCGTCGCGTCGCCACACCGTTCTTTTGGCTTCCGCGTAAAGTAGAAACGCCTCCGCAACGTCCTCCCTCCTACTTTACTGGACCAACATGAACATACGAGCCATCCTAACCGGGGCCACCGGCATGGTGGGCGAGGGCATCCTTCTCGAATGCCTGCAAAACCCGGCCGTGGCGCACGTCCTCGTGCTCACGCGCAAACCCACCGGCCGCACGCACGCCAAAATGAGCGAGCTGCTGGTGCCCGATTTAGCCAACTTGAGCGCCGTAGAAAGCCAGCTGAGGGGCTATAACGCCTGCTTTTTCTGCGCCGGCGTCTCGTCGGTGGGCATTTCGCAGGAAGAATACGAGCGCATTACTCACGACCTGACGCTGGCCGTGGCCGAAACCCTCGTGCGCCTCGACCCCGAAATGACGTTCATCTACGTGTCGGGTTCGGGCACCGATAGCACCCAGACCAGCCGCCAGCACTGGGCCCGCGTGAAGGGCCGCACCGAAAACGACCTACTGAGCCTGCCCTTCCGTGCGGCCTACATGTTCCGGCCGGGCTTTATGCAGATTACCCCCGGCCAGCGCAACGCCCTGAAGTGGTACGGCACCATTGCCTGGCTGTATCCGCTGGCCCGCAAGCTGGCCCCGAAATACGTGAGCACCCTTGCCGAAGTAGGCCGGGCCATGATTAACGCAGCATCTTTTGGCTCTTCCAAACCCGTACTTGAAGTGCTTGATATTGTGGCGCTGGCCCGGGCAAATTCCGTTGATGTTCAGGCTAAGTAGCCGCCTCACGTGTTGGCTATTCAGCACTTAAGGCCGCTTTTTAGCAGTTTCCTTTATACATGCGTGAATCCTTAAAGAAATTCCTTGTGACGACCGGCAGCATTCTCGGCACTTTGCTCGTAGCGGTAGTGGCTTTCACTACCCTCAGCCCGCAGCTGGGCGGCACCCCTACCGACCGGGAAAAGGCCGCCTACGCCAAATCGGGCCATTACCAGCACGGTGAATTCTCGAACCTGCAGCCCACCCGCCAGCTAACGGGCGGCAGCACGATGGGCGTGATGTGGAACTTCTTCTTTCATAAATCGCCCAATGCCGCGCCCCCCGGGCCACTCCCAACGCAACTGCTCGATTCGCTGGCCATCATCCGGAAAACGCCCGAAATGGTGCGCGTGACGTGGTTCGGCCACTCCGCCAGTCTGGTCGAAATCGCGGGCCAGAACATTCTGCTCGACCCCATGCTCAGCGTGAAGATGGGCCCGGTGAGCTGGGCCACGCCCAAACGCTACAACCGCGAGCTGGCCATCACGCCTGAAAAGCTGCCCTACATCGCCGCCGTGCTTATTTCGCATGACCACTACGACCACCTCGACTACGAAACCATCGAGAAACTTAAGGACAAGGTGGAGCATTTTTATGTGCCGCTCGGCATTGGGGCGCACCTGCGGGCCTGGGGCATCCCCCGTACCCGCATCACGGAAATGAACTGGGGCGACAGCGTGCAACTGCCCAACCTCACCCTGCACTGCACCCCGAGCCGCCACTTTTCGGGCCGGGGCCTCACCAACCACAACTCCACGCTGTGGTGTTCGTGGGTGATTAAGAGCGCTACCAAGCGGATATTTTATACCGGCGACGGGGGCTACGGGCCGCACTTCGCCGCCATCGGCCGGCAGCACGGGCCCTTCAACCTGGCTTTGGTGGAATGCGGGCAGTACAACGAAGGCTGGGCCGACATCCACATGAAGCCCGAGCAGAGCGTGCAGGCCGCCCGCGACGTGCGCGCCGCCGTGATGCTGCCCGTGCACTGGGGCGCGTTCACCGAATCGCTCCACGCCTGGAACGAGCCCGTGACCCGCGCCGCCGCCGAAGCCACCAAGTTGGGCCAGGTGATGACGACGCCGCACCTAGGTGAGCCGGTAACTTTGGGCGCTGCACTGCCCAAGGAGCGGTGGTGGGAGTAGCACAACGGCCAGCAAAGGCCGTCATGCTACGGCTGCGCGGACGCCAGCCAGATGAAGCATGACGTTCGATACGAATAAAAAATGCGTTACCTCCTTCTAAACAAGCCCTACGAAGTCCTCACCCAATTCACCGACGAGCACGGCCGCGCCACGCTCAAGGATTACGTGCCCGTGCCCGACGTGTACCCCGTTGGGCGCTTGGATTTCGACAGCGAGGGCCTGCTCCTGCTCACCGACGATAAGCAGCTCCAGCACCGCCTCAGCGACCCCAAATTCAAAGTCCCGAAAACCTATTGGGCCCAGGTCGAAGGCACAGTTACGGAAGAAGCTTTGCAGCAGCTGCGGCGCGGCGTGCAGATAAAAGAAGGTCTCACCGCCCCCGGCGAGGCCGCCGAAATCCCCGAGCCCGCCCACCTTTGGCCGCGCACCCCGCCCATCCGCTACCGGGCCAGCATCCCCACCAGCTGGCTGGAAATCCAGATTTCGCAGGGCATGAACCGCCAGGTGCGCAAGATGTGCGCGGCGGTGGGCCTTCCCTGCCTGCGCTTGGTGCGGGCGGCCATCGGCCCGCTGGAGCTGGGCGAATTACAGCCCGGCCAGTGGCGTGACCTCACGGCCGAAGAAGTGAATTCGCTGCGCAAAATAAGCGGGGCAATACGGCGTTTCTAGGCCCAAGAATGAAGAAACCATCCCGCCGCCGCTGGCTGCTTCTGCTCCTCCTCACCGGCTTCGGAACTGCAAACGCCGTGGCTTTTTTCCATGCCTGGCGGTTCACGCATTTTTCCAATGAGCCCGGGCTGCACTCGCCCAACCCCGAACAGCTCGGCCCCGGCCGGAAGCTCTGGCTGCTGCTCACCGGCATCCGCAACCCCAAGCCGCAAAACGGCCCCAAACCCGACTTCCCGGTCGAAACCGTGACCATTGCCAGCCCCAACGGCCCCCTCGAAGCCTGGCTGGCCCACCCCGACAGCGGCCGGGCGCGCGGCACCGTGGCCCTGTTTCACGGCTACACCAGCAGCAAGTCGCATCTCACCCATGAAGCCGGCTATTTCCGCCACCTGGGCTACAACGTGCTGCTCGTGGACCAATCCGGCAATGGCAATTCGGCCGGCTTCCGCACCACCGTGGGCTACCACGAGGCCTATGATGTGGCGGCCACATTTCGTTGGCTGAATAATTCAACCCCAAACCGCCGTGTCTCCCCCTCTCCACAGGAGAGGGGGCCGGGGGGTGAGGTGATTCTCTACGGCGTAAGCATGGGCGCCGTAGCCATCCTCCGCGCCGAAGCCGAACTCGGCATCTGCCCCACCGCCAACATCCTCGAATGCCCCTACGGCAACATGCGCCAGACGGCCTACAACCGCTTCGAATCCATGCACGTCCCGGTATTCCCGATGGCCGATTTGCTGGTCTTCTGGGGCGGCGTGCAAAACGGTTTCTGGGCCTACAGCCTTAACGCCGAGCATTACGCCCGCCAAATTCACACGCCCACCCTCTTGCTTTGGGGCACCGCCGACCCGCGCGTCACCCGCGCCGAAACCGATGCCATCTTTAACAATCTCGGCGGTCTCAAAGCCCGCCACGACTTTCCCGGCGTGGGCCACGAGCCGTACTGGCAGCGGTATTCGACTGACTGGGAGCAGCAGACGCGGGCGTTTCTGCGCCGAGTAGTTCCGGCTAATTATTTAAAGCACCATAACTGAAGAATAAATTAATCCTGTCCAGAAGTGGTGCAATTGGCTTGCGGCCAATCATGACGCTGTAGAATTGGTTATTAACGGACAGTTCAAGAACCTCCTTATTCTCAATTATCAGCAAGTATGGAAATCCTTTTCGCTCTTTGATACTATAGAGCATCCTCGAAATGTATTCGCCATCCGCCCCGCAATCGACTTTCTGACCATCAACGAATACGATATGCACTGATGGGGCTAATTCCGGCACAACAAATTCTTTAGCAAACTCGACACTGCTTTTGCGGCTATTGTAGCAGAAGAAGCGGGAACCATCCATTCGTTCTAAAAACAGATTGTATCTCTTTTGAAACGCCTTATCGCTGAAGTGCGAGTAGACCAGGAAAAATGGGATAGTGGGAATGATTACAAGTACGAACAAGAAAATATAGACCAAGCCAATAGCCAGCTTAATCGTATCAGATATTTTTTCCCATAGTTGTTTCATACTTCAACGTACACAAATTGATGTTTGAGTTATTCCTTTTCTAGGTTTGCCAAGCGTAGCTTCTGCAAGTAGCAAAGAAACCCAACGCCTTTTCCGCACCCCTTGTCAGCAAAACCACACCCGCCCGCTCCAATTCCAGCCACCGCGTCGCATAACCCCGGCCCGGCCCCGGATTCGGTGACAAACTGTCACCAAAACGACGCTGGTACGTTGCTTGTAACCCCGGGGTAGCGGCTGCAAAGCTGCTTTGAACCTGACAACCTTCACACTTAACCAATACACTCCCCATCATGGGCAAAATAATCGGCATTGACCTCGGCACCACCAATTCCTGCGTAGCCGTAATGGAAGGCAACGAACCCGTGGTCATCCCCAACAGCGAAGGCCGCCGCACCACCCCCAGCATCGTCGCTTTCCTCGACGGGGGCAAGGGCGAGCGCAAAGTGGGCGACCCGGCTAAACGCCAGGCCGTTACCAACCCCAAGAACACCATCGCCAGCATTAAGCGCTTCATGGGCCGCCAGTTTTCGGAAGTAACCGCCGAAAGCAAGTACGTAGCCTACGACCTGACGCCCGGTTCCAACAACACCGTGGCCGTGAAAATCGGTGACCGCAATTATACCCCGCAGGAAATCTCGGCCATGGTGCTTCAAAAAATGAAGCAAACCGCGGAGGATTATCTCGGTCAGCCCGTGACTGAAGCCGTTATCACGGTGCCCGCGTACTTCAACGATGCCCAGCGCCAGGCCACCAAAGAAGCCGGGGCCATTGCTGGCCTCGATGTGAAGCGCATCATCAACGAGCCCACCGCGGCCGCCCTGGCTTACGGCCTCGACAAGAAGCACAAAGACCAGAAAATTGCCGTGTACGACCTCGGTGGTGGCACCTTCGACATCTCCATTCTGGAGCTCGGCGACGGCGTGTTCGAAGTGCTGAGCACCAACGGCGACACTCACCTCGGCGGCGACGACTTCGACCAAGTTATCATCAACTTTCTGGCCGACCAGTTCAAAGCCGACAACGAAGGCCTTGACCTGCGCAACGACCCCATGGCCCTCCAGCGCCTCAAGGAAGCCGCTGAGAAAGCCAAAGTGGAGCTCTCCAGCTCGACCGAAACCGAAATCAACCTGCCCTACGTTACCGCTACGGCCTCGGGCCCCAAGCACCTAGTAGTGAAATTGAGCCGCGCCAAATTTGAGCAACTCGCCGACGACCTCGTGCGCCGCTCGATGGAGCCGGTGAAAAAGGCCCTGCAAGATGCCAAGCTGTCCACCTCCGACATTGATGAAGTTATCCTCGTGGGTGGTTCCACCCGCATTCCCCGCATCCAGGAGGAAGTGGAGAAGTTCTTCGGCAAGAAGCCCTCGAAGGGCGTGAACCCCGACGAAGTGGTGGCCATCGGTGCCGCCATCCAGGGCGGTGTGCTCACCGGCGAAGTGAAGGACGTGCTGCTCCTCGACGTGACCCCGCTCTCGCTGGGCATTGAGACGATGGGCGGCGTGATGACCAAGCTCATCGAGTCGAACACAACCATTCCGACCAAAAAATC
Organism: Cytophagales bacterium; assembly: GCA_038213745.1. GTDB lineage: Bacteria > Bacteroidota > Bacteroidia > Cytophagales > Hymenobacteraceae > Hymenobacter. Next base: position 14,691 of record JBBQSQ010000073.1, read on the forward strand.
GGAGACCTTCTCCACGGCTTCGGACTCGCAGCCTTCGGTGGAAATCCACGTGCTGCAAGGCGAGCGGCCGTTGGCCAGCCAGAACCGCACCATCGGCAAATTTCACCTCGACAGCATCCCGCCCGCTCCCCGTGGCGTGCCGCAAATTGAGGTCATCTTCGACATCGATGCCAACGGCATCCTGAACGTAACCGCCAAGGACAAAGGCACCGGCAAGGAGCAGAAAATCCGCATCGAAGCCAGCAGCGGTCTGAGCGAGGACGACATCAAGCGCATGCGCGACGAAGCCGCCGCCAATGCCGAATCGGACAAAGCCGAAACCGAGCGCATCACGAAGGTGAACGCGGCTGACTCGATGATTTTCCAGACCGAGAAGCAGCTGAAAGAGTACGGCGACAAGCTCAGCGGGGGCAACAAAACCGCCGTGGAAGGCGCGCTGGCCGACCTCAAAGCCGCCCACGAATCGAAGGATTTGGCCCGTATTGACACGGCCATGGAGGCCATCAACGCCGCCTGGCAGGCCGCCTCGCAAGAGATGTACGCCGCTGCTGGAGCCGAAGGTGGCCAGCCCGGTGCCGGTGGTTTCCCCGGTGCCGACGGCCAGTCGCAAGACGGCAACGGCCAGGGCCAGCCCGCCGGCGACCACGTCACCGACGTGGACTACGAAGAAGTAGACGGCAAATAAGGACCGCAGATTTTAGGGATTAATTGGATTAAGTCAGATTCAACGATTCCCTGCAAAAGGCCGGAGGCGCAAGCTTCCGGCCTTTTGCGTTGACGGGATTTTTCCTTTAACCCTGCATGCTTATTCGCGTAAGCAGCGCATTACAAGCGGAACCGTCTACTGTGTGACGGCTTTCTACATTGCCTCTTATTTATTCTTATGAAAGTTTCTTTTCTCTTATTTTCCGCCCGTACCCTGGCTTTGGGCACGTTGCTAATTGCAACCACTCAATGTAGCGTGAGCGAGCAGGTGAAGGACAAGCCCACCGGCAAAAACGCATCGGCCGAAGCCCTCGAAAACGAGGCGTATACGCTGATGCAGTACCGCCTGAATTTTGTGGACGAAGCCAAGCTCGGGGGCCAGGACATCCTGTTCGTGCGCCAAACGGCCGACATTACGTCGGCCCAACAAGCGCAGCTGCAAACGGCGCTTGCGGCCGGCAACCTGCCCCTGCACCTCAAAATGCGCGTGTACGCCCGCAATGCCAGCACCACCAACGTGCAACTCAAGCAACTCGACTACAAGCTGTTGCTCGATGGCAAAGAGTTGACCGCTGGCACCACCGGCGTTAATACGCTGCTCGAAGCCAGCGCCATCGAAACGCTGCCCATTGCTGTGGACCTGAACGTGAAAGCCGCCCAACTGAGCGGCAGCACGCCGGCCGCCTTCGCCGCCGGCTTCACCGATTTCACCGCCGCCAACCGCCGCCTCGCGGTCCAGATTCGCCCGATGTACGTAGGCGCTTCCGGCCGCCAAGTACCGGCGAGTAATTTTGAAACCGTGCCGCTGGTAACGGTGAAGAAGGCAGTCTCGGTCAAGTAGGCTAAACCTGCTGCATGCCCAAACCAAAAGGAGCCGCCCGGTATTGGGCGGCTCCTTTTGGTTTGGACTAGGGCGGTTGTGCGCACCACAGCATTCGCGCTACTGATGGGCTTCGGTAGTTTCTTGTTTCTGCTCCTCAGCGAAGCCTTCGGCAATTTTTTCATCGGCTTCGGCGCGGTCAGCAGTGTCGGCTTGCTCGGCGTTTTCGGCCTGCTCGGCTTTGCGCTGGGGCTCGTAGCTGAGGCGCACGAAGATGGGAAAATGGTCGGAGCCGACGTGCGGCAGGCGGCGCATGTCCACCACTTGGAAGTGCGGCGACACGAAAACGTGGTCGAGCGGCCAGCGCAGCAGCGAGTAGTCGGCGTGGAAGGTGGGCATCAGGCCCCGGCCCACGCGCGGGTCGAGCAGGCCCGATACCCGCCGAAACAACTCGGAGCTATGCGACCAGGCCACGTCATTCATGTCGCCGAACACGATGGTGGGCTCGTCGCGGCGGTTCACTTTCTTGCCCACCAGCAGCAGCTCGGCATCGCGCTTGGTGCTGGTTTTCGATTCCTGCGGGGCCGGGGGCTTGGGGTGCAGGCCGTAGAGGCGCACCCAGGTACGGCCGTCGGGCAGCTGCACGTGGGTGTGCAGCGAAGGAATATCGTCGTCGACCAGGTACTGTATCTCGCAGGCTTTTAGCGGCAGGCGCGAGAAGAACAACAGGCCGTAGGTGTTGTCGAGGGGCTCGTGGCAGGTGTGGGGGTGGGTTTCTTCGAGCGGACGCAGCTGGTCGTGCCACCAGGCATCGGTTTCGACGGCCATTATCACATCGGGGTCGGCTTCGCGCACGGTGGCCAGGGCCAGCGCGCCCTGACGGTTGTATTGCAGCACATTCATCACAGCCAGGCTGAACTCGGCGCGGGGGTCGCGGGCACCGGTACTGTCGGCCACGTCTTTGGGCACCAGCGGCGTGTAGGGCATAATGCGCTTTACCTGGTAGATGGCTGCCCCGGCCAGCAGCACCAGAAAGGCCTGTTGAATGGACCCGGCGCTGGCCCCGCCCAGCGCCAGGCCGGCCGCCAGCGTGAGCACGAGGCCCAGCAAAATTTGCAGGCGCGGAAAGTCGCACACCCGAATCCACCACGCGGTGTGGCGCAGCAGCGGCAGCAGCGTGGCCACCAGGGCAATGCCCCCGACGCCCCAGGTGAGCCAGCGGGCCGCCAGCAGTAGTTCAGTAATCAAAAGAAACATTGCGCAAAATGGGGTGGGATTGGGAAGGCCGGAAGTGCTACCCGATTATATATCGTCCTGAAAGCCGCCCTTGCGCAGCTCCTCAATTGTGCGCATCACCCGGTCTTTGAGCGTGGTGCGGTATTTTTCCAGCGCATCGGTGAGGCGGGCGTTGCCGATGGCCAGCATTTGAATGGCCAGCACGGCCGCATTGACGGCATTGTCGAGGCCCACAGTGGCCACGGGCGTGCCGGCCGGCATCTGAATCATGCTCAGAATCGAATCGAGCCCCTGAATGGACAGCGTGCTGTTGATGGGCACCCCGATAACGGGCAGCGTGGTGAAGGCCGCCACCATGCCCGGCAGGTGCGCCGCCCCGCCCCCGCCGGCAATGAGCACGCGCAGGCCGCGCTTGCGGGCGCTTTCGGCATACTCCACCATGCGGTGCGGCGTGCGGTGCGGCGACACCAGCGTGATGTCGTAGGGAATACTGAACTGGCGGAGCACCTCGGCGGCGGCCGACATAATTTTCAGGTCCGATTTCGACCCCATGATGATGCCCACCAGGGGCGTTTCAGTCGTGGGCCGGTCATCGGCACCGCTCGCAGCGGCAGTGGCGGGGGCATCAGGAATCATCAAAAAGGCGGCAAAAAGGCGGAAATGCCCCCTGCGGCGAAAGCTCGGGGGGGTAGTTGGGGCGGCAAAATAGGGCTTTTCTGCCCGGCCCGGCCCCTGCTCCTACCTTTGTGGCCTATGGAGATTCTGCTCGCCACCTTCACCACCCTCTTTTCCATTGTGAACCCGTTTGGGGCAATGCCCGTTTTTCTCACCCTCACCGCCGACGACCGCGCCGCCGAGCGGGCCCGCACGGCCCTGCGCGCCTGCATTTACATGGTGTGCATTCTGAGCGTGGCCTTTTTCGGCGGGCAGTACATCCTGAATTTTTTCGGCATTAATATCCAGCACTTGCGCATTGCGGGCGGCATCCTGCTCATGCGCTCGGCGTTTGAGCTGCTCACGCCCGGTGCCAACCGCGACCGGGTGGGTCCCGAAGCCCTCGAAGCCAGCAAGCAGAAGGACGACATCAGCTTCACGCCGCTGGCCATGCCCATGCTCTCCGGACCGGGCTCGATGGCCATTTGCATTGGCCTGATTCGGCCCACGTATGCTGATAAGCTGCTTACCGTGGTCGGCTTTGGGCTGGTGGCGCTGGCAGCTTTCATCATTCTGCTGTTCTCGCTGCGGCTCACCCGCTTTTTGGGCAAGCCCGGCATGGCGGCCATGGCGCGCATCATCGGGTTTATTACGCTGGCCATTGGGGTGAATTTCCTGGCCTCGGCCATTGGGGTACTGTTCCCGGGGCTGACGCGCTAGGCACTGCCGTGCGAGCCTTTCATATAATAAGCGGGATATTATTATCTTTCGCGTATGGACGTGCAAGTACACCAGCCGGCACCGGGGCTGCGGCCGTTTTTCAAAAGCTACTACACCATCGTGGGGGCAGCCGAGCCTCCCGTCACGGTGCCGGTGCTGCCCTGCACCTACACCGTGATGCAGCTCAGCTTTGCCGCGCCGCCGCACCTCGACGGCCCGGCCAACGGCAGCGGCCCGCTGCCAGGGCTGATGGTGTGCGGGCAGACAGCCCGGCCCTTTGCCATGCGCTTCGCGGGCGAAGTGGCTACGTTCGGGGCGATGGTGGAGCCGGCCACGTACCGGCTGCTGTTCGGCGCGGCCATGCCCGACCTCGTGGACCACGTGCACGACGGGGCCGCGCTGCTGGGCAGCGCCCGCGCCCGGCAACTGTACACCGCCCTGGAGCCCCACCGCCGCAGCCCGGCGGCGCTGGTGGCGGCCTTCGAACGGTTTTGGTACCGGGCGCTGTCGGCCAAGCTGAGCGTGCCGGGACCGGTGGCCGGGGCGCTGGCCGCTATCCGGGCCGGCGGGGGGCAGCAGCCGGTGGACGCCCTGGCCCGCGCCCTCGGCACCGGCCGCCGCACCCTGGAGCGCCGCTTCGCCGAGCACGTGGGCCTGAGTCCGAAAGGCTGGTCGCGGCTGGTGCGCTTCAACGGGGCCCTGGGGGTGCTGGCCACCCGCCCGGCCTTGGTGCAGGCCGCGCTGGCCAGCGGCTACTACGACCAGGCCCACTTCCAGCACGAGTTCCGGGCGCTGGCGGGCCTCACGCCGCGGCAGTTTCTAGCCGCCATGCAAGCGCGGGAGCCGCATCCGCTCGACGCGATGGCGCAGGCGGTACTTTGACGCATTTTTACAAGAACGCGGGCGGCGGCGGACGGAATTTTGGGGCCGTACCACTAACCAACCCTACTTCCCCATGAAAAGCTGCTTTCTCCTCCTGCCGGGCCTGCTGAGCGCGGCCCTGATGCTGGCCGGTTCCCCGGCCCCGGCCCAGACCCCGCCGGCCCCAATGTCCGCAGCCGCCCCGGTTCCGCACACGTACGTTTCCAACGGCCAAACCCTGACTTACTACGAAGCCGGCCACGGCGAGCCGCTGGTGCTGCTGCCCGGCGGGCCGGGCTTCGCGGGCAACTACCTGTTCGGGCTGGCCGACTCGCTGGCCGGACGCTACCGCCTCATCATTGTTGACCCACGCGGCTGCGGCCGCTCCCAGGTGCCGGTGGTCAGTTCTCAAACCGTGAACTTGGACCTGGACGTGGCCGACCTCGAAAGTCTGCGCCAGCACCTAAAGCTGGACCAACTGAGCCTGCTCGGCCATTCTTACGGCGCGCAGTGGGCCGTGGCCTACGCCGCGCGCTACCCGGCCCACGCCGGCCGGCTGGTGCTTGTTGACCCAACCGACACGGACAACCGCTTCCAGAGATATTTCATCGCGAATATACTGGCCCGGCTCACGCCCGACGAGCGCGCGCGAGTGGCCCGTTACAACCAGGCCCTGAAAGTCAAAGCCGACCCCGACAGTTCCTTGGCACTGGTGAAGCTCATGGGCTTGGCTTACGTTTACGACCGTCGAATGGCCGCTGGTTTAAGCTCGTTTATTACCCCCGCCACGCACAGCGAGGCGGTTTTTCAGGCGCATATGCAAAGCCCGGGCTATGCCACCCTCGACCTGGCTCCGGACGCGCGCCGGCTGCACACGCCCACGCTCCTCATCCACGGCCGGCAAGACCCGCTCGGCGAGGCCGTGCCGCTGCACGTGCAAAGCTGCCTGGCCGGCTCCCAGTTGGTGTTCATCAACCGCTGCGGCCATTTTCCGTGGCTGGAGCAGCCCCGCGAGTTCTACGCGGCGCTGCGGCCGTTTCTGGCACAGTCAGCAGTGGCGGCCTCGGTCCGGCGCTAGGGTAGGCAGCGGGCCCGGCGGCACTCCGGCCACCGGGCGTACCTTTGCCCTTCCTTATGCTGAAAAACGACCTTTTCCTGCGTGCCGCCCGGGGCGAAGCCACCGAGCGCACCCCCGTCTGGCTCATGCGCCAGGCCGGCCGCATCCTGCCCGAATACCGCGCCCTGCGCGCCCGCCTCTCCGGCTTCAA
>JBBQSQ010000074.1:0-20915 GCA_038213745.1 Cytophagales bacterium
AGCAAGCAGGCCGTGGTGCGGTGAGGTTCTAACATGAGCCGTTCCACATCAATGCTGCGACCCAATCCCAAACCAATTGAAAAAAGAAAAGGCCGTTTCCAGATTGGAAACGGCCTTTTAGGTAGCGGGGACTGGACTCGAACCAGTGACCTTTGGGTTATGAGCCCAACGAGCTACCAACTGCTCCACCCCGCACTGTTTGTGATACAAAGGTACGGCAAGTTTTTGCGCCAAACAAGGCCGCGGCACTTAATTATGGCCTGAGCGCTTCCATTTCGTTGATTCGGCCGTGGGGCCCGAGCTGCTATTCGTGGCTAACCGTATTCCCAACAAGCAGTTCGGCGAGCTGGTGAAAACCTATTGGTAGGCAAATATATTTATTGCGACCCGGGCCGGTAGGGCACGGCCCTATCTTTGCCACGTGCTTTTCGATTGCTTTACATGAGTGACTCTTTGACCCAAGACTTTCTGACTATCAGCTATCGAAGTGATTTGGACCTGTTGGTGGGCCGGTGGCTGCGGCCCATTGAGCTGGCCGAAATGCAGCAGGGCTACCACCAGCTGCTTGAAGCCGCTGTAGCCAATAACTGCCGACGGTGGCTGCTAGACGTACGGCGGCGGCAAAACACCCACCAGATAGGCGCGCAGTGGATGCTTAGCGTCTTTTTGCCGTTGCTGGCCCCCCAGCTGGGGGGCCGCACGCGCCTGGCTTACCTGATGGCCCCGGTCTACCTGCGCGACACCGCCGCCGATGCCGCTTTTCCGCCCCCGGCTTACTTCGAAGGCAAGCCTTTTGTTGGCGAGCGGTTTATTGAGGAAAACGCTGCCATCGCCTGGCTGAATCAATAGCCCGAGGGCGCGAGCGTTACGCCGGTGATAATAATTCGCCTCGGTTAGCGCCCAGGTCGCGTGCTTCAACGCAATGACTCAGTGGCAACCTCAGCGGGCTTAGCGCCAGCGTACCGAAAGCGGTTTTTGAAGCGGTCGATGGGCGCTTCTACCCAGTGCCAGGCGGCGGCGCTGAGCAGGGCCAGCACGGGCCCGAGCACCAGCAGCACGGGCAGCGGCCCGAGCAATGCGGCCCGCCCGGCGGCCCCGGGCACCAAGTGGTACACCAGGCGCTGCCAGCACACCAGCAGCGGCAAATGATACAGGTAAATGCTGTAGCTGCGCTGGCCCACCCACTGCACGGCCGGGTGCGTGAAGCCCAGGCGGCGGCCCGCGGCGGGACGATGCAGCAGCCAGCCAATGGTCAGGAAATCGGCCAGGGCCAGCCAGGTGCCCTGGCCGGCCGCGCCAACGGCCGCCCACGGGCCGGTACCGGGCCAAAGGCGCAAGGCCGCCCAGCCCAGCCACGCCACCAGCACGTACCGGCCCCGCGCCAGCCGGTGCAGCCAGGGCTGCCCCTGCGCCAGGCGCAGCACCGCCCCCAGCGCAAACAAATCGAGGCTGGCGGGCAGCAGCAGGTGCACCATGTCCGGGCGCACGAAGGCGGCCCACAGGGCCCGGAAGAGCCAGCTCAGGGCCACCAGTGCCAGCAGCGGCTTTAGGCGGCGGCCCAGCAGGCCCAGCACCCAGGGCCACAGCAGGTAGAACTGGGCCTCGACGGCGATGGTCCAGAAATGGCCGACGCCATCGCCCCAGCCCCGGGAGTTGTAAATCAGTAAGTTGGCCCCGGGCAGTAGGAACCACGCCGGGTGCTCGCGCACAGTGGCCAGCGGTAGCAGCGCGCAGCCCGCCAGCGCCAGATAGTAGCCCGGCACGATGCGCAGCGCCCGCCGCAGGTAGAACGTGCCCACCCGCCGCCGCCACGGCCCCGGCGCGCCCGCATACGCCTCGTACCGCCAGATGATGCCCGACACCAGGTAGCCGCTGAGCACGAAAAATAGGCTGGGGCCCAGCTCGCCCACCGGAAACGCCGGCCGTAGCCAGTGCTGCACCAGCACCACGGCCACCGCCACGGCCCGCAGGCCGGTAAGCTCGGGGCGGTGGGGCAGGGCGGTGGGGCAGGGCGGAGCGGCAGACATGCGGGTAACGGAACAGGCCCACGGGCGCGGGGCCGCAAAATACGCCGCGTCGCAGGGTGCGCCGCCCGCCCGCGAAAGCCAACTTGCCCAACCCTGGCCATTTTCTGCGGAACTTTGCCCGGCCGGGTATTTGCCGCCGGGCTCTTCTTTTTTGCTATGTCCGACAAACGCTCGCCTGCCCTGGGGTTCATCTTCGTTACCATTTTGCTGGATGTGATTGGGCTCGGCATTATTATTCCGGTGGTGCCCAAACTCATTCAGCAGCTTACGGGCGAGGGGCTGAGCCGGGCGTCGGAGTACTCGGGCTGGCTCACGTTTGCCTACGCGGCGGCGCAGTTTTGTTTTGCTCCGGTAATGGGCGGCCTCAGCGACAAGCTGGGGCGGCGGCCGGTGCTGCTGGCCGCGCTGCTGGGCCTGGGGCTCGATTACATTTTTCTGAGCTTCGCCCCCACCCTAGCTTGGCTGTTTGTGGGGCGCGTGCTGGCGGGCATCACGGGGGCCAGCTTCACCACGGCCACGGCCTACATTGCCGACATCAGCACGCCCGAAAAGCGGGCCCAGAACTTTGGGTTGGTGGGCGCGGCCTTCGGCATCGGCTTCATTATCGGGCCGGCCATTGGCGGGCTGCTGGCCGATTTTGGCGCGCGGGTGCCGTTCATGGTGGCGGCGGGCCTGAGTTTGTGCAACTTCCTGTACGGCCTGCTGGTGCTGCCCGAGTCGCTGGCTCCCGACAAGCGCCGGCCGTTTGAATGGAGGCGGGCCAATCCCGTGGCCTCGCTGCTGCGGCTGGGGCGCTACCCGTCCATTCTCGGATTGGTGGCGGCCCTGATGCTGATATACCTGGCGGGCTCGGCCACGCAGTCGGTCTGGACGTTCTACACCATGCTCAAATTTGGCTGGACGGAGAAGCTGGTGGGCATTTCGCTGGCCGTGGTGGGGCTGTTTTCGGGACTGGTGCAGGGCGGGCTGGTGCGGGTGGCCATTCCGAAGCTGGGCGCGGCCCGGGCCATTGTTATTGGGCTGCTGTGCTACGTGGTGGGGTTCGTGCTGTTCGCCTTCGCCCCCAGCGGCGGGCTGATGCTGGCCTTTTTGGCCCCCTACTGCCTGGGCGGCATCGCGGGGCCGGCGCTGCAAGGCACCATTTCGGGCCAGGTACCGGCCAACGAGCAGGGCGAGCTGCAAGGGGCGCTTACCAGCCTCATCAGCGCCACGGGCGTGGTGGGGCCGCTCATCATGACGTACCTGTTCGGCTACTTCACGGGCCCGAAAGCCCCGGTTCATTTCCCGGGCGCGCCATTCCTGCTGGGCGCGGCGCTGGCGCTGGTGAGCGCGGGGCTGGCCGTGCGCTCGTTGCGCAAGCACCCACCGGTGGAAACCGCGACCGTGGCCGAAGCAGTGCCCACGCACTAGCTTCGCAGCCGGCAGTGCGGTGCCTAAGCCCAGCGGGCAGCTGCTTTCATCCTTTTCCATTTCCCTTGCGCTGACATGACCCCGGAAGCCCCTCCGCCCTTGCTGCAATTGACGTACCGGCCCGATTTGGGCATTCTAGTAGGCCGCTGGGGCTACCAGCCCGCGCCCTATGAGCTGCCCGCCGTCTACCAGCAGGTGCAGGCCGTGGCCTTGCGCGAGCAAAGCCGATTCTGGCTGCAAGACATCCGCCGCCGCACCCTCAACGACCCGCACACCACCCAGTGGCTGCTCAATGACTACTTCCCGGACATGGCCAGCCGCCTGGGCGCGCGCCTCTACGTGGCCTATCTGGTGGGGCCTACGCTGCACGAAAACATTATGAGCCAGCCCGGCTTTGTGCCGGCCCAGTCGCAGGACGATAAGTCGTTTGTCACCGCTTTTTTTGGCGATGAAGGCGCGGCCATCAGGTGGCTGCAAGCCCAGCAGAGCGCCGTGGCCCGCTAGCGGCCCGACGGGTGGGGTTTGACTTTGCGCCCTCAGCGCCTATTTTCGCCAGGCTTTGCACCGCACCGCCAATTTCTGGAATCCCGCTTTTTACCTGCGTTCGGCTGCGCGGCCGGTAATTATCATCCCCGCGTTAGCTGCCCTAGCCGCACACTTTCCAGTCGTTTGCGTTGTTGCTTTTTCCACTCTTGATTTCTCTTCCTGATGGACATGAACGGCCTGTCTCCTTTTATGGTAACGTTTATAATCCTGCTGTGGGCTTTGCTGGCGGGTTATAACTGGCTGCTGCACGGCGGCGCGAACAGCCGCCTGATGCGCCGGCTAATAGGGGCACAAACAGAGCGGAACTTGCGCCACTGGGCCATGTCGCGAACAACGGTGCCTCCACCAGAGCTGGCGTATTTATGGGCGTGGCAGCAGGTGCTGGCCGCCGCCGCCGCCCTGGGTTTTGTCGCGCTGGGCTTCCTAGTCTTTACTTGGATATTTCTGGCGTATGGCTCCCTTACCGGTGCCATGCTGGGAGGTACCATTTCCCTGGTGGCGGCCTACGCCGTTTGGAAGTGGATTAGCGAATTGCCCTGAGTGAGGAGCAGCCGACACCCGAGTACCAGCTGCCAATTGGGTTAACAGGTCATTTACTGATAAATGACAAACGCTTGCAAGTATATAAAAAACCGCTCTGTCTAATACAGAGCGGTTTTTTATATACTACTAGTACAAAAAGCGCACAAAATAGCAGCGCGGCTAGGTTTCCTCGCCACTTCTAGCCTTCCATCACCTTGTTCTGCCGGCTAATCGATTCCAGATGCACGGCGGCGAGGTACTGCTCCACAAACTCGTTGGTTAGCCCCACCGAAGTGCCTTGGCGTTTGGCCCGGTCCAGCACCTCGTTCCAGCGGTTGGTTTGAAGGATGGTAATGTCGTTGTCGCGCTTGTACTGCCCGATTTTTTCGGCCACGGCCATGCGGCGGCCCAGCAGCTGCATCACCTCGGCATCGAGCTGGTTGATTTGCTCGCGCAGGCCGGTGAGGGCCGAGAGGAACTCCTGCTCGTTGGTGGTTTCGTGGCGCCAGACCAGGTGCTCGATGAGGTCGCGCAGCACCTCGGGGGTTATTTGCTGCTTGGCGTCGCTCCAGGCGTGGTCGGGGTCGATGTGGCTTTCAATCATGGTACCGTCGAAGCCCAGGTTGAGGGCCTGCTGGGCCACGGCGGCCAGCGTATCGCGGCGGCCACAAATGTGGCTGGGGTCGCAGAGGATGGGCAGCTCGGGCAGGCGGCGCTTCATTTCGATGGGCAGGTGCCACATCGGCGCGTTGCGGAAATCAGTATTGCCGTAGCTCGAAAAGCCCCGATGAATGAGGCCCAGCTGCTTCACCCCGGCCTTTTGCAGGCGCTCTACGGCCCCAATCCACAGCTCCAGCTCGGGGTGAATGGGGTTTTTCACCAGCACCGGCACGTCGACGCCGCGCAGCGCATTGGCCAGCTCCTGCACCGAAAACGGGTTCCCGGTGGTGCGCGCGCCCACCCACAGAATGTCCACGCCGAAGGCCAGGCAGTCCTCCACGTGCTTGGCTGTGGCTACTTCCACGGCAATGGGCAGGCCCGTCAGCTCGCTGGCTTTCTTGAGCCAGGGCAGGCCCTTGGTGCCCACGCCCTCGAACAGGCCGGGCTTGGTGCGGGGTTTCCAGATGCCGGCGCGCAGGGCCTGCACCTTGCCGGTGGCGGCCAGCCGCTGGCAGGTTTCGAGCACCTGCTCCTCGGTTTCGGCCGAGCACGGCCCGGAAATGAGGAACGGCTTGTCGTCGGGCTGGCGGTTGAATAAGGCGGATTTCATTTTAGTGGTTAATGGTTAGTGGTCAGTGATTAATTCCCCTCCTTTTTTAAGGAAGGGATGCCGGCGCGAAGCGCTGGCTGGGGTAGTGAAGTCGTTGAACGACCCGCGTTGGGCTGTTTTTGACGAGGACTAAATCGGCGGGGGTCGTTCGGGCGTCGTTCAACGACTTTACCACCCCAGTTGCAGCTGCGCTGCAACGTCCCCTCCTTAAAAAAGGAGGGGAATTTATCGTTTTTACGGCCTCACGGCAGAATCTTGCCGATGTGGTTGGCCTGCCGAATCTGCTCGGTCAGGCCGTCGTAATCTTCGCTCGCCAGCAGTTCGCGCAGGTGCTGTAATTGGTGCAGGTGCTCATCGAGTACATCGAGCACATTCAACCGGTTTTGGCGGAAGATGGGCACCCAGGTGGCCGGCGCGCTCTTGGCCAGCCGCACCGTCGACTCGAAACCGCCGCTGGCCAGGTCGAAGATGCGCTGCTCCTCTTTTTCCTTCTCCAACACCGTGAGGGCCAGCGCAAACGACGTGATGTGCGAGATGTGCGAAATGTAGGCCGTGTGCAAGTCGTGGGCCACGCCATCGAAGTACAGCAGCCGCATGGGCAGCGCCTGAAATAGCTTTTCTACCACGGCCACGGCATCGGCATCGCTGTGCTCCGCATCGCAGAGCACCACGGTTTTGCCTTCAAACAAGCCCGAAACGGCCGCCTCCGGCCCCGAATGCTCGGTGCCCGCCATGGGGTGCACGGCCACGAAGCGGCCCCGGCGCGGGTGCCCGGCCACGGCGGCCAGCAGCGCCTGCTTGGTTGAGCCCACGTCGATAACGACCTGGTGCGCGGCCACCATATCCAGCACCGGCGGCAGCACGGCCACCATCGCATCCACGGGCACGGCCACCACGATGAGGTCGGCGCGGCGCACGGCGGCGGCTAGGTCCGTTTCAATTTCATCAACCAACCCCAGCTCTAGGGCGCGGCGCGCGTGGGCCAGGCTGTTTTCGACGCCAATGAGGTGCTGCGCCAAGCCGTGCTGGCGCAGGCTGAGCGCCAGCGAGCCGCCGATAAGACCCAGGCCGATAATGGTGACGGTCATGTTGAGTTAAAAATTAAGAGTTATGAGTTAAAAGTTGTGAATTGGCTGTAAGGGCTGGTACCTCAGTATTCTGTAAGAGTCAACTCATGACTTTTAACTCATAACTCTTAACCCTCAGAACCGCCTCGCGCAGCAGCGCCTCCGGCTGGCACAGGCTGGCCCGGATATAGCCATTGCCGTTGCTGCCGAAGATGCCGCCCGGTGTGATAAATACCCGCGCTTCGGCCAGCACGGCGTCGCTCAGGGCGTAGCCGTCGGCAAAGCCCGCTGGTACTGCCGCCCAGATGAACAGGCCCGTTTGGTTGGGTGCCGGGGCACAGCCCAGGGCGCGCAGCAGGGCTACCACCAGCTCGCGGCGGGCGCGGTAAGTGGCGTTCAAGTCCTCAAACCAGTCGTCGCCCAGGGCCAGGGCGGCCACGGCCGCCTGCTGCACCGGCAGGAACATGCCCGAATCCATGTTGCTCTTGAAGCGCAGGACATTGGCAATAACGTCGGCGCGGCCGGCCAGCAGGCCCACGCGCCAGCCCGCCATGTTGTGGCTCTTGCTGAGCGAGTTCAGCTCGATGGCTACCTCACGGGCCCCGGGCACGGCCAGCAGGCTCACGGGCGGCGTCTCGTTCAGGATGAAGCCGTAGGGGTTGTCGTGCACCAGCAGGATGTCGTGGGCCTGCGCAAAGGCCACCAGGCGCGTGAGGAAGGGCAAATCCACTGCCGTGCCCGTGGGCATGTGCGGGTAGTTCACCAGCATGAGCTTCACCCGGGAAAGGTCGGTTTCGGCCAGCGCGGCCAAATCGGGCAGCCAGCCGTTGGCGGCCGTCAGGTCGTAGGCGCGGACCTCGGCCCCGCAGATTTCGGCCACGGCGCGGTACGTCGGGTAGCCGGGGTTGGGGATGAGCACGGCATCGCCGGCTTCCAGAAACGTCATTCCGATGTGCATCAGGCCTTCTTTTGAGCCCAGCAGCGGCAGGATTTCAGTGGCCGGGTCAAGGGCCACGCCGTAGCGACGCTGGTAGAAATCGGCCATGGCCCCGCGCAGGGCGGGCGTGCCCTGGTAGCCTTGGTAACCGTGGGCACTGGGCAGCGCCGCCGACTTGGCCAAGGCTTCAATCACGCTGGGATGCGGTGGCAAATCCGGGCTGCCAATGCCCAGGCTGATGATGTTGGCCCCGGCCGCGTTGAGGGCGGCCAGCTCGCGCAGCTTGCGCGAGAAGTAGTATTCGCCGGTGTGGGCGAGGCGGCTGGCGAGGGAGATGGTCATGGGGCTGGTTGTCATTGCGAGAGAAGCGAAGCGGAACGCGGCAATCCGTCCTTTTAAATGTGATTCGCCTCGTGATGTGATGAATCCTCTTTTGGAAAGTTCATTTCTACAAAATCATTGTCACATTACTAAGCTGGTCGCGCTGACAGGACGGATTGCCGCGCTTCACTGCGTTCCGCTCGCAATGACAGCTCTTCCCCCATCGCCGCGGCCATGCTACCGCGGCGGTAGGCTCCCAGCACCCGCAGTTCTTCCGTTACCGCTTCCAAATCGGCCAGCAAGGCGTCCAACTGGGCTATTTCGTCAAATTCCACGTCGGCGTGGAAGCCGTAGTGCCAGGCTTGCCCCGGCCGCGGGCACGATTGCAGCTTGCTCAAATTCAGCCCGTGGGCGGCCACGCGGCTGAGCACGGCGGCCAGACTGCCCGGCGCGTGCGGGGCGCAGAAATAGAGCGAAGCTTTATCGGCCAGGGGGTCAATCTGAGCCGTTTCGGCGCGTTCCAGCACCAGGAAACGGGTGTAGTTGTGCGGGTCGTCGTGAATGGCGGGGGCTAGGATTTGGAGGCCGAACAGTTCGGCCGCTTGGGCCCCGGCTACCACGGCCACGCCGGGGGTGCGGTTCTGGGCCAGGAGCTGGGCGCTGTGGCCGGTGTCGTCGGTTTCGACCAGCTTCCAGTGCGGATGCGCGTCCAGGAACTCGCCGCACTGGCGCAGGGCCATGGGGTGCGAGTGCACGGCTTGCACGTCGGCCAGCGTGGTGCCGGGCAGGGCCAGCAAGTGCTGGTGGATGGGCAAGTACACCTCGCCGGTCACGCGGATGGCGTGGCGCTCCAGCAGCAGGTAGTTGGGCAAAATGCTACCGGCCAGCGAGTTTTCCATGGCCATTAGGCCCGCGCCGGCCGTGCCCTGCACCACGTGCGCCACCACCGCGCCAAAAGTGGCGCAGGCCAGCAAGACCGGCTGCGCCCCGAAGTACTGGCGGGCGGCCACTTCGTGGAAACTTCCCTGGAAACCCTGAATGGAAACGTGCTGGGGCATGTAGTTGTCAGTTATTAGTTGTTAGTTGTCAGTTGCTGGCTGTTGAATTACTGACAACCGACACTAGCAACTGACAACCAAAATGGGTAATAAAAAAGGACCTCCGTTGTGCGGTGGCCCTGGGCTTGTTGGGAGGCAGTGTGGTGGTTAACACTGGCAACAAAGGGCCGGCTGCTGCTGGTAAAAGCAGTAGTAGTCGTAATAAAAGAAGACTTGCGACGAAGAAGCCATGCGCGAAAAGGACATTAAAAAAGCGCCTCCCGAAGAACGAGCGGCGCTGGAGAAGTTTGCGGGTTAGCTACAAACGGCGGCTCGTTCTACGCGGTGGCGTAGAAGTAATAAAAGCCAAAAAAATAACGCGTCTGGAGCATCAGAGATGGTGTTTGCGGCTGCAAGGTAAGGGAAGATTTTAGAAAAGCAAGTTTGCTGGCAGACATGCTGGGCGCAGCACGACAGACAACCACCATAACCCAAACCCTGAAAACGGGGTTTACGCAGCTTCGCATTCTCCCCTAGAAAACTACTTCATGTCCAAGCTATTTGAACCCCTCACCCTGCGCGGTATCACCCTCAAAAACCGCATTGTGGTGTCGCCCATGTGCCAGTACAGCGCCGTGGATGGCTTTGCCAACGACTGGCACCTCGTGCACCTGGGCAGCCGCGCGGTGGGCGGGGCGGCCCTCATCATCCAGGAAGCCACGGCGGTATCGCCCGAAGGCCGCATCAGCCCCGAAGACCTCGGCATCTGGAAAGACGAGCACCTGCCCATGCTTCGGCGCATCAACGAATTCATTGCGGCGCAGGGCTCCGTGCCCGGCGTGCAGCTGGCCCATGCCGGCCGCAAAGCCAGCACCTACCGGCCGTGGTCGGGCGAAGGCGAAGTGCCCGTGGGCGAAGGCGGCTGGCCGGTCGTTGGCCCCAGCGACGCGGCTTTTAGCGATACTTACCCTGCGCCCAAAGCGCTGGATGCGGCCGGCATTCAGAAAGTTATTGCCGATTTCCGAGCTGCTGCCGGGCGCGCCTTGGCGGCTGGTTTTAAAGTGATTGAGCTGCACGCGGCGCACGGCTACCTGCTGCACGCGTTTTTGTCGCCGCTGAGCAACCACCGCAGCGATGCCTACGGTGGTCCGTTCGAAAACCGCATCCGGCTGCTGCTGGAAGTGGTGGCCGCCACCCGCGAAGTATGGCCCGAAGACCTGCCGCTGTTCGTGCGCATCTCCGCCACGGACTGGACCGAAGGCGGCTGGAATGCCGACGAATCGGTGCAGCTGTCGGCCCTGCTCAAAACGCGCGGCGTGGACCTGCTGGACGTTTCCACGGGCGGCAACGTGCCCAAGGCGGCCATTCCCGTAGGCCCCGGCTACCAGGTGCAGTTTGCCGAGCGCATCCGGCACGAAGCAGGAATTCCGACGGGCGCAGTGGGCCTCATCACCACGTCGGCCGAGGCCGAAGCCATCGTGGCCAACGGCCAGGCCGACTTGGTGCTGCTGGCCCGCGAGTTCCTGCGCGAGCCGTACTTCCCGCTCCTCGCCGCCCAGGAATTGGGCGCGGAGGTGCAGTGGCCCGCGCAGTACGAGCGCGCTAAGCCGCGGGTAGCTACGGCGGCCGGTTCGCGGTGATGACGCTTCGCTTAATGAGGAATGAGGAATGAGGAATGAGGAAGTTTGGACACCTTTGGCCATTTTGCAATTTCTCATTCCTCATTCTTCATTCCTCATTAAGCGAAGCGTTCCGCACCCACTTTGCCGTCACCAGCAGCTGGCCCAGGTGGCGCGTGGTGTGCTCGGCGGCGTGCACCAGCACGCCAATGAGCGTGGATGGCACCTGCGCCCGGCCCACGCCGCGCACTTCGGCTAAGCGGGCTTCGTCGATAATTTTTAGTTGATTTAGGGCATAATCAACCTGGTCATTGAAGCGTTGCACCAAGTTTGCCGCCGTATCCGACTCAATAGTCAACGGCGGGTTTTCGGCGTGAAAATCCGCGAATTGGGCTTCTGACAAAGTATCCTGGCGGGCGTAGGTGAGCAGGCGGTCGAGCACGCCGGACAGGTGCTGGAGGTGGAAGCCGACCGAGGCCACCCCGCCGGGCCGCTCGTTGAGCAGGGCGGGCGGGAAATCCTGCATCGCCGCGTTCAGCTCGTCGCGGGCTTGCAGCAGGGCGTGCGCCACGGGTTGCAGGAGCGGCGGCACGCCCGGCACGGGGCCGCGCAGCCAGACTTCGAGGGTTTCGGAAGTTGACATGAGGTAGGAGTTGGAAACTACGTAACGACGAACAATGTATTAACCGCTTAGTCTTCAACGAAGGCGCGGACCTTCGGCTGTACTTTTGTGATTATGCCCACTATTAACGATGCGCTGCGCGCGGCCGCCGACCAGTTCGGCACCCCCCTCTACGTTTACAACACGCCTACCATCACTGGCCAGTACCAGAAACTGGTGAAGGCCTTTTCGGGCCACAAAACCCGCTTTTTCTACGCCTGTAAGGCGCTGAGCAACGCGGCCATTCTGCGCCACGTGCACAGCCTGGGCTCGGGCCTGGACTGCGTGAGCATCAACGAAGTACGCCTGGGCCTGCACGTAGGCTTCGCGCCGGAGAATATTCTCTTCACGCCCAACAGCGTGACGTTTGAGGAGCTGTTGGAGGCCAAGGACCTGGGCGTGAACCTGAACATTGACAATATCTCGCTGCTGGAGCGGTTTGGGGCCACGTTTGGCGGCTCGTACCCGGTGTGCGTGCGCCTGAACCCGCACATTGAGGCGGGCGGCAACTACAAGATTCAAACCGGCCACATCGACTCCAAGTTTGGCATCAGCATTCACCAGTTGCGGCATTTGGAGCGCGTGGTGCGCGGGACCGGCCTGCACGTGCGCGGCCTGCACATGCACACGGGCTCCGAAATTAAGGACGTGGGCGTGTTCATGCGCGCCCTGGAAATCCTGTTTGATGCGGCCGGCCGGTTTCCCGAGCTGGATTTTCTGGACCTGGGCTCGGGCTTTAAAGTGCCTTACAAGCCCGGCGATGCCGAAACCGACGTGAACGCGCTGGGCGTGCAAGTGGCCGAGGCCTTCCGCACTTTCGAGAAAGAATATGGCCGGCCGCTGGAATGCTGGTTTGAGCCGGGCAAGTACCTGGTGAGCGAATCGGGCTACTTGCTGGTGAGCGTGGCGGTGGTGACGCAAACCACGGCCACCGGGGTTGCGGGCGTCAATTCGGGCTTTAACCACCTGATACGGCCCATGTTCTACGACAGCTACCACCACATCAGCAACCTAACCAACCCCCAGGGCACCGGCCGGCTGTACACAGTAGTGGGCAACATCTGCGAGACGGACACCTTCGCCTGGGACCGGCTGCTGCCCGAAATTCGCGAAAACGACCTGCTGGCCTTCCACAACGCCGGGGCCTACGGCTTCGAGATGAGCAGCAGCTTCAACTCGCGCACCCGCCCCGCCGAAGTGCTGCTGGACGAAGCCGGCGAGCTGCACCTGATTCGCCGGCGTCAGACGTTTGAGGATTTGTTGGCCGGGCAGGTGGATGTGGTGGCCGAAGCGCCTGCTGAATCGATTTAGAACAGGTTCAGCAAAAAAGACCGTGGTGCCGGTTTCGTTCTTCCTGGCTACTTCTGCCCTTGCTTCAGCAGCCAGGTGGCCGCCGCTTCGTCGGCCTCGAAGGTGCGGTAGGTATGCGGCAAATCGCGGGAAGCCGTAATAAACTGATTGGTAACTAAGCGAGCAAATACGTTGTGGGCCAACAGAATAGCGCCGTAACGGTAGCCGTGTTCCTGCACGGCGCGGGGGAGCCATTCGTTGGTCATCCAGTCCTGCTCGCTGGCACTGTAGGGCATCATTTCGCGCTGGTCGACGAGCACCTTGTTCCATTGGCGGCGGCTCATGGCGTGGGCCGTGTGCGTGAGCAGGGCCCGGAACTGCACGGCTTCGCGGGGCCCTGGATAATACTCCAGCCGCAGGTAGCCTTCCGGCTCCTCCCAGATGCGGCCACTGCTGTTTTCGAAATAAAGAGAACGGGGAGAACTACTCATCAGCTACTTAACAACAAAGACCGGCCAAAATGCCGCGCACATGCCCCCAACCGTGAAAACCCGCTTGGGGTTGTCCGTTCAGTCACTTTTTCGCCAAATCAGTCCTTCCACTCGCCGAAAGCCCCGCGCTGGTAGTCGCGGTAGGCCTGCTGAATTTCGGCTTCCGTGTTCATCACAAACGGTCCGTAGCGCACCATGGGCTCGTTGAATGGCAGGGCGTGGCCCAGCAGCACCACGCTGGCCTCGTGGGCTTCGAGCGTCAGCTCGTCGCCGTCGTGGTTGAATTCGACCAGCTGCAAGGCCTTGGTTTCGTTGTCGTTCACCCGCAACGTGCCGCGCACGACGTAGCAAAAAATGCTGCGCGCCGCCGCGATGGGCAGCGTGACGCGGCTGCCGGCCGGCAGCTCCAGCCAGGCCAATGCCACGTCGGCCAGCGGCTGCACGGCCCCGGCCGTGCCCGCCCACTGCCCCGACACGGCGTGCATGACCACACCACCCGCCAGCATTACGGCCGGAATTTCGTCGGCTTGCAGGCCGACGTAGCGCGGCGCGGTCAGCTTGTCCTTGGCCGGCAGGTTCACCCACAGTTGCAGGATTTCGAGCGGGCCGCCCGTTTGCTTGAACGTATCGGAGGAAACCTCGGCGTGCATGAGGCCACTGCCGGCCGTCATCCACTGAATGCCCCCGGCGTTGATGACGCTTTCGTGGCCGCTGCTGTCTTTGTGCAGAATGTCACCCGCGAGGATGAACGTGACTGTTTCGAAGCCCCGGTGCGGGTGCGGGCCGAAGGGCAGGCCGTTGTTTTTGGGCGCATACACCTGTGGCCCGTGGTGGTTCAGGAATAGAAATGGGTCAACGTACTCAACTGACTCCGTGGGCAATGCGCGGTAAGTAATGAGGTCGGCAATGGGCGCGCTCACGGCGCGGTGCTGCTGCTTGACGGTGCGCATGGGAGGGAGGGGCGAAGTGGATTGATTGCAATGAAGAACGTCATGTCTCGGCTGCGCTCGACAGGACGTTCTGCTAAAGCCTGCTCCCAGCTGAAAGTTCACGCTTCCTCATACTTTGAAACTTCGCTCCTGAAAACGTCCATTTTAGCAACAGCAGGCAGTTTCACGTGCTTCTCCCTTGTCAATGAGCCGGTTGATTAGTCTGCGGACGCGCGGACGCAGCTTGGTGTTTGGTGTTTGGCGCTACCGCACCACTTCCAGCCACCCTTTGTACTTGGCAGAGGCCAGGTCGCTACGGTGCAGCAAGTAGTAGTAAACGCCGGGTGCCGCACCGTCGCCCCAGTCGTTTCGGTACGCCGTGGTGGCGTACACCCGGCCGCCCCAACGGTCGTAGATTTCCAGGAACCAATCATTTCCTTGCAATCCTGCAATTTGAAAATGGTCGTTCTGACCGTCGCTGTTGGCGGTGACGATGTTTGGAATGGTCAGGCAGGGCTGGTAATCAACGCGGCGGCTCACGGTGCGGCTGTCGCACTCCCCGGTACCCAGCAGCGAATAAGTGCCCGGCTGCACCACGCGCAACGTAGCGCCGGCCGTGCCATCGGACCAGCGGTAGCTGATACCGGGGCGGCTGGCCGGGGCCCGCAGCACCAGCGGCTGGCCTTCGCACAGCGTCGTATCGGCACCCAGGCTAAACGCCGGAACCGCCACTCCCGCCCGCACCCGCTGCCGAACCGTGCTCACGCACCCCGTGCCAAAGCCCACGGCCACGGAATAGGTCCCCGGCTGCGTGAGGGTGATGGTCGGTGTAATGGCCCCCGTGCTCCAACTGTAAGTAGCCCCGCTTACCCCCGGCAAGGCCGCGGAAAGCTGCGCCGGGCGGCCCGCGCACACCACCGAATCGCCGCTGATAACCGCCAACGGCCGAATAACTGCCTGCGATGCCGTGAGGGTGCAGCCGCTGGGAAAAGTGGCCACCACACTGTAAGTACCCGCCTGGTTTACAGCCACTGCGGCGGTCGTAGCGCCAGTGTTCCACCGCACGGTGATGGCCCCGGGGGCTACGGCAGTCAGCGTGGTGCTGGCCCCGGCCGAGGTGCACAGCGCCGCCGTTCCGGTGATGAGCAGCGTCGGTGCCCGCACCACTACCCGAGCCGTGGCGGTGCACCCGGTGCCGTAAGTAGCCAGCACCGTGTACGTGCCCGGCTGCGTCACGCTGATACCGGCCGTGGTAGCTCCGGTGCTCCAGCGGTAGGAGCGCGCCCCCGGGGCAATGGCCAGCAGGCTCACCGGCTGGCCGGCGCACGTCACCGAATCGCCCGTGATGCGCACGGTCGGCGTGATGGCCGTAACAATGTGCTGGTCGGTGCTGGTGGTATTGCCGGTGAACGTGACGGAAACGCTGTACGTCCCCGGCTGCGCGACCGCGATGGTGGGGGTGGTAGCGCCCGTCGACCAGCGGTAGGCTAAAATAGGCACGGGGCCCCGGGCGGTCAGGACCGTTTGCCCGCCGTTGCACAGCACCGAATCGCCCACGATGCGTACTTGCGGCGGCGGCGGCTGGTTAAGCCGGATGCTAACGGTATTGCCCGAAAAATTTGCTACCAATAAATCGAGGTCACCGTCGCCATCCAAGTCTGCCGCCGCCACTCGGTATGGCTCACTGCCCACTGAAATATCAGAGCCACCGCTAAAACTACCCGTTCCATTATTCAGCCGTACGCTTACAGTGTTGGACATAATGTTGGTAGCCAACAAGTCTAAGTCGCCATCACTATCAACATCCGCCGTTGTTACACTGCCGGGAAAACGTCCCACAGCAACTTCATAAGTGCCACTAAAGACACCCAATCCATTGTTCAATCGGACGCTTACGGTATTGCTACTGGCATTGGCGGCCAACATATCCAAGTCGCCGTCACCATCAATATCGGCCGCCGTCACGCCCCTTGGCGAAGTACCGACCACAACATCACTGCTTCCGCCAAAAGTACCTGCCCCGTTGTTCAAGCGCACACTGACCGTATTGGTGTAGTAGTTACCCGCGAGTAGGTCAATATCGCCATCATTGTCTACGTCGGCTACCGTCAAACTAAAGGGGAAGCTAACAACCCTCACATCGGGGGCATTGGTGAAGGTTGCATTGCCGTTGTTCAGACGGATACTTACATTATCGCTGGCACCATTGGAAACGAGTAGGTCTTGGTCACCGTCGCCATCAAGGTCGCTAGCCGTTACGCTTTGTGGCTGGCTACCCACCAAAAAATCGCCTCCACCGGCAAAGCCCCCCGTTCCATTATTCAGCCGCACACTCATCGTGTTGGCATTGTAATTTGCGGTTGCAAAATCGAGGTCTCCGTCCCCATCTAAATCAGCCATGACCAGGCCCCGGGGCTGGCTCCCAACCGGGATATCTGGCCCGGTAATAAAAGTTGCATTGCCGTTGTTTAGCCGAACGCTAACGGAGCTGCCGTAAAAATTTGGGGTGAGCAAGTCCAAATCACCATCCGCATCCACATCTGCCGTTATCACAATGTAGGGGTGGTCGCCCACCGGAACGTCAGCGCTATTGATAAAAATACCGCTCCCCCCCGTTGTGGCGGTTGTGAACTGATACACTCGTGGCTGCCCTAAAATGCCACCACTACCTCGGGCATCTCTGGTTATAACAGCCTGCACCGTCTCGCCGGGCCGGAAATCATACGTCGGCGCATACGTCACCCTACTACCACTTACCGTTGTGGTACCGCTATTGCCGGTACGCAACCCACCCCGTTGGTTGCTAAACACGCGCAAAGCAGTGGTCGAGCCAGCTGTCAAGGGCTGACTGAAATCAACTGCCACAGTGCTGGATTGCACTACATTTCTTTGATTGATTGATGGCGTTGTACCAGTTACTATTGGCTGGGCTAGTGCAGAAGTTGTCAGCAAACCTAGAAAAAGCCAAATAGATGGTAGAATAATGGAGAGAAAATGTTTTTTCATATGCAAATAATATAAGCCCAAAGATAGTATTATAACGGATGATAAAACCCCTATCTGATTAACATAAAGACCTTACTAGCATTAACAATTAGCACACTGAATGCAATGTCAGTCTTGCTGTAATGCACTAAAGCTTTTGTTCCCATAGTTTCTTATATAATCCTGTTGCTTCACCACTGGCTACCTTTGCGCGCCCCAGCCCACTCCCAATCGGGCTGTTTCTCGCATCTTATCCAGATGCATCAGAGTGCCTTCATAGTTCGCATTGCCCAGTTTCACTTCCCATGACACACCTTGATAAGCTTTACGCTGCATATCAACAAGCACCCGAAATTTTTCACGTTGGCAGGTATTGGCAGGCTTACGAACAAAAAATCATCGAGGAAGTAAAAACAGCTGACCTCAGAGAGTTACGCAGTGGCAAATATCCGCTGTTTTCCACTTTTGGATTTAATGATTTAGTATACCATTATCATCCAACAATGCCCTCTTACGTGAAGAGTGCGCGCAAATTGGTCAGAAAACTATTTATTGATAATAGGGCATCACTACCTTATTCCCTAAAGCTAGATGATATTCGAGAGATGGCCTACCGCCATTGCCTACTCCAAGGGCAATTGACGGGAGCATTACCAATCACCGCAATAGAAGC
Organism: Cytophagales bacterium; assembly: GCA_038213745.1. Taxonomy (GTDB): domain Bacteria; phylum Bacteroidota; class Bacteroidia; order Cytophagales; family Hymenobacteraceae; genus Hymenobacter. The sequence goes on from JBBQSQ010000074.1 coordinate 17,786, forward strand.
CAGTGATTTTGGCAATCCTCAGGATGTATTTCTTTTTCAAGGCAAAATGTACACCATGAGTTTTTTAAACTTCTATTTGCGTTACTGCTTTGTTCAGAACTATACCAACATAAAAGGCGATGAAATCATTGTTGAGCTAGGCTCCGGGTCTGGTTACCAGACTGAAATACTGAAGAAACTATATCCTAACCTGACAATTCTGTGCTTTGATTTACCAGCTCAGCTGTATCTATGCGAACAGTATTTGACTGGAGTTTTCGGGAAAGACGCAATTGAAAGTTCCGAGAACAATTTAACAATCACCTCCTTATCAGAAATAAAAAAAGGGAAGATTAATTTTTTAGGAAACTGGCAAATGCCTTTGCTCAGAGGGTTCGCATTCGATGTGTTTTGGAATGCTGCCAGCTTCGGCGAAATGGAACCAGAGATTGTAGCAAACTACCTAAGCTATGTGAAGGATGAAGCCGCCTGGGTATATCTCTTGCAAGCACGTAATGGCAAAGAGAGCACCCAATCAACTGGAGTAGTGCAGCCCATTCGGTTCGACGACTATCAAACAATGCTCGCAAGTACTCACGCCTTAGTTCATGAAGAGGATGTTTATGAAGCGAATAGGAGAATGTCCAAAACGGGCGGTTACTTTCAGGCAGTGTGGAAACACAAATAGTGTTTTATACAATACGGTTGGGATAAATGACGCTTCAATCATCTACTACTGAGCGCCTAAGGCTTGGCAATCTGGACCACTTACGGGGGCTATCAGCTTTATGCATAATGATTTATCATTATGCCACTTGGTCTTCAGGTGAACTAAGTGCGCGAAGCTTCCTAGGGCGTATGGGTATTTACGGAGTAGCTATTTTCTACGTGCTGAGTGGGCTGACACTAGCATATGTTTACCAAAATAGCTTTTCTCTATCTAGCAAAGGCTTGAAGGATTTTTTTAGAAAGAGATTTTTTAGAATATTTCCTTTACTCTGGCTAGCGACAATAATTTCTATAATTTTATCCAAAAAAATACCATTATTTATCGATGTATTACTGAATATTTCTGGTCTGTTTAGCTTTTTTAAATGGGATACTTATTTTGCTACCGGTGCTTGGTCGATTGGTAACGAACTGGTTTTCTACTCAGTATTTCCCATCCTACTCATTACGTTCAACACAAGCAAATATGCCCTTTATTTAATCTCTTTCCTGTTTCTAGGATTACAGATATTTTTTGCTTTTTTTATAATTAATTCAAATAAAAATTTATCAGAGCAATGGCATTTTTATACAAATCCATTGAATCAGATATTTTTCTTTTGGGCTGGAATTATGCTGTGCAAAATGTTTTATGAGATTAGAATAAGTAAGCTTATAAATACAGCAATTGGTGTAATAGGATTACTACTATTATTATTCTACCCAAGTAACATAGAAAATATAAACTTAGTGACCGGGGTTAATAGAATAATTTTCACTATTAGCTGTATCATGATTTGCTTATTCTTCTATAAAATACAATATCAATTACCAAGTATATTAGATAAAGGGTTAGCATTTTTGGGTAGAGCAAGCTACTCAGTTTATCTTTTACATCCTATTGTATATGCTGTTGTAAAAGCATCACTAAAAATATTAAGTAAGAATTTTGTGCTATCTGAATCATATTTGATTACCGTATCGATTATCGCAACACTCTGCACAAGCCACTTTGTGTACAAATATTTCGAAACGTATTTTATAAATGCTGGGCGTAGAAAACAGCATTCTACAAACTAGGGAAAATGATATCGGCTGTTGATAGCATATCAGGATTGAACCATCTCCTCAGGGTTATGAATTTGGCGTGCTTGCATTTGCCAGATGGGGCAGAGTCTCTTTGAGCGTGAGGTAGCCCAGGCCCATGATGGCGTAACTCACACGCCGGTCGGCGGCGGTGAGGTTGAGGTGCTAAGCACCTTAGGGGTAGGTGTACGCTTCCAAGAGCATCAGCATTGTGCCGAGCGGGCCCGCAAGCCGTACCCGGCATAGCGGCTGAACTAACGATGCGGGGCATCGTAGCCCACCTTGGATAAAGTAGTTGAAGCATTATTTTCCCGGAACGTGGTCATCATGGGGAAGTCACGTCCCCTGCGTGCTGGCCTGGCCTGGAATTTATCCCTGATTTGGTTGTGGCTAAGCTTATTTAACGGTTTTCCCACCGAGCTTTAAACGCCTTTTATCCAGTACTTTTACAGTTACATAGTGGGTTTTAATTGAATGTTTGCTATATGATGCCGCTCATGACTCGCTCGTTTTTCACTGCTTTTCTCGGCCTGCTGGCTGGCGGCATGGCCCCGGCCTGGGGGCAAACCATCACGCCCATTGGCACCATTCAGGGCCCTGGCGCGCTGGCCACGGCGGGCACCTACACTATCGAGGGCGTGGTGACGGGCGTGTACGCGGCCCTGAGCCCGACCGGTTTCTACGTGCAGAACGACGCCGCCAGCGCCGACGGCGACCCCGCCACTTCCGACGCGCTGTTTGTGGTGCAAACCAGCCCCACGGTGGTGGCCGGCAACCGCGTGCGCATCACCGGCGCGGTGCAGGAAATTGCCGGCACGCCGTCGTTCAACCAGGCCGTGCTCACCAGCCCAACCATCACGGTGCTGGTAGCCAGCAGTGCGCTGCCCGCCTTCGCCACGCTGGACAACGCCACCTTTTCAACGGCCGATGCCGAGCCCTACGAAGGCATGCGGGTGCAGTTTGCGGCCCCCGTCACGGTGGCGGACGTGGCGGCGGTGAAGTCGCGCGGCGAACTCACCATTTCCCTGCGCGGCCTCGTGTACCAGCCCACGCAGTTTGTGGACCCCAACGACGACCCGGCCACCGGCACCAGCAGCACCGGCACCGGCAACGTGGCCGCCGTGAACGCCTACCAGACCGCCAACGTCAACAAATCGCTGCTGCTTGATGACGGCCGGGCGGCCACCAGCCCTACGCCCATCCCCTACCTCGACGCCGCCACCCAAACCGTGCGGGTGGGCAGCACCATCGCGCAGTTGCGCGGTATCATGGGCTACGGGAACAGCAAATGGCGCGTTCAGCCGCTGGCCGGGGCCGATGCGCCGGTGGTCGTGACGGTGCGCCCGCCGGTGCCCAC
>JBBQSQ010000075.1:0-20622 GCA_038213745.1 Cytophagales bacterium
CCGGCATCCAAACCGATTTGCAGGACGGCCCTTTTCTAAAAACCGTGCTGCGCGACCACGCACACCTATCCATCGGCAGCTGAAACGCCAAAAGCGACTTGCCCACTGTCGGGCAAGTCGCTTTTGGCATTGGCAGGGCACTAGCTGGGAGCCGCTTAGTTGCGGGTCATCAGCGTATTCACGGCCAGTTCGGTGGAGGGAATGGGCCACACGTAATTAGTGGCAGTGTTCAAAACAGCCGATACCGAGCCTTTGCCCGGGATGGTGGCGTTCAGCCGCATAATGTCGATGTTGCGGAGCCCTTCACCCAAGAATTCAATGCGACGCTCCAGTAGAACAGCGTCGGCCAAGTCGCTGGCCGCGGCAAAGCTAGCGGCGGTATACACCCCGGTTGGGTTCGAGCGGCCGCGCACGGCGTTGAGCAGCGCCAGGGCCTGTGGGTCGACGGCATTGGTGGTGCGCACGCGGGCTTCGGCCAGGTTCAGCAGCACCTCGGCATAGCGAATTACGGGGGCTCGGTCATTGAACGGATTTGGGCTGCCCGTGGGGTACTTCTTCAGGAACGACTCGGTGCCCACCGCGACGACCAAGGCCGTGCGGCGGGCATCGGTGGCTGCGAAGCCGGGGTTGGTGAGGATGCCGCCCGCGCCGCCGTTCAGGCTGTACTCGCCGTTGCCGCCCAGCGAGGTGGGCAGGAAGTAGTTGGCCAGCTGGTTCTGGGTGCCGGGCCCGTCTTGGGCCGTGAAGGGAAAGGCCAGGATGCTCTCGGCGGTTTCCTGCGGTGGGGCAAACACGGCCGCCACCGAGGCGCTCAAGGCGTGGGGGACGCCGCTGGCGGCCACGAAGGGCGCGGCGGTGGGCACCAGCTTGTTGGCTTCGGTAATCACGTCGGCGTAGCGGCCCATGCTCAGGTACACCCGCGTTTTGAGGGCGATGGCCGTGTTGCGGTGGGCGCGCGAGACCGGCGAGGTGCCCGCCGGATAAGTCAGGGGCAGGTTTTGCTCGGCAAAATCAAGGTCCTTCAGAATTTGGGCGTACACCTCGGCCACCGTGCTGCGGACCAGGTCGTTACCAGTTTCATTCGATTCAGCTTTTAACCGCAGGGGCAGGCCGGGCTTGCTGCCGTTGCCGTCGGCGAAGGGCCGGGCGTAGAGTTGGAGCAGCGTGTAGTAGGTCAGGGCGCGCAGCAGCCGGGCTTCGCCGCGGTAGTTGGCGGCGGTGGCAGCGTAGTTGGCGGGAAAAGCCGGCGCGACAAATTTCGCGGCGTTGGCATCGAGGCCGTCGAGAAACACGTTAATCTGGTTGATGGCCGCGTAGCCGAAGCCCCAGGTGTTGATAACGTCGTTCTGCGACGCTTCCGTGAGCGTGTGGTTCCACACCCCCAGCCCGGTTACGCCGTTGGACGTGCGGTTGAGAAAATCGTTGGCGCGAATGTCGCCGTAGACCTGCACCCGACCACCCAGGAAACCGCCTGTCTTCACGTAACTGTAGAGGTTGTTGGTTTGCTGCGCCACGCGGTCGGGGGTGCCAAACACCACTTGGTCGGACAACGACGCCGTGGGCTGCGGATTCAGGCGGGCCTCTTGGCAGCCCACGGTGCCCAGGGCCAGCATGGCTGCGCAAACGGCCGCGGCCACTGATTTAGTAGTTAGCATATTCATTGTGTGGGAAGACCGTTAGAAGCCAATGTTGAAACCTGCGGTGAACGTACGGGCCTGTCCCACCGAGTTGCGGTCGACGCCCGCGCCGGTGTTGCTGCCGCCGTTGCTCGAAATTTCCGGGTCGATGCCCGAGTATTTGGTGAACAGCAGCGCGTTCTGCACCTGCACGTAGACGCGGGCGCTAGCCACGCTCAGGCGGCCGAGCAGGGTGGGGCTGAACGTATAGCCCAGCGACACCTGCCGCAGGCGCGCAAAATCGCCCTTTTCCACGTTCGACGACATCACCAGGGCCGAGCCGTTCGATACGTTGTCGCCGTATACCACGCGCGGCCACTCGGCGTTGGCGTTCTCTGCCGTCCAGTGGTTTTTGATGTCGGTCTGGTTATTCCAGAAGCGCTGGTCGTGCAGGCCGGCCTTGGAGCCGTTGTAGATGTAGTTGCCGCCCGAAAACTGCACAAATACGCCCAAGTCGAGGGCTTTGTAGCGGAACGTGTTGTCGAGCCCGCCATACCAGGTGGGCAGCACGGGTCCGTAGTACACGCCGTCGGCCAGTTGGGTGGGGGCCGTGGTGTTCTTGCCGTCCAGGGTGGTCCAGCCCGTTGAGCCAACGCCGGTGGTGCCCAAGTGGTTGTACTGCACCACGGTACCGTCGGCTTTCTGAATCAAGCGCTGCCCGTTGACCGGGTTCACGCCCAGCGAAGGCACCGCCAGAATTTCGCCCACCGACTGGCCCACTCGGGTGTAGTTGGCGGTTTCGAGGTTCGAGGTGGCCGTGCCGATGCGCTGCCCATCGAAGGCCAGGGTCAGGACGCGGTTTTTGAGCGTGGTCACGTTGCCGCTCACCGTCCAGTTGAATTTGGGACCCTGGATGGCGTTGTAGCGCAGGTTGAACTCAATGCCCGTGTTCTGCATCGCGCCCACGTTAGACAATAGCACGTTGCCCAGCAAGCCGGGGCCCGGTAGGCCGGTAGCCACGTTGGGAATGCCTTTGGAGGGCGACTGCGGCACGTTCAGAATCAGGCCATCCACCAGGTTGCGGTAGTAGGCAACGTCACCCGTCAGGCGGTCCTGGAAGAAGCCAAACGACGCGCCCACGTCGGTTTTCTTGCTGGTTTCCCACGTCAGGTTGGGGTTGCCGGCATTGCTGAAAAACAGCGACGAGCCGGCCCCGTACAGCCCTGCCGCGTACAGCTGCAAGGCCACGAAATCATCGATGCCCTGGTTGTTGCCCACGCTGCCGTAGCTGCCGGTCAGTTTCAAAAACGAGAACGTGTTGGCAATGGCCGAGTTTTTCCAGAAGTCCTCTTCCGACACCACGTAGCCGAGCGAGGCCCCGTAGAAGTTACCGTATTTCCGGGCGAAGGCCGAATAGCCGTCGCGGCGCACGTTCACCGTGGCCAGGTACTTGCGGTTGAAATTATAGTTCAGACGCCCAAAAAACGACACCAAGTAGTTGAGCCCTTCCGCGTTGCCGTCGGCCGCGATGTTGGTAAAGCCACCCTGAAAATTCGTGTAGAAAGGGTCGGAAACTCCGGTTCGGCTGGCCCCCCAGCGCAGCACTGCGGTGGACTGCTGCTCGTTGCCGAGCAGCAGCGAGAAGTTGTGCTTTTCGCCAAACGTGCGGTCGTACTGCGCCGTATTCTGCCAGTTCCACCGCTTGTTGGTGCGGTAGTAGTTGGCCGATTGTCCGCCCAATGACTGGCCGTCGCCCGCCAGGCTGCTAAGGAAGGACTTGTCTTCGAACGAAATGTTGTTCAGGCCGTAGCTGGTGCGCACGTTCAGGCCCTTCACCACTTCCCAGTTGGCGTACACGCTGCCCTGAATTTCATTGCCGTCCGACGTAAACGAGTTGTAAGCCAGTTCCGCCAGCGGGTTGTAGTAGTTGGGTATCAGCGGGGCACCCGTCGGGCCGCCGGGGTTCAGGTTGGGGCCCGCGCCAATGCTTGCTCCCTTGGGGTTGATGTTGATGCTGCCGTCGGGGTTGTACGGCGCGATGTTGGGCGGCAGCGCCAGGGGCAGGCGGCCCAGGCCGCCCGTGCCAAACGCGCCGTTGCCCACCGAGCCCGAGTTGGGCGAAGCGTTGCTGGTGTTAGAATAGCCCACGCGCATGCCCACCGTAAAGGCGTTGAAGAGTTTGTGGTCCAGGTTCAGGCGGGCCGAAACCCGCTTGAAGCTGTTGCGCTCCAGCATGCCTTTCTGGTCGGTGTAGCCCACCGATGAGTAGAAAGTGGTTTTTTCGTTGCCGCCCGAGAAGTTGAGGTTGTGCGACTGCGCAAAGCCCGTGCGGTAGATGTAGTCGTACCACCGCGTATCGGCGGTCACGCCGTTGGCGTCGGTGGCCCGGAAGCCTTCAATGTTAAGGGCTGGGGCCGGCGCACCGGGCGGAGTAACTGCTATCCGGTTGGCGTTCAGGTTGCGCACGGCCTCATTCTTGATGCTGATGTAGTCCTGCGCGCCGAGCACTTCGTACAGGCGCACCGGTTTCGACCAGCCCACCCAGGTGTCGTAGCTGAGGTGGCTCTGGCCCTTTTTGCCTTTTTTGGTGGTCACCAGAATCACGCCGCCCGCCGCCCGCGAGCCGTAGATGGCCGTGGCCGAGGCATCCTTCAGCACTTCCATGCTTTCAATGTCGGCCGGGTTCAGGTTGCTGAGCGGGTTGTTGGGCACGCTGTTCACGGCCGAATTGTTGCCGCTGTAGGCCGGAATGCCGTCAATTACCACCAGCGGGGCCGAGCTCAGCGTGATGGAGTTCGTGCCGCGGATGCGAATCACGGGCGGGTTGTTCAGCACGCCGTTGGGGGTGGTGATGTTCACGCCCGGCGCGCGGCCCTGCAGCGCCTGGTCGAAGCTTTGCACCGGGGCCGTGGCAATCTCCTTGCCCGTGATGGTGGCCACGTTGCCCGTCAGGTCGCGGCGCAGCTGCGTGCCGTAGCCCACCACCACCACCTCGTCGAGGCCGGTGGTGTTCACCTTCAGGTTCACGTTGATGACCGACTCGCTGCCAATGGCCACTTCCTTGCTGTCGTAGCCCACGAAGGAGTACACCAGCGTAGTGGCCGTCGTTGGCACCGATAGAGAGTACTTGCCTTCCGCATCGGTCGAGGTGCCTTGCGTGCCGCCCTTCACAATGACGGTTACCCCCGGTATCGATGTGCCGTCGGAGCCGAGCACGGCTCCGGAAACCGTCCGGTTCTGCGCCTGTAGGTCGTGCCCAAGGAAGGCGAAGACCATGGAAAAAAATACCAGTAGAATTCTTCTCATTTGATTGGCTTTTAAGTTAAACTGGGTGGACTCAATTAGCGAATATAAATGCATTAAGTCTGACAACTTCGCGCGGATTAGGCATTAAGTTCACTAATCTTCATGGTTCTAAATTATCAAAACTGATAATCAAAGACTTAAAGGGCTGAAAAATCACTTTTGAGAGGTGTCAAATTATAATCAGGGTATTATTATGAGGCGCTTTTAAGGAAAACGTTGCTATTTGTGCACAGCTAGGCCTATGAACAAGAGGGCTTCGAGGCTACGGCGTAAGCAATTTGCTAAACAGCCATAAAAAAGTGAGCCCAGTCATTGATTTCTCAAACGAATAGGCCCACTTGCAGAGGAGATGGTTGGTATCGGCTACTCGGGAAGCTGAGCCGGACCAGAATGTTGTCCTTGGCGGCTTACCATGGCACGGGCTGGCCCTGCCAAGTCACGAAGCTGCCGTTTTCTTCGGCGTGCAGCTGTTCGGCCAGCCGGATGATGCCCCGGGCCGAATCGGCGGGGTCCTGCGTGGCGCTGTCGCCGCCCATTTCGGTGCGCATCCAGCCGGGGTCGACAATGACGGAAATCAGGCCGTAGGTGCCGATTTCGGCGGCCAGGCTGCGCATGTACATATTTAGCGCGGCTTTGCTGGCGCTGTAGTGGTAGGGGTCGCCGGTGGCCTTCCAGGTGAGCGAGCCCTGCCCCGATGAGATGCTGAGAATGCGGCCCTTGTGGCCGGCACGCAGCAGCGGCAGCAGCGCCTGCGACACCAGCAGCGGTCCAATGGCATTCACCTGCATGGTTTCGATGGCATCGTCGTGGGTGAGCTGGCCCAGGCGCTGGTGGGCATCGCCGGAGCCCGCGTGGGGGTACACCCCGGCGTTGTTGATGAGCACGTCGAGGCCGTCGGTGGCGGCGCTCACGGCTTGGGCAGCCGCCGCAATAGATGCGGCATTGGTGACGTCGAGGGGCAGCAGCGTGAGGCGGTCGGGGTACTGGCGGCGCAGGCGCTGGAGGTCGCCGGCATCGGCGGGCTGCCGGCTGGCGGCGAATACCTGGTCGCCACGCTCCAGGTACTGGCGGGTAAGCGCAAGGCCCAGGCCGCGGTTGGCTCCGGTGATGAAAGCGCGCATAAGGATGTGTTACGGTTAAGAAATGACGGGAAGGCTTGGGCTCGAAGTTTACGCATAAAAGCCCAGCCCGCCGTCAGGGCGGGCCGTTCACGCTAGGCAGTTTCCGGCCGAATGGTTTTCTTGCACCCCTTATGCTACTTCTTATCACTTCCCTCAACGCGGCCGAAGCCCGGGCGCTGCTGCCCCAGCTCCTTGAGCTGCTGCACGATGCCGTCGATTCCGGCGCTTCCGTCGGCTTCCTGCCCCCACTGGCCGCCGCCGAAGCCCAGGATTACTGGCAAAGCGTCATCGAAGCCGTGGCGGCCGGGCACCGGGTGCTGCTGGTGGCCCGCCAGCCCGGCGCAACCGACCTGCTCGCCACCGTGCAACTCGACTTGGCTACTCGCCCCAACTCCCTGCATCGGGCCGAAGTGTCGAAACTGCTGGTGCACCGGCGGGCGCGCCGCCAGGGCCTGGCCCGGCAGTTGCTCCTGGCGCTGGAAGACCACGCCCGGGCGCTGGGCCGCACCACGCTGGTCCTCGATACCCGGCACGGCGATATTGCCGAGCAGCTGTATCGAAGCATGAGTTACGTGTTTGTGGGCGCTATTCCAGCCTATTTCATCAACTTCGACGGTCAGCCGCATGCTACGGCAGTGTATTATAAGTTGTTGGCTGCTAGGGGTGTGGAATAGGCAGGCAATTGGTTTCGATTAGTCTAGTGCCAGTTATACCCCCGACCTCTGAATCGTGGTGGTTTTGACCTCCTGAGCGGCCCTTGGCCGGCGTGGCACTTTGCCAGGGACAGCACCTTAACTGAGACTGAGGGTGTTCACGAAACTCGTCCCTGCGGAACGGACCATTTGTAGGCCGTGAACGGTAAACGAGGTTTTGAATGGCTCCCAGCACTGCAGCGGCCAGCTGATGAATGGATGCCGGCTCTTCAGGGAAAGGAGGGGGCTGTTTGACGCTCGGCACGCTGGTCTTTCCCCGGCTTTACTCTGTGCCCGGAACTCACGGCCTGCGTGAGCCCGTAATTTCGTGCCCTCGACTAGCACTGCGCTCCTGCCGGGCTCCCTTACTTCGCTGCCAGAAAATCCAGCACGGTTTGGTTAAACAGCGCCGGGTTCTCCTCCGGCGCATAGTGCGTTACGCCTTTCAGGATGACCAGCTGAGCACCGGGAATGTGCGCGGCGATGCCTTTGGAGTGCGCTTCCTTGATAATATCCTTCTCGCCGGCCAGCACCAACGTGGGCACCCTGATAGCCCCGACTTCGGCGTAGCTCATGTGTGGCTCGGTGAGGACCAGGGTGAGCAGACGTTTATTCTGCAGGTCCCCTTTCTTATCCAGCAGCTTCCGGGTCTGCTCGCACTGGCGCAGCATCTTGCCGTCCACGGCTTCGGCCGAAGGATAGAGGTTGGCCCCCATCGTGACGAGCCTGTGGACGTACGTAGGGTAACGGAGTGCCATGAGCAGGCCGGTATTGCCGCCGTCGCTCCAACCCAGGATGTTCGCTTTAGGCAGGCGCAGGCTGTCGAGCAAGGCCTTCATGTCGTCGGCAAATAACTCGTAGGTGAGCCGAGCGGTGAGCGTATCAACGCTCTTCCCCTGTGCGCGGGTATCCACGGCAATCACTTGGTAATGCTGCGCCAAGTCCTCAATCTGCTTACTAAAGGAATGGATGGACCCCCCGTTGCCGTGCAGCAAGAGCAAAGGCTCACCCGTGCCGTAGGTTTCGTAATAGAGTTTCACTCCCTTCAACTGGCAGTACTTACCGGCCGCCTTATTCCTGCCGTAGGGCAGCGGCTCTTTCACCAGCGTGCCGCCCGATAGGGTGACGCGCAGGGCTTGGCTCTGGTCCATGCCCTGGCCCGCAACCAGGTCGGCCACGACGCCAATGGGGAGTTTGCCTTTCAGTTCCGGGTCCATGAGGTAGCCGGCCAGCGGAGTCGGGGAACGTTCAAAATCGCCGTTTTTGAGCGGCACATTCTGCCACGTCTGGTCGGGAGCCTGCACTTGCAGCAATAAATTATCGAAGAAAAAACGGCCATTTCCCTCCAGCCCAGAGTATAGATAGACGAGGCCGGCTTGCGGGACCAGCGTCCCTTCTAGGATATAGGTGCGCCACTCATTCGGCAGGATGCGCTGGGCGAATCTATCTGTTTTCTTGAAGTCACCGGCTTGCTTGCCCCACTGGACGGCCCATATCTTAAGTTTGGCGGTGGTGTCGGCTGGCTCATAGCGCATACTTACTAACCAGCGATAGGGTCGGCTCTTGTATTTCCCCAGTGACGCCTCCGCCGCAAAGGAGAAGCTGGTAGAGCTATGATAAGTCTGGCCCGCGCTAGCGAAGGGCAATCCCAGCAAAAACAGGGCAAATAGTAGTTTATGGCGCATGGGCAAGTGAGGGTACTCCGGGCCCGAAAGCAGCCGACCCGGCCGGCAAATATGCACCGATTGCGGCCATTAGCCCTGACAGCGGTACCCTAGAATGGCTTTTGCTATCCCCCCAGTTACCACCGCAGGGTCAGGCCGGTGCCACAGCCGGGGTTCCAAGGGGGGCGAAACGTTTATCCTGCCCACGTCGTGGTTTATGGACTCACGCCCCAGGGGGTAGTGTGACCTAAATAAGCCAATACGCTGTATTATATGCTGCAGACATTCATTTGCATCATGTAAAACGCAACGTTCGCCCCGCGCTTGGTTTACGATATGCCGCAACGCTTCCTTACAAACAGAAAGAGCGGCCATGATAATGGCCGCTCTTTCTGTTTGTAAGGAGCAGAAGCATCTCCGGATTATCCCGCTGCGATGGCTTTGCGGCGGCTGGTTTTAGGAAGGCGCTCCACGCCCTGGTCCAGCAGCTCGTCGTCGCGCTCGGTTGATTTTTTCACCCAGCTCACCGAGTACAAGTCCTTACGGCGGTCGCGCAGGTTGCGTACGGCTCCGCTGGTGTTCAGGTCCTTGAGCAAATCAAGGTCGAGGTCGGCGATGAGGGTCATCTCGGTATTCGGAGTGGCTTCGGCCACGATGGCATCGTGCGGGAAAGCGAAGTCCGACGGGCTGAACACGGCCGACTGCGAGTATTGAATGTCCATGTTCTCGACGCGGGGCAGGTTGCCCACTGAGCCGGTGATGGCCACGTAGCACTCGTTCTCGATGGCCCGGGCCTGGGCGCAGAGGCGCACGCGCTGGTAGGCATTCTTGGTGTCGGTCCAGAAGGGCACGAACAGGATTTTCATGCCCTCGTCGCTCAGCATGCGCGAGAGCTCAGGAAACTCCACATCGTAGCACACCAAAATACCGATTTTGCCAAAATCCGTGTCGAAGCACTTCAGCTTATCGCCGCCGCGCATGCCCCAGTAGCTGGCCTCGTCGGGCGTCACGTGCAGCTTGTACTGCTCGTCCACGGTGCCGTCGCGGCGGCAAAGGAAGGCCACGTTGTGCAGCTTCTCATCCAGGTAAACGGGCATCGAGCCGGCCACGATGTTGATGTTGTAGCTCACGGCCAGCTCCATCATCTTGGCCTTGATGGGCTCGGTGAAAGCCGCCATGGCCCGGATGGCCACCGCCGGCGAATCCTCGTTGGTGAGGGCCATGAGCGGGGCGTTGAAAAACTCGGGAAACATCACGCAGTCAGACTTGTAGCCGCTCACCGTATCCACGAAGAATTCGATTTGCTGGAGCAGGTCTTCCAGGCTGCGGGTGGCGCGCATCTGCCACTGCACAATGCCAATGCGAACGTTGGACTTGGTGTTGCCGATGAGTTTTTCTTCCTCCTCGTAATACACGTTAATCCACTCCAGCAGCGTAGCATAAGCCTTTGATTCCGAGTCGTAAGGCAAATACCCGCGGATGAGCTTGCGCACGTAAAACTCGTTCGAGAGCTGGAAGGTGAGGATGGGGTCGGCGAGCTCCTTGTTCCGCACTTTCTCCACGTACTTGGCGGGCGTCATCTCGCTGGCGTACTGGGCGTAACCGGGAATGCGGCCGCCGGCCACCATGGCGCGCAGGTTCAGGTTCTCACACAGCTCCTTGCGGGCGTCGTAGAGACGGCGGCCCAAGCGCAGGCTGCGGTATTCGGGGTCCACGAACACGTCGACGCCGTAGAGCGTGTCGCCGTCCGAATCGTGGGTGTCGAACTTGCCGTTGCCGGTAATTTTGGCGTAGGTGTGCTTGTCGCCGTATTTGTCGTAGTCCACGATGATGGCCAGGGCGGCGGCCACCAGCCGGCCGTTGTCCTCAATGCCAATCTGGCCTTCGGGGAACTTGCGAATCAGGGCGCTGAATTCGTCGGCACTCCACGCGCCTTCCATGTTGGAATACACCTGGTCCATGATGTCCTTGATGGCCTTGAAATCGGAGCGGCGCAGGGTTCGAAGAACGAGCTTGTGGGCCGGCACGGCGGTGGGCGTCAGCAGCTCATCGGCGGGCTTGCCGACTTTTTTGTGATGCGTGCCGCCGGGCGTGGCCTTGCCACTGACGGCGGGAGCAGCGGCAGATTTGCCGTTGGAAGAAGTTGCCATAATATCGAAAAAGAGCTATTTGAAAGTCGGTGCCGCCGCCAGCCGAATGGGCCAGCGCTGTCATCGGGCCAGCAAATTTACCCATGAAAAAACCCGTTGGTGAATGCCACCAACGGGTACTCAAACGGCAAAACTGCCAAAACGGTGCAATGTTCTGGCCTGGCTTACTCGCGCACCACCCGGCGCGTGGCCGTGCCGCGCGCCGTTTGCACCGTGAGCAGGGCCACGCCGCGGAAGCCACTGAAGGTTTCTGCCCCGATGCGCACGCTGCCCATGCTGCCGGCGTAGCTGCGCCGGAACAGTACCCGGCCCACTACGTCGGTAGCCGACACCGTAAGCGGCCCGCAGTCCGCCGGTACGCTGAGTGTGAGCGCGCTACCTACGGCCGAGGGGTTGGGCGAGGCGACCAGTCCGGCATCGAGGGCCGCGTCGCGGGTAGCTAGGCGAACGATGCGGCGGTAGATATCGCGGTATTCCACGCCGCTCACCACTTCCTGCCCGGCCACCAGGCGGGTGGTGATGGTGAGCACCGGCACGTGCTGGCCCTTGGCCAGCCACTTGTACTCGCGCGTCAGCGGCACATCGAAGCCCTGGCCGGGCGCGCCGCCCAGGGCCACGCTGTCGTGGTCGGCCAGCGAGGTCACTACCCGCAAGGTCTGAAAAGTGCCAAACGGGGTGGTAAGGGTGCCCCATGCATCGGCGCGATTAATGCGCTGGCGCTTGCGACTGAGGTAGCCCGCGCCCGGCACGGCAGCAGCGATGATGGAATTGCTAAGAAAATAATTATTAACCGGGTCGTTGGTGAACACCACTGGCAGCAAGTACACAACGTCATAACCCTGGGTATAGAGCACCGGCAGAGCCGTGCCGCTCACCGTGGCCCCGAAGCCGACGGAGTAAAAAAAGTTGTTGGCCAGGTTGAAAAACTCCTTTACGTCGGTCACCGGCAGCGCGGTCCCGCCCACGGCGGGCAAGGGGGCGGATGTAGCGATACTGGCCTTATTGGCACCCTGAAAATAGAGAAGCTGTAGCCCCGTCGCCGACGAGGCAAACGATTCGTAGCGTTGCACGCGCTGGCCAACGGCGACCAAGCCCGAGTAATCCCAGGTCTGGTTGGCTCCATTTCGGGTAATGGGCGGAAAGCTGGCCGGCAGCAGGGGCGTGGCCTGGCTCAGGCGTAGCGAGTCGCCGGCCACCGGCATATCGGCGGCCGTAATGCTTGGTGCGGTTTGGGCCCGGGCAGTGCCAGCCAGCAGCGTGAGTGATAAGAGTAGCGAATAGGGGCGCATAGTAGGGTATGGTTTCAGGGTGGAAATCAACCTAAAGCTAGCCAATGAGCGCTGGTTTTGCCAGCGCTGGCCGGCTTACACCCCCGTCATCTCGGGCACCTTGGCATCGGGTACGGGCACCACCAGGCGGCCCGCAGTGGCCGCCCGAATCTGCGCCACGCTCACGCCGGGGGCGCGCTCACGCAGCACGAAGCCGTCGGGCGTCACGTCGAGCACGGCCAGTTCGGTCACGATTTTTTTCACGCAGCGCAGGCCCGTGATGGGCAGCGTGCAGTCGGCGAGGAGCTTGGACGAGCCGTCGCGGGCCACGTGCTGCATGGCCACGATGATGTTCTTCGCCGAAGCCACCAAGTCCATGGCCCCGCCCATGCCCTTCACCATCTTGCCGGGAATCTTCCAGTTGGCAATGTCGCCGCGCTCCGAAACCTCCATGGCCCCAAGGATGGTCAGGTCCATGTGCTCGCCGCGAATCATGCCGAAGGAGTCGGCGGAGCTGAAGAGGCTGGAGCCGGGCAGCGTGGTCACGGTTTGCTTGCCGGCGTTGATGAGGTCGGGGTCCACCTGGTCTTCGGTGGGGAAGGGGCCCATGCCGAGCAGGCCGTTTTCGGACTGCAGCTCCACGTTGATGCCAGCCGGAATGTAGTTGGCCACCAGCGTGGGAATGCCGATGCCGAGGTTGACGTAGGAGCCGTCTTGTACTTCCTGCGCTATGCGCCGGGCGATGCCGTGTTTGTCAAGCATAAGGTTGTCTGAACCGCGGATTTATCGGATTCAGCGGATTTATCGGATTTTGTGGGAGAGTTCAACAGGCAAAAAGTATATGGGCAGTTGTCGGCCGGAAGCAGAATAAGAATCGGCAACAAAATCCGATTAATCCGCTGAATCCGATAAATCCGCGGTTCAGACAGTCCGCACCGTTCTTTGCTCAATGCGCTTCTCGTACTGCGCCCCCTGATAAATGCGCTGCACAAAAATGCCCGGCGTGTGAATCTGGTTGGGGTCGAGCTCACCGGCGGGCACCAGCTCCTCCACTTCGGCCACCGTGATTTTGCCGGCCGTGGCCATCATCGGGTTGAAGTTGCGGGCCGTGCCTTTGTAGATGAGGTTGCCGGCGGTGTCGCCCTTACAGGCTTTCACAAAGGCAAAATCGGCAATGAGGCCAGTTTCCAGCAGGTACATTTTGCCGTTGAACTCGCGGGCTTCTTTGCCTTCGCCCACCTCGGTGTCGTAGCCGGCCGGCGTGAAAAAGGCCGGGATGCCCGCGCCGCCCGCCCGGCAGCGCTCGGCCAGCGTGCCCTGCGGAATCAGCTCCACTTCCAGCTCGCCGCTGAGCAGTTGGCGCTCAAATTCAGCGTTTTCGCCCACGTAGCTCGAAATCATCTTCTTCACCTGCTTGGTTTGCAGCAGCCGGCCGATGCCGAAGTCGTCCACGCCCGCGTTGTTGGAGATGCAGGTGAGGTCTTTCACGCCGAGGCGCAGGATTTCCTGAATCGAGTTTTCGGGGATGCCGCACAGGCCGAAGCCGCCGAGCATCAGGGTCATGCCATCGGCGAGGCCCTGGAGGGCGGCCTGGACGTTGGGAACGGTTTTGTCTATCATTGGGTGGGAGTTGACGGCGCGGGCGCGCCTTAGGGGGCCGAAAATTACATCACGGCACCGGCTTGGCGGGCGGCTGGTAGTCGAGCGGCAGCAACTCGCCAATTTTCTCGAAGGCCCAGTAGTCTTCCGTCAGCACCGCCAGTGGCACCACCAGCGTCCCAATTGCCTCTACTTCGGCCTCCGGCTGTTGCAGGTGTACCACCGATTCTTCGTAGCGCGGCCGCACCGACGTGAAGTTGGGACCCGGCCGGCGGTAATTCGGGTCAGGCGTTCCGCGCTCGTATGTCACGGCCAGCAAGTCGTGGAAGCGCAGCCACTGCCGGCCACTGCCCGGTTCGGTGCGTCGCAGGCTGTCGAGCGGTAGCGCGGGCTTGTAGAGGAAGGCTAGCTCGCGGGGCTGGCGCAGCGATTCTAGCAGCGAATCTGGCAAGTTGCCGGTGATGCCCTGGCGCTGACGTTGCCGCAGGACCTCGTCGGCGGCCAGCCGGCGCGGGTTGGGCACGCGCCGCAGCTTTTGCACCTTAAAGCCTTCCTCGGCCACGCGGTTGGCATAAATGCTCCGCAGAAAGTGTTGGTAAGAGCCCAGATGTGCCTTATGGCGGTTAACGGCCCAGCGCTTCTGCTGGCGCGCGGTACCGGGCAGGTCTTTAAAAACTACCTGGGTGAGCAAGGTCAGCCCCGCTCTTTGTTCGGCAAACTCAGCCCGAAAATCGAGCTGGTAAAACGTGAGACGGTAGCCTAGCGCCGGGTTGTCGACTTCCAGCGCGTGCGGCACGCTGGCCGTCAGTACGTTCTGTTGCGAGTCGTAATCGACGCGCACGCCGTCAGGATTTAGAATCCGGCACTGGCGCGAAAGCGTTGAATTACCCAGAAACAGCTCACTGAACCGCTGGTAGTCGGCCTCGCGGTTGGGGTTGGGGCGCACCACAATTTCGGCCAGCTGTTGGGCCGCCAGGGCCACCAGCGGGTTGAGCACCAACGGGCCGGTCAGGTTCACGGGCTGGCTGAATAGCCGGTAGCCTACGTAGCTCACACCCAGGTCGTAGTGCCCGGGGGCCACGCTGGGCAGCCGGAAGCGGCCCTCGGCGTCGGTAGTGGTGCCCAGCGTGGTATTGGCCAGAAACACGCTGGCAAAGGGTAGTGGAGAGTGAGTTACCGAGTCGCGCACCTGCCCCGAAATGGAAGCCTGCGCCCAACAAGTAGCGGGCAGCAGCAGCAGAGCCAGTAGCCACGCAAAACACCGCCGCGCCAGCAGCCCAAGGGCCGAATCAGGAGAAGGCATAGCTGGGTGAGGTATTTGGAGGAACTGCGCCGCCAAGGTAGGCTATGGCTATCAACAAGGTACTGCTACCGCCCCCGCACCGGGCGCGTAGCCGGCCGCGTAACCGGGGTTGCTGCCGGAGCCCGGTCTGGCGTGGGCATGCCCGTGGGCACGTAGTCGTAGGGCAAAAACTCCCCGATTTTCTCGAAGCCCCAGTACCCGCCCACGGCCACATCGAGCGGGTTGCGCACCGAGCCATCGGCCTGAATTTCGGCCTCTCCGTCGGTCAGCTGCACCCGCGATACCTGCCGCTGGCCCGGGTAGGCCTTGCGCGTGGGCCCCAGCGTGTTCATGGGCAGCTTGTAGCGCGGGTCCGCCGATTCCCCAAAGTGAGCCACTTGCAGCTCCCCCGTGAAGCTCAAGTAGGTGCGCCGCCCGTTGGCCGCTACCCGGCGCAGGCTGTCGATGGGCCGGGGCTCGGGGTAAAGGGTGGTGAGCACGGGCACTTCGCGGCTCCAGCGCCGCAGCGAGTCTTTCTCGGCGGCCGAATACGCGCCCGCCGCGCCAGCAGCCAGCAGGGCCTCCCGCTGTTGCTGGCTACGCTCGTAGCGCGGGTTGGGCAGCACCCGCACCTGCTGGGCCAGAAAGCCGCCCGCCGCCAGGCGGTTGGTGTAGAGGCAGCGCAAAAAGTGCATCAGCGAGCCCGTGTAGGCCGTGAGGCGGTTGGCCGCCCAGAGCCGGCGCTGGGCCTCGTCGCGCGGCTTCATCTCCTCGAATACGGGCTGGCCGTAGTAGGTAATGGACTGGGCCTCTTTGTCGTAGGCAAAGTATAAGCCGTAATATTTTAGGCGGTAGCCCAGGGCGTCGTTGTCAATCTGCAGGAATTCCTTGGTGCGGGCCGTGAGCTCCTGGGTCGAGTCATCGAGCATCACCCGCACCTGGTCGGGGTTGCTGATGTGGCACTGCTCCGAAAAGGTGCTGCCGCCGATGAACAGCTCGGTGAATTTGCGGTAGTCTTCGGGGTTGTTAGGGGCCGGCTTCACCACCACTTCGCCCAGCTGGTTGCCGGTAGGGGCCAATTCAATCTTCACTTCCTGGGCCGTCTTTTCCATCGTGATGGTATGCTTGCCCAGGCGGTAGCCCACGTAGGAGCCCACCACGTCGTAAGTGCCGGCCGGCACGCGCGGAAACTCAAATCTGCCCTGCTCGGTAGTCGTCACGCCCAGCGTGGTATTGGCCAGGAAAATGCTGGCAAACGCCAGCGGCTCGTGCGTCACCGAGTCCTGCGCCACGCCGCTGAGTTTGCCCTGGGCCTGGGCGGTGCCCACCACGCCCAGCCAGCAGGCGCATAGTATTACTAACCGTAAATAACTCATTGTAAGATAATAATGTGGAGTAGTGGCGCTCGCATTAAGCCAATGCGGCCCGCGTGTTTGCTGCATCTAACGCCAATTGGGTCGTTAGCGCATCCAGCCCATCGTATTTTTCTTCGGCCCGCAGCCAGGCCACAAACTCCAGCGTCAGCAATTGGTCGTACAAGTCGCCCGAAAAATCAAGCAGATTTACCTCAATGGTTTGGGCCAAATCATTGCCAACGGTGGGCCGCACGCCAATGCTGAGCATGGCCGGGTGCCGGGTGCCCGCCGCTGTGGTGGCCCACACCGCGTAAATGCCGCGGGCGGGCACCAGCTTCAACGGCTCGGGTACCGCAATATTGGCCGTGGGGTAGCCAATGGTGCGCCCCAGTTTCTGGCCGTGCACCACCACGCCCGTGAGCGGGTAGGGGTAGCCCAGGTACCGGTTGGCGGTGGCAATGTCGCCCTGGCGCAGGGCCTGGCGGATGCGGGTGCTGCTCACGCCCACGGCGTCCACGTCTTCGCGCGGAATTTCTTCCACGCTCAGGCCGTAGCGCTCGGCGTGCTGGCGGAGGTAATCGAAGCCCCCTTCGCGGTTTTTGCCAAACCGGTGGTCGTAGCCGATAACCAATTGCTTGGCCCCCACCGTTTTCAACAGCAAATTCTGGATGTACTCTTCCGAAGTCCACTGCGCAAATTCCCTGGTGAAGGGCACGATGAGCAGGTAATCCACCCCGAAATCGGTGAGCTTGGCAATCCGCTCCTCCAGGGTGTTAATGAGCTGTAATTCGAGCAGTTCGGGGTGGGAGGGCGGTGGGCCCAGCACCAGCCGCGGGTGCGGCCAGTAGGTGATGACCACCGCCGGGGCATTGCTGGCCCGGGCCACTTCGCGCAACCGCGCCAGAATGCGCTGGTGCCCTAGGTGCACGCCATCAAAGGTGCCGCTGGTGACGACGGCATTGGCTAAAAACGGAAACTGGGCCGGGTCGCGGATGACGTGCATAAGGCGCCGGGTAAGCGAAAGTGGAAGGTAAAGAAGTGCCGCGAAGGTAACGGGCGCTACTCGGCTGCGTCGGTGGGCGGGGCCGTTGGGGCTTCGGTAGCCTGATGCGCCTTGGCGGCCAGGGCATCGGCTTGCAAAGCAGCAAAGTATTGCAGGCCAGCGCGGTTGGGAGTGGTGGCCGGGCGAATGCGCTGGCGGGGAGCCCCCTCGCCCTCGGGGCGCGGTGGACGCAACGCCTCAATGGCTTCGAGCGAAAACGCGTCCGCTACCCGGTACTCGCCGATGCGCGTGCGCACCAAGCGGGTGAGGTGCGCCCCGCAGCCCAGGGCCACGCCCAGGTCGCGGGCCAGGCTGCGGATGTAGGTGCCCTTGGAGCACACCACCCGGAAATCGACTTCGGGCAGCGCAATGCGCGTGATTTCGAAGGTCTTGATTTCCACGGTTTTCGACTTGATTTCGGCCTCCAGGCCCTGGCGGGCAATTTCGTAGGCACGCTTACCGTCAATTTTTACCGCCGAAAATAAGGGCGGCGTCTGCTCAATGGTGCCCACGAAGGGCCGGGTGGCGGCCGTAATCTGCTCGGGGGTGAGGTGGGCGTAGGGCCGGGCCATGTCCACGGCGGTTTCCAGGTCGAAGCTGGGCGTGGTTTCGCCGAGGCGGAAGGTGCCGGCGTACTCTTTTTCCTGAGCCTGAATCTGGTCGATGTCCTTGGTCTTGCGGCCCGTGCACAGGATGAGCAGGCCGGTGGCCAAAGGGTCGAGCGTGCCGGCGTGGCCGATTTTTTTGATGCGCAGCGCGTTTTTTACCTTGCGCACCACATCGAACGACGTCCACGTCAGCGGCTTGTCAAGGAGCAGGACTTCACCCGTCTCAAAGTCAAAATCAGCCAGGTTTTTTGCCATTACAGTAAGTTCAATGGAAGCTTCAACGCCAACATAATCAATAAAATGCCGCCCGCAATGATGCGGTAAATGCCAAAGGCCCGGAACCCGTACTTCGCCACGAAGCCCACAAACAGCCGGATGGCCAGCAGTGCCACCACAAAGCCCAACACGTTGCCCAGGGCCAGCTGTTTCAGCTGTTCGCCCGAGAAAAGATGCCCCAGGTCCACGCCATGGGTTTTGGCTTCCTTGTAGTAGTCGTAAATGTCCTTGACGGCGGCGGCGGCCATCGTGGGCATTGCCAGAAAAAAAGCGAATTCGGCCGCTGCCCGGCGCGTCAGCTTCTGCGTGAGGCCGCCGATGATGGTGGCCGCCGAGCGGCTGGTGCCCGGTACCACGGCCAGGCACTGGAACAGGCCAATAACAAAGGCCTCCTTCCAACTGGGGTTCGTGACGGGGTGTCCGCCTTCCTGCGGGCTTTCCTGCGGAAACCAGCGGTCAATGAACAGCAGCACCACGCCGCCCACCACCAGCATCACGGCCACCGTTGTCACCGATTCGAGCAGGGCGTCAATGTGCTTTTTCAGCAACAGGCCCACCAGCACAATGGGCAAAAAGGCCACCAATAGCTTCAAATAGAAGTCGATGCTCTGAAAAAAGCGCTTCCAATACACCACCAGCACCGAAAGAATGGCCCCCAGCTGAATAACTACCAGGTACAGCTTGAAAAACGGCGTGACTGGAATGCCCAGCAACGCCGATGCAATAATCATGTGCCCGGTGCTGGAAACAGGCAAAAACTCAGTAATGCCCTCCACAATGGCGAGGAGCAGCGCGTGCCAATAAGTCATGCAATAATGGTTAATGGTTAGCGGTTAATGGTTAGTAATTTTCTGGTATTGACCATTAATCACTAACCCTTAACCACTAAATTACAGGCGCTTGTAGGCCGGGGCGGCTGTCGGAGCGTTGGCAGTCGCTACTGCTTCAGCGGTATAGTTCTGCGCCGTAGCGGGGGCTATCGGGGCGGCAGCCATGGTCTTGTCGCGCACCATGATGGCGGCAAACTCAACCCCGAACCCGGCAATGAGCAGCAAAGGCCCCAGCGTGATGCCGACGAAATCTTCGCCATAATTGGCCTTGTCGCCAAACATCATGGTGATGAAACCGGCCGCCAGCAGAGCGAGGCCTAGCCACATCAGGCGGTAATTGCGGGGGCCGAAGGCGAAGCGAAAAGCGGGTTTAGGATTCATATTGGTTATTCGTTGTTGAAACAGCACGTCATGCTGAGCGCAGCCGAAGCATCTCTACCGCGAGAGTAATTAAATTTAGTATTGCGGTAGAGATGCTTCGGCTGCGCTCAGCATGACGTGCTTAAACATGACTTAATACAAGTCGTCGAGCGACATTTTAAGGTACTTGTGCACGGCGCGGGCCGAGCTGAAAAAGCCGATGACCACGCCCAGGCCGATGACGCCGAGCAGCAACAGGCCCAGGCGCAGGTCGTCGCGCAACAGGCGCAGCGGCTCTACTTCGAGGTAGGCGTATTGCAGCAGCGCCACCAGCAGCAAGGCCGCTAATACGCCACTGGCCAGGCCCTGCCACGTAGCCCGCCGCAAAAACGGCTGCTGGATAAAGAGCCGCGTTGCGCCCACCAGTTGCATGGAGCGAATAAGAAAGCGCTGGGAGAACAGCGCCAGCTTAATGGTATTGTTGATGAGGATAATTACCACTAGCACCAGCACGGCTGCAAAACCCAGGAGCACGAGGCTCACGCGGGTCAGGTTTTCGTTGATGCTCTTGAAGAGGTTTTGGGGGTATTGCACCTCAAACACGCCGCGCTGGGCCGCGAGGCTGCGTTCGAGCTGGTGCAGGTGCAGGGTGTCGGTGAATTCGGGCTTGATTTTGAGCACGTAGGCGTCGCGCAGCGGGTTGTCGCCGAGGAACTGGCGGAAGTCCTCGCCGGTGCTTTGCAGCAGCTGGCGGGCCCCTTCTTCCTTGCTCACGAACTTGATTTGCGGTTTGCCGTCGCGCTCGGCCACGAAAGCCGAGTGGCCCAAATCCTGCTGAAGGCGCAACAGCTCCGTTTCGGGCAGGTCGCGGTCGAGGTATACCTGAACTTCCAGGTTTTCGCGCACCACCTCCGACAGCTTCTGGGCGTGTAGCAGCAGCAGGCCAAACAGGCCAATCACCACCAAGGCCAAGGTAATGCTGAACACCACCAGCAACGTAGGGTAGGAGCCGAGCTTTTTCTTGCGCGCAGGTGAAGTGGTTGGGGCAGCCATATCCGGCAAAGGTACTTTGAGCAGTTAACAGTTGGCAGTTATCAATGAACAATTACGCATGGATACCAATTGTGCAGCCTCAAATTATCCGCTCACTGTTCATTGCTAACTGCTAACTGCTCACTGATTTTCAGAGGTTCGTCCTCGGGTCTTCGTCTACGGTCATTACCTCTTTGCCTTCGCGGGCTTTCTGGGTGTCGCGCTCTTTGCGCTTGGGGTTTTTGCGGCTGAACAGCTCCCCGAAACTATTGAACTGCTCGGTGTGCAGCAGCGAAAGGCCCGCCCGGGGCTGGTTGATGGTTTCCAGGTCACGCGGCGTGGTTTCGTAGCGCAGCTTCGCCCGGAACTTGCCGTCGGGGCGCAGGTAATATTCCAGGCTAAGGTCGCCGAGCAGGGAGGC
>JBBQSQ010000076.1:0-20498 GCA_038213745.1 Cytophagales bacterium
AAGGAGTAATCCAATCTAAAGATTAGTTGCGCGGTAGAGATGCTTCGACTCCGCTCAGCATGACGTTCATTGATTAGCGTACGACCCTAAAACTTCACCCGTAGCTGCGCTTTCGCCTCGCCGCGCAGCGAACCCTGAATGGATTCCAGGCCTGAGCCCACCACGTCCTGGTGGCGGTAGCGGGTTTCGGCGTAGCGCAGCCAGAGCGTAATGGCGCGATTGACGCGGATTTCGGCAATGCCGTACACCCGCGTGCCCTGGCCGTAGAGCGCCGGCACCGACACGGCCAACAGCACATCCTGCTCATACACATACTGGCGGGTGTCGTAGTCGTCGGCATCGAAGAGGGAGTAGCGGGCCGTGAGCTTGAGCGTACGGTTGATTTGGTAGCCCACGTCCTGGGCCAGTACGTAGCCGCTGCGCCAAGCCAGGCCGGTATCGTCGCGCAGGCGGGAGGCCTGCATGCGGGTGCGCAGCTCCAGGGCGGCGCTGGGCGCGGTGTTGTAGTAAAGCAGAATGCTTTGGCGCAGCTGCTCGCCGGGCAAGGGCAGGGCGCGGGTGGGGCTGAGGGCCAGCAGGTCGGCGCTGGCCAGGTCGCGGGGCTTGAGGCGCTGGCGCAGCTGCACGTAGAACAAGCTGGTTTTGGTGGGCGAGTAGGCCACCCGCACCAAGGCGTCGTGGCCGTGGGTGGGGGCGCTGGCCCGGTAGCGCAGCCACGGAAAGCGGAACTGGTCGTAGTAAGCCGATATTTCCCAGCGGGCCACGGGGCGCACTTTTAGGCCCAGGTACACGCCGGTTTCGTTGATGTTGCGCGTGTTTTCGCTGAAGGCGTTGCCATAGAGGGTGTGGAAATCGGCGTCGTAGCGCCGCACCAACAGGGCCGCGTCCACATTAGAGCCCAGGCTGGCCAGCACGCCGTTCACGGTGCCCAGGCCGCCGCCGGTGCTGCGCGCCGTTTCGCCAAAGAGCAGAAAATTGCGGTAAACGTAGCTGTAGTTCACGGAGAAGGCCCGGTTGTTCTGGCCGTTGAACTCGAAGCGGTTATACGGCTCGGCGCGTTTAAGTAGCGGCGTGCCGTAGTGCGTAATTACGGCCGTGCCGCCAATGGCCAGGTTGCCGCTGCGGCTGGTGTACGTCACGTTGCCGCCCCCAATGGTTTCGGCCAGCTGGTGGCGGTTGGCAATTTCCGAGGCCGTGCGGTGGAGGCCCGTGTAGAGCAGGCCAGAGGTAAACTCGTCGAACTGCGCCAGCGAATCCTGGCGCTGCTGCAAGTTGGCATCCACGTTCTTGTGCGACACAAACCCCGTGGCCTGCACCGTGGGCGCCACTTGGTACGTGGCCGCCCCACCCCGGAAAAACGAGTTTTCGAGCAGCGACGAATAAGCCCGAATGCCCACCGACGAGCGCCGCAGCGTGGTAATCGTTTCCGCGCCCTTGCCCACACCCAGGCCCGACGACAGCAGCAGCCCCTGCCCAAACTGCAGCTGGTAGTCGCCCAAAGCCAGCGTTTTCAGCCGGCCCCGCTCCTGCAGCAGCAAGTGCGCCGACACGTAATCGGCCCCAAACTGCCCGTTGCCGGGGTTCCAGGTCAGGGGCTCGCCGGCATCCTTTTCCAGCGAAAAACCCACGCTGAAATCCTTGGTGTGGCTCACCCGATAGCGAATCAGCATCTTATCGGCCGAGCCGAGGTAGCGGGTGGTGGGCCGGCCCTGGTAGAGCGTGGGCGGCGTGTAGCCCTGCCGCTGCTGCAGCACCCGCTCGTAGCGCAGGTACAGGGCATTGTTGTCCTCCCGGGCAATGCGCTGCCACAGATTGCCGCGGCTGGCGTTGGCATCGCTACTGAGCACGCTCACAAAGGGCAGAATGCGGTTTATGGTGCGCAGGTCGTAGCCCTCAATGCTTTGCAGCTCATACACACTCAGCAGGTCGCCGTTTTCCTGGCGGTGGCGTAGTAGGATGGTTATCTGGTTCTCATTGAGGAGCAGCAGCGCCCGCAGCTCCTCCCGGGTAGCGGTGTTGAGGTTGATGGGCGTGGTGTAGTACTGCAGCAGCGTTTCGTAGAGGTCCTCATACGGCACCTGGTCCGACTGGATTTCGGCAAACAGCTCCTGCGTCAGCCGGTCAAGGTCGGGGGGGCGGCGCGTGTAATCCTGGCCTGCGGCCAAATGAGGAATGAAGAATGAGGATTGAAGAATTATTACGAATAGAAACGGCAGGCGTAACCCTTTGCCTTCTGGGCCAAGGCGATTCCAAAGGAAAATTCCCAGCCGACAAACGGTAAAAAATAAGTGTCCTATCATAAAATTCCTCATTCCTCACCCCTCATTTTATTTTAGTCGTATTCAAAATAGCGCGGAGAATACGGCAGACTTCCTCACAATCATTGAAGACGCTTTGAAAAGATTCTTCGGGTAAATAATCAGTGGCCCGCAGCAGCTTGAGCCAATAGCTGGTTTCCCTCGCCTCCTTATAAGCAATGCTGATTTTCGCCGAGAAATCGGCTCGGGAAATGCCGCCGACAGCTTCCTCTACATTTGCCCCAATGGAAGTACCGCTGCGCAAAAGCTGTTTAGTCAACACAAACTCTTGTTTGGTTTCGCGCAAAAAACGACACAGTCGAACCACGCGAACAGCCAAGCTGAACGACTTATAAACAATAACATTTTCGCTTCCTTCCTCAAACACGTCGCCTCCTTCGGCCATCAATTCCTCATTCTTCATTCCTCATTCTTCATTAAGCGTAGCGTCCTGCTCACGCTCAAATGCTGGCTAAAACCCAGCGCCTGCTGAAACGCCGCCGCGTAGTCAATCTGAAACGCCCCGGCTAATACGCCAATGCCCGCACTGGCCTGCTCCGTGAGGCTGGCCAGGCCCAGCCGCGCCGCCAGCATGGGCACCGGCCGGTACTCCAGCCCGGCCTTGAAATTGGCGGCCCGCTCCACGTCTTTTTCGGTTTCGACCACCAGCAGCACCTGCGCGCTGGGCCGGTAGGCCAGGCCCGCTTTGAGCACGGTGGGCACCCGCTCGTCCTGGTAGCTGGCCAGCTTGGTTTGGCTGATGTTGTAGAGCGACGCCCCGAAGCTGAGCCGCTGGGGTACTACTTCGATTTGACCGCCCAGCGTGCCCAGCACCACGCGCTTGCTGCCCAGGCCTTCGATGCTCACTTGCAGCATGTCGGCGCGGGCCCCCAGGCTGATTTGCCCAAAGCGGTAGGCGTAGCCGGCCCCGAGGCGGGTTTCGTTGTAGAGCGCGCCGCCGAAGCGCTGGGCCTCGAAGGCCACCACGCCGTTGCGGGCCCAGGTGCGGGCCGCGGCCGGCGTGGGTGCGGCCCCGGCAGCCGCGCCGGGCGTTTCGGGAGCGCGGCCCAGCGGCAACGCCACCGTGAGCGCACCCACGTTGAGGGCGGCACTGAAGTAGCGGTTTTCCGCGTAAAACCCCACGCTGGGCCGTTGGATTTCGGCCAGGCCGGCCACGTTATTGCCCATGGTCCACACCTCGCCGGCCAGCGCCACCGACGCATTGCTGAGGGCCGCAGCGCGCGCGCCCCGCACGCCCGGCCCATTGCCCTGCGCCTGCGCCGAGGCCAACGGCAGCACCGCAGAGCAGAGTAAAGCACAACTAAAAATTGAAAAATACCGGGGTAAACAGTTTTCCATAGCGTAAGGTAGCACCGGGGTTGCGATTGATGGATGGTGGGTGAGGCCGGGGTGTGGAAATTATTTTATGGGACTGCGCGGTTATCCATTTCGGCGCTACTGCCGAACTTGCCTGCCCATGCCCCGTCCCTTCACTGCCGCGCCGCGCCGCGAAACCCTGCTCTACCAAAACCAATCCCTGAGCTATACCCTGGTGTTTCGCGCGCGGCGCAGCATCGGCTTCGCCGTACGGCCCGATGGCAGCGTGCACGTGAGCGCTCCCGCCGGCATTTCGGCCGAGTGGGTGGCCCAGCAAGTACTCAAAAGAGCCGACTGGATTCTCAAGCATCAGGCTGAATTTACCCGCCGCCCGGCCCCCGCGCCCAGCCGCCACTTTGAGGCCGGCAGCCAGCATTTTTACCTGGGCCAGCCCTACCGGCTGCGCTTCGCCGAAGCCCGCCGACCCACCGTAGCGGTGACAGACGAGGGACTAGAACTAGCCACCCCCGCCCCGCTCACGCCGGCCCAGGCCGAAGCCCTGCTACACGCCTGGTACGCCCACCAAGCCAAAGCGCTTTTTGCCGAGTCACTTGAACGGGTGTGGCCGCGCTTCGCGGAGTTCAACCTTTCGCGCCCCACCCTGACCGTGCGCCATATGCGAACGCGCTGGGGCAGTTGCACGCCGCGCACGGCGCGCATCCGCCTTTCGCCGGAGCTGGTGCGCGCCAGCCCGGGGTGCCTCGACTACGTGCTGCTGCACGAGTGCTGCCACCTGCTAGTGGGCGACCATTCCAAAGCCTTCTACGACCTGCAAACGCGCCTAATGCCCGATTGGGAACACTGGAAAGCGGCGTTGAACGCGCTGCCGAAGTAGCGCCAAAGTCTTCTAAACCGTATTTCCTATGCTTTCCCTGCTGTTTCGTGCTTTCTTTCTCGGCCTCGTCTGGTTCTACCGGCACTTCGTCTCACCGCTCACCGCGCCCAGCTGCCGGTACACGCCCACGTGCTCGGCCTATGCCACGGCGGCCATCATTAAGTACGGGCCCTGGCGGGGCGGGTGGCTGGCGCTGCGGCGCATTGCCAGCTGCCACCCGTGGGGCGGGCATGGCTACGACCCCGTACCGTAAGCGGCCGGTTTCGTATAGGCTGGCTCCACCGTTTGCTTTATTCAATGCGTTCAATTCCCCTGTTGCCGGTTGCGCTGGCCTTGCTGCTCACTTCCGCCTGTTCGCAAGCCCAATCTGACGAAACCAAATCCCCTGAAAACAAGTCCATTGGCGCTTCCGACAGAGGCAAGGGCGGCGACCGCCGCAAAGACAAAGCCGCCGCGGCCGAAATCCCCGGCCTGCGCAAAGTCAGTACTCTCAAGGGCGTGGTACCCGAAAGCTCCGGCCTGGCCCCTGGCGCTACCAGCCAAAGCTACTACAGTTTCGGCGATGGGGGCAACGCCGCCACGCTCTACGAAATCAGCGGCAGCGGCCAGCTGGTGCGCACCCTCGAAATCGGCGCGCCCAACGACGACTGGGAGAGCCTGAGCCGCGACCCGCAGGGCAACTACTACCTCGGCAAC
This sequence comes from Cytophagales bacterium, assembly GCA_038213745.1. Classification (GTDB taxonomy): domain Bacteria; phylum Bacteroidota; class Bacteroidia; order Cytophagales; family Hymenobacteraceae; genus Hymenobacter. Next base: position 5,206 of record JBBQSQ010000076.1, read on the forward strand.
TGCGGCAACAACGAGAGCACGCGCCGCGACCTGTCCATCTACCGCCTGCGCCTGGACAACCCGCAACAAGTAGGCAAAATCAACTTCACCTACCCCGACCAAACCGAATTCCCACCCAGCAAGAAGCGACGCAATTTTGACTGCGAAGCCAGCCTTTGGCACGATGGCAAGGTCTGGCTCTTCACCAAAGACCGGGGTCAGAGCCGCACTAGCAACGTGTATACCGTGCCCGACCAGCCCGGCACCTACACCGCCACCAAAATCACCGGCCTGGCCATTTCCGGCCAGGTGACCGACGCCGCCCTGCGCCCCGATGGCCGTCGCCTCGTGCTGCTGGGCCGCGGCGAGCTCTTTATTCTCGACGGAGATTCCTGGGCCGACATCCTGAAAGCCACGCCCCGCCAGGTGTCGCTGGAAGGGGCCGGACAGACCGAAGGCGCTGTTTTTAAAGATAACAACACGCTGCTCATCAGCACCGAGCAAGGCGCGTTGTTCGAATTCACCCTGCCGCAATAGCGCAAGGTTTCGCGAGGTAAAAAAGAGGTTTCGCAAGGCTGAACACATGCTGTCAGACCTTGCGAAACCTCTTTTTTACTTCGCGAAACCTTGCGCGCGAGCTACCCCCGCGGCGGGGCCACGCCAACGGAGGATTCTGCTTGCGCCTGCGGGTCGCCTTCCCTGCCGAGGTCCCGCGGGGCGTAGCCGTAGGGATTTTTGGGGTCTTTGCCGGCCCGCCACAGCACCCAAATGCCGATAAAAATCAGCGGAATACTCAGCAGTTGGCCTTGGTTGAACAGGTGGCCGTTTTCGAACGCCACCTGGTTTTCCTTTAGGTACTCGCCCAAAAACCGCTGCGTAAAGAGCAGCACCACGAACAGCCCAAATAGCTGGCCGCGCGGTGTGCGCTCCTTGGTGCGGTTCCACATCGAATAGAGGAGGATGAGCAAAAAGATGCAAAACAGCGCCTCATAAATCTGGGTAGGATGCCGCGGCACCGCCACGCCCTGAATCAAGTGCTCGGTATCGCGGGGGAAGATAAAGGCCCACGGCACATCCGTGGGCTTGCCCACGATTTCGGAGTTCATCAAATTGCCCGTCCGAATGCAGGCACCGCCCAGGGCCACCACAATCACAATGCGGTCGAGCACCCACAGGTAATCAAACTTGTTGTTGCGCGCAAACAGCCAGCAGGCCAGCAAGATGCCTATGGTGGCGCCGTGGCTGGCCAACCCGCCCTGCCAGATGCGAAACACCACCATGGGGTCGGCCAGCAGGGCATCGAAATCATAGAAGAGCATGTGGCCCAGCCGCGCCCCCACGATGGTGCCAATCAGCATGTAAATCGTAATTACATCGACCCACTGCGGCGACGTCCGCTCCGAGCGGTAGATGTGCGTGAGGACGAAGGTGCCCACCACAAAGGGCAGCATGAAAAACAGCCCGTACCAGCGCAGCACAATCGGCCCGAGCTGATGGCCGAATACTGACCACGGGCCGAAGGAGTGAATGATGGGGTTAACGTTCCAGTAAATGGCAGCGAGCAATGGCATCATGCGGGCAAAAATAAAATAGAAGGACAAAGGTACTCCGCCTCCGGCTTGGCACCGGGCGGCGCAAAGGGCATGCGCGGCGGCAGCGGCGGAAGCGCAATCAGCGCGCCGCCGGTGCGCTAGCCACCGGTGGGGCGGCCCCCGAAGCGAGGGCCGCATCGTCGCCGCTTAGGGCCAGCACCAGTGCACCCAGCAGCATGGCGTAGGCGGGCCGGCGCACCCAGCCCGGCAGCCAGGGGCGATTGGCCGCGGTGGTGAGCCGGGCCTGCACGCGGCCGTAGAAGAACGGCCGGGGCGGCACCAGGGGCTGGGTGCGCAACTGGCGCAGCAGGTCCTCCCATTCCTGGTCGGCATCGGGGCGAGCGGCGGAATCAGACATGGCGAAAGGGCGATTGAATGTGTTGGCGGAGCGTTTGCCGGGCCCGGAACAGCAGCGACTCCACGGCGGGCACGGTCGTATCGAGCACGGCCGCGATTTCGTCGTAGCTCAGCTCCTGCTCGTGGCGCAGGGTGAAGGCGACTTGCTGCTGGCCGGGCAGCCGGGCAATGTGGGCCAGTAATAGCTGAAGCTGCTGCTGGCCCTCCAGCAGCGCCAGCGGGTGGGCGTGGTCGGGCGGCTCATGCAGCACGCCGTTATCAAAGCCCAGCAGGCTGGTGAAATAGGCAAAGCGCTTTTTGGTCCGGGCGCGCCGCAGGTTTTTCAAGGCCCGCGACGTGGCCAGGCGGTACAGCCAGGTGCTCAGCGCGGCCTCGCCCCGAAACCGGGCGATGGTTTGGTGCACTTCCACAAATACTTCCTGGGCCATGTCCTCGGCTTCCTCCGCATTGCGGAGCAGCGAAAATAACGTGCGGTAAACGCGGGCCTGGTAGCGCTCCACCAACGTGCGAAACGCCGCCTCGCTGCCGCCTTGCAGCTGCGCCAGCAGGTCCGCATCGGCATCAATAGCGCGCGCAGCCGGTAAGCTGGCAGCAGCTGGCGGGTTGGGCTCCAAAAGTAGCGGAAGAGAGTGAGCCAAGAAAGAAAGGGCAGCAGGAGTGATAAAGGACAACGCCCGAACAGTATCGGCCGGGTTTCGAAGCATTGGGCCCCAACTGCCGGACAAACTTGCGCGGGCTTCTGCTTTTATTTTCTATCCGCGTTTGTCTCCCCGCCGCACAAGCTGAAGCATGCGCTACAAGTCCGCCAGCTCCTCGGCAAACCCGCCGCTCAAAATTGGAAAGCGCAGCCAGGAGCGCGGGTCCACATTGTAGTCGTCCAGGTGGAAGCTGGGGGCGTAGCGCTCGCGCTTCCACTGGTTGCGGCTCCAGAGGCTGTAGAAGCGGCGGACGTAGGTTTTCAGCTGCCCGGCATCGAAGCCCGTGCCCTCGCCTTCCAGCATGGCCAGCACCTGCCGGGGGCTGAGCCGGTCGTAGAACGCCAGCCGCTCGATGCGGTTGAGCAGCGGGTAGGGCATGAGGTCGCGCTCGTCAGTCTGCTGGTCCTCCAGCGGGCGCAGCTCGGCGGTGGGTTGCAGGGCATTCACGTGGCGCAGGGCGGGGTAGCCCAACTCAGTTTCGGCCCAACGCAGCCACTTTTTCACAAAGTCCTTATCGACCCCCGCAATGGGCGAAATGCTGCCGGCCGTGTCGCCGTCCATGGTGCAGTAGCCCACGCTGGCCTCCGAGCGGTTGGAGGTGGTGATAAGCAGGCAGTTCTGCACGTTGGCCAGCAGCCAGATGCCGGGCGCCCGCACCCGCGCCTGAATGTTTTGCAGGGCTAGGTCGTCGGTTTGCCAGGTCAATTCGCGGCCCAGCGCGCCTTGAATCTTGCCCACATACCCGGCTACTTCCTCGTCAATTTCCCAATTATGAAACCGGGCGCCGATGCTATCGGCCAGTTCCTGGGCCGAGTTGAAGGTATCATCCGACGAATTGACCGTGCCTTGGTAAGCACAGGTTAGCAGCTGGTGCACCAATTCCTGGTTGGTTACGAGTTCATCGGTGCTTTCTACCTCGTTTTCTACTACCTGCGTGGCAGAGCCACCCGCACCCGCTTGTTGCACCACCGTTTCGCGGGCCACTAAGAAGCAGCCGCTCCGCCGCTTGAACTCGTCCAAACCCAGCTCCTCCACGCCCAACCGCACCATTTCGGCCACGCCTACGGCGCAGAAACTGGAGTCGGCCCCGCCGCTCAGGCTCAGCACGAAGCCGCGGCTCCGGGCCTTGCGCAGGTAGTCGAACAGCGCCAGGCTCATGGCCTGGTTCAGCTCCTTGTATTCATCGGGAGCGGGCAGGGGCACAATTTCAGCGGCCGGCTCGGGCTTGGTGGCAAAATCCACGTCCACCCATTCCAAATCCACTTCCTTGAAGCTCAGCAGCTGGTTGCGCTTCAGCAAATGCCCGTTGCGCGCCACCAGAATTTCGCCGTCGAAGATGATGCGCCCGGCCTCATTCCCCAGCAAATTGGCGTAGAGATACGTGCAATCGAACGTGCGCGACGCCTTCATTACCAGCTGGTAACGCACGTCGGTTTTGCTCATGGCGAAGTGGCTGGCCGAGGGGTTCACAATCAAATCCACCTTGCCCATGAGCCGGCACGCGGGCCGCACGTTATCGGCCCGCCAGGCATCCTCGCAAATCTCAAAGCCAAAGCGCACGCCCGCATGCTCAAAAATCAGGTCGCCCAGCGGCCACGTCTCCCCTTCCCAAGTCACGGTACCGGTTTCGCCCGCCACCCAGGGCGCGAAAAAGCGCGTCTCATAATGCACGCCATCATTCGCCAGAAACTGCTTGGCCGCGAAGCCCAGAATCTGTCCGTCGCGCAGCACCGTCGCCGTGTTGTAGGTGCGGTGATGGAGGCGCACGGGCAGCCCCACCACCACGCAAATCCCATCGGTCCACTCCCGCACAGCTTGCAAGTGCGCCAGCGCCGCCTCCGGCATCCAGTCGCTCAGGAACAGGTCTTCGCAGCCGTAGCCGGTCAGGCACAGCTCGGGCAGGCACAGCAGTTCCACGCCGGCGCTTTTGGCCTGGTCGATGGCGGTCTGGATGTTCCGCAGGTTGTTTTCCCAGTCAATGGGAATCTGGTTGAGGGCGGCTCCGGCAATACGCATAACGCTTCGCTTAATGAGGAATTGAGAATGAGGAATGAAGAATTGGACGTTCTCGAATTAATAACGAATCAGACAAAGACGTGTTTTCGCCGAACTGATTTATTCAATCGTCCCGGCTCTAACAATTCCTCATTCCTCATTCTCAATTCTTCATTAAGCGAAGCGTCAAGCCACGCCCAATTCCGTCAGCGCCCTTTCGGCCGCCAGCTGCTCCGCCTGCTTCTTGCTCAGGCCCATGCCGGTGGCCACCACTTCCTCATCCAGCAGCACGGTGGCCGTGAATTCCATCATGCCGCCCGGCCGGGCCTCCCCGCTGATGTCGTAGCGCAGCACTTTGCCCTGGCGTTGGGCCCATTCCACTAGCTTGCTCTTAAAATTGGCCGTGGTGGTGGTGAGCGTGTGCACATCCACAAAGCCCTTCACGAGGCGCGTGAGGATAAATTTGCGGGCCGCCTTGTAGCCCAAGTCGAGGTACACCGCGCCCACCAGCGCCTCCAGCGCGTTGCCGTTCACGGAGCGCGAGCGGGCGGCGCGGCCCTGCGCCACATCCAGCTGCACCAGCTTATCGAGGCCCAGCTTGAGGGCGATGCCGTTCAGGCTTTCGCGGTTCACGATGCGCGAGCGCACCTCTGTCAGGAAGCCCTCCTGCTCATAAGGATACTTTTTAAACAGGTACTCCGCCACCACGGTGCCTAGCACGGCATCGCCGAGAAACTCCAAGCGCTCATTGGTCTGGTGCCGGCCCATGGCGGGCTGCTGCCGCACGGCCGAGGAGTGCGTAAACGCCAGCCGGTACAGCTTGGCATTGGTCGGCGTGAGGCCCGTCACCGTGCTTACAGCCTGCCGGAATGCCTTATCAGAACCAAAAAAACGGGAAACGAAACCAAGCAAAATGGTAGAAGCTAACGGGTGATGGGGTACTTGTTTTAATGCAGAACGTCATGCTGAGCGGAGTCGAAGCATCTCTACCGCAATAGTAAATCTAATTACTTGCGCGGTAGAGATGCTTCGGCTCCGCTCAGCATGACGTTCATTTATCAGCAACCTAACCGTCTTACAGCTTGCGGAAAATCACCGACGTATTGTGCCCGCCAAACCCGAACGTGTTGCTCATGGCCACGCGCACCTCGCGGGCCTGGGCCACGTTCGGCGTGAAGTTCAGGGCCTGGTTGATTTCCGGGTCGGGCGTGTTCAGGTTGATGGTGGGCGGCACTAGGCTGTTTTGCATAGCCAGCAGGCAGGCCACGGCTTCCACGCCGCCGGCTCCGCCCAGCAAGTGGCCGGTCATGCTTTTGGTTGAGGAGATGTTCAGCTGGGTGGCGTGCTCGCCGAAAACCTGCTCAATCGCCTTGATTTCGGCCCCGTCGCCCAGCGGCGTGCTCGTGCCGTGGGTGTTGATGTAGTCCACGTCGGTGGCGGCAATGCCGGCATCGCGCAACGCATTCTTCATCACCAGCACCACGCCGCTGCCGCTGGGGTCGGGCGCGGTGATGTGGTAGGCATCTGACGACATGCCGCCGCCAATCAGCTCGGCGTACATTTTGGCCCCGCGCGCCTTGGCGTGCTCGTACTCTTCGAGCACCAGCGCGCCGGCCCCTTCGCCCAGCACGAAGCCGTCGCGGTCCTGGTCGTACGGCCGCGAGGCCGAGGCCGGGTCGTCGTTGCGCTCGCTCATGGCCTTGAGGGCGTTGAAGCCGCCCACCCCCGATTCGGTGATGGCCGCTTCGGAGCCGCCCGTCACCACGGCGTCGGCCAGGCCGAGGCGAATGTTGTTGAAGGCCGCGATGATGGCATCGTTCGACGAGGCGCAGGCCGACGTAGTCACGAAATTGGGCCCGCGAAAGCCGTTCTTGATGGAAATATTGCCCGAAGATGAGTCCGCAATCATGCGCGGAATGAAGAAGGGCGAGTAACGCGGCGTCCCGTCGCCTTTTTCAAAAGCAAAGCATTCTTCCTGCAAGGATTTCAGGCCGCCGATGCCAGAACCCCAAATCACGCCCACCCGGTCCTTATCCACGCCGCTTTCGAGCAGGCCCGAATCGGCAATGGCCTCATCAGCCGCCACCACGGCGAACTGCGTGAACAGGTCCATTTTGCGGTGCTCCTTGCGGTCGAAGAAATTATCGGCTTCGTAGCCTTTCACTTCGCAGGCAAAACGGGTTTTGAACTTGGTGGGGTCGAAGCGGGTGATGGTGGCCGCACCGCTGGTGCCGGTGCGCAGGCCCTCCCAATAGGCCGGGGCGGTATTGCCCAGTGGTGTGATGGCTCCAAGGCCGGTAACTACAACCCGTCGGATGGACGACATAAGCAAGCGCCAGGGGCGCGAAAGATGAAGCGGGAATAAACAGCAAAACCGGCCGGCGGCGAGCCGGCCGGTATGCGCAGAACAAGATGTTCTTTCCGGGCGAAACGAGGAAACTGAGTAAGGTTATTTACGCAAATTGCTCGCTTCGCTCAGAATGTCGGGAAACTACTTGGCGTGCTCTTCGAGGTAGCTGATGGCTTGGCCCACGGTGCCGATGTTCTCGGCCTGGTCGTCGGGGATGCTTACGTTGAACTCCTTTTCGAACTCCATAATCAGCTCGACGGTGTCCAGCGAGTCGGCACCCAGGTCGTTGGTGAAGCTGGCTTCGGGCGTAACTTCCGAGGCTTCAACGCCCAGTTTATCAATAATAATGGCCTTTACTTTTTCTGCGATTTCAGACATTTCCGTGGGGGTTTAAGGAAAACTACGGCACAAAGTAACGAGAGATTTTCCAACTAACCCACGGCCGCGCTTCGGAAAAGGGGGTACAAGATTATGGCGGCAGCACTGGCAACGGCCCGCCAGCGGCCGTAGCTTTGCCCCCGCCCCGTAATTTGAGGTGCCCATTTTTTTGCGGTTGCCATGAAGACTTTCACCCTGGATGTTGCGTACGAGTGCGACTTTGCCCTGTTTGGGCTGGTGAGCAGCACCCGCGACTACACCCTCGCCTGGAATCTGAACCGCGCCCTGCGCCTGCGCCTCATCAGGCAGCCTGAGCTGCTGCTCAACCTGCTCAGCCAGGGCCGACTGGTGTTCACGCACTACCTGCACGCCACCGAAAGCCTCACGTTTCGCCTGCTGCGCAACCGCTCCATCGCGCCCTCCAGCCTGAAAAAGCCGTTCCTGGCCCCCGACATCAAGGAGTATGACTACCTGCTGGCCGTGAGCAACGGCAGCGGGGCCCTCGCCGACGAAGAGCTGATGCAGCGCCTCACCGCACTCGATGCCGTGCAGTACGTATGCCAGTTCGACCCCAACACCCTCAAATACAAGGAGAACCTGATTCTTTGAGAACCAGCACTGGCATTTCATTTAAATTAAGCGACTTTTGCGGTGGTGCGCCGCCCGGCAAAATCTGACTGCCTGCACCCGCCCGGTTTCCGTTCCGCGGAAACGTCCCCTCCTGAGCAAGGCGGGGAGTTTTTTTGCTCTGACATTTCCAAAACCTCTATGGAAAACCGCCCCGCCTTCAACAAAACCAAAATTGTGGCCACCGTTGGCCCCGCTTCCAACACCTACGAGCGCCTGGGCATCCTCATGCGCGAAGGCGTGGACGTGTTCCGCCTCAACTTCTCCCACGGCTCCTACGAAGACCACCTGTCGGTCATCAACACCGTGCGGCGGCTGAACAAGGACATGAAAACGTCGGTGGGCCTGCTGCAGGATTTGCAGGGACCGAAAATCCGCTTGGGCGAAGTAGAAGGCGGCGGCGTGGAAATTAAGGCGGGCGATAAAATCAAGCTGGTCTGCGGCGAAAAGGAAATCAGCACGGCCACGCGCTTGAGCACGATTTATCTGGGCCTGGCCCGCGACGTGAAGGCCGGCGACCAGATTCTGATTGACGACGGCAAGATTGAGTTGAAAGTACTGGCCACCGACCGCGACAAGGAAGTGGACGTGGAAGTGGTGTACGGCGGCCTCGTGAAGCCCCGCAAAGGCATCAACCTGCCCGACTCGGAAGTTTCGGCCCCGAGCATGACCGAAAAGGACATCGAAGACCTGGCCTTTGGCCTGGAGCACGACGTGGATTGGGTGGCGCTCAGCTTCGCCCGCAAGGCCGATGACATTCGCTTTATCAAGAAGCTGATTGCCGATGCTGGCAAAACCACCCGCGTGGTGGCCAAGATTGAAACGCCCGACGGCCTGCGCAACATCGACGAAATCATCGCCATCACCGATGCCGTGATGGTGGCCCGCGGCGACCTCGGCGTGGAAGTGAAGATGGAAGAGGTACCCATGGCCCAGAAGATGATTATTGCCAAGTGCAACGCGGCCGGCAAGCCCGTCATCGTGGCCACCCAAATGATGGAGAGCATGATTACCGCGCCCCGCCCCACCCGCGCCGAAACCAGCGACGTGGCCAACGCCGTGCTCGACGGGGCCGATGCCGTGATGCTCTCGGCCGAAACTGCCGTGGGCGCGTACCCCGCCGAGGTTATCCGCTCCATGGTGGGCACCATTCTGAGCGTGGAAAGCCGCAGCCCGCAGCTCTTCCACAAGTGGTGGCCCATTGATGCGTCGTCGCCCAACTTCATGGCCGACAGCGTAATATCGGCCGCCTGCCACTTGGCCAAAAACACCGGCGCGAAGGCCCTCACCGGCAGCACGCACCGCGGCTACACGGCCTTCCAGCTGGCCAAGTACCGCCCCAAAGCCGACATCTTCGTTTTCACCGACAACCGCCCCCTGCTCACGGCCCTAAGCCTTGTCTGGGGCGTGCGCAGCTTTTACTACGACCGCCTGGTGAGCACCGACAGCACCGTGGCCGACATTCGTTACGTCCTCACCACCACCGGCCACCTGCAAACCGGCGACGTGTTCATCAGCACCGGCTCGATGCCCATTCAGGACAAGGGCAAGGCCAACATGGTGAAGGTGAGCATTGCCTAAACCTAGCGGTTAATCAGCCAAACGACAGCGCCCGCCGGATAACCGGCGGGCGCTGTCGTTTGCTACTTTTCGTATCCCACCTCCACCCCTTGGTGCAGCCTGACACCGCTTAGAACGCGAGAAGCCCTGCTCATTGCTGAGCAGGGCTTCCGTGATATGCGGAGAACCAGACCTTGGGGCGGCGCAGTCTGGTCCTCCTAAACTCGCTACGCGCTAAAGCGCATTGACGAGTTTTGTCAGCTTGCTTTTGTTATTAGCAGCTTTGTTCTTGTGGATGATGCTCTTTTTGGCCAAACGGTCCAGCATAGAAGTCACCTTCTTCAGCAACTCCTGAGCAGTCGTTTTGTCGGTCGTCGTGCGGAGCTTTTTGATGGCCGTACGGGTGGATTTGTGCTGGTAACGGTTCAACACGCGCTTAGCTTCGTTGCTGCGGATGCGTTTGAGGGCCGACTTATGGTTTGCCATGAGTTGGAATATGTAGGAGCGTTATGCTTGAGTTCTGTGTTTGGGAGGGCAAAGGTACAAAGCTGGCGGACAATTTCAAACCCACTTGGCAAAAATATTGCGGCAAAGCCTATCTGACGTGCGGCGTCTACGCTATAGATGGGATTCTGCGGCGCAGATTTAAACACCTTCTTCATTCCCATTTCATTTTAAAAGACCTAAATTAATGCTATTACCCAACCGGTAGCGCGGCGCAGACGTGCGCCAGAACCTTAGTGCGTAACAGCAGTAAATTAGTATGCATGCCGATTAAGTCCGAACTTTACTTTTCCTGCAATCCCACCCAGCGCGCTGTTTCATTTTTTTAATTTTCCGCGCCATGCCCCTTGTTGCCGAATCCAAATACCAGTCGCCATTTTACTTGTTCAACGGTCATTTACAGACCATTGTGCCCAGCCTCTGGCGCACCGTGCCCGACGTGGCCTACCAGCGCGAACGATTGGAGCTACCCGACGGCGACTTCCTGAACCTGGACTGGAGCCGCCTGCCCGGCACGCGCCCCTCCAATGGCCTCGTCGTTGTGTCGCACGGCCTCGAAGGCGATGCCTCGCGGCCCTACATGCGGGGCATGGTGCGGGCCCTGAACCGTGCCGGCCTCGACGCCTTGGCGTGGAACTACCGCAGCTGCGGCGGCGAAATCAACCGCCTGCTCCGCTCCTACCACCTCGGCGACACCGAAGACCTGGACCTGGTGCTGCGCCACGCCCTGGCCACCGGACGCTACCAGCGGGCCTACCTCGTGGGCTTCAGCGCGGGCGGCAACGTGACGCTAAAGTACTTGGGCGAGGATGCCGGCCGCGTGCCCACGGAAGTAATACGCGCCGCCGTGTTTTCCGTGCCAACCGATTTGCAGGCCAGCTCGGTGCACATCGGCCGGCTGCAAAACCAAGTGTACATGCGGCGCTTTCTAAAATCCCTGCGCCTGAAGGTGCGGGCCAAAGCGGAGCTCCTGCCCGGCCAGGTTGACCTGGAAGGTATTGAGGAGCTGCGCGATTTCCAGCAGTTCGATAGCCGCTACACGGCCCCCATGCACGGGTTCGACTCGGCAGAGGCGTACTACCAATACGCCAGCTCCGGGCGCTATTTGAGCGGCATTCGGGTGCCCACGCTGCTGGTGAATGCGCAGAACGACCCGTTTCTGCCGGCTTCGTGCTTTCCGCGGGAGGTGGCGGCTAGCTCGCCGTTCGTATTTCTGGAAACCCCGCCCGATGGTGGGCACGTGGGGTTTGCGGAGAGCAGCGGCGAATACTATTCGGAGCGACGCGCCGTGGAATTTCTGACGGCCGAGGTGCCCGCGTAGGCCGTGGGGGCATTTGTCATTGCGAGCGGAGCGCGGCAATCCGTCCTATCAAAACTAGCCATTTCCTCTTACCAGAAAGCCCCGACACTATGCAGTGCAGGGGCTTTTTATCACATTCTGAGGCTTGTCGCGTTCCGTCTCTGCTTGATGCGCAGAATGCCTCACTCGCAATGACAGTTCCTACTTCGCGGGCACGAACACCACCTTCTTGGTTTCGTAAAACTCTTCGCTGAAGAAATCGCTCAGATTCGTCACCGTGGCCTTGAGGCCGGATTCGGCGATTTCCTCGGTCAGGTCGCCGCCTTTGAGGTAATAGAGGCCGGTGCCAGGTGCGCCCTGCGGCTTGAAGCGGTGAGCAATCCAGGGATGAAAGGTGGCGAGGCGGGCCACGGCGCGGCTCACCACAAAGTCATACTTGGCCCGGACCTGCTCGGCGCGGGTTTGCTCGGCGGTCACGTTGTTCAGACCCAGCGCGGCGGCCATAAACTGCACGGCCCGGATTTTCTTACCGATGCTGTCCACGAGATGGAAATGCACTTCGGGGAACAGGATGGCCAGCGGCAGGCCGGGCAGGCCGCCGCCGGTGCCCACGTCGAGCACGGCGCTGCCTTTGGAAAACTGCACAACCTTGGCAATGCTGAGCGAATGCAGCAAGTGCCGTTCCTCAAAATTCTCCATGTCGGGACGCGACACGAGGTTGATGGCTTCGTTGGTGGCCCGGAACTCGGTTTCCAGCTGCTTGAAAAGCTGGAGCTGCTGCTTGGTGAGCTCGGGGAAGTAGTGGTGCAATAGGTTCATGGGTGCAAAGGTGCAATAGGAGGGGCTGCTTCGGTACGTCAAGCCGGTCTCATAATGCAACTCAGGCAACTACGGATGAGTAGCACTGTGCTGGTGGCTCAGCAATTACTTATACCTGCTAATCGATACAAATACATTTTTATTCAATACATATTTATTGTTTTTCAATAAAATTAGACTTGTTTTGCATTTACATTAACTCCTCTCTTCTCATGCGTCTTCTTCCTCTGGCTTCGCTGCTTCGCTTTAGCCGGCCTCTGGCATTTATTTTCCTTCTGGGTGGCGGCATTGCGGCCATGCTGCTACTGGTTCGCACGGTAGCAGTCATCGACGATACTCCCGTGCAGCTTGCGCTGAATACAACTACTCCTAATACCTTTTCGGCCTTTCATGACATGCAGGCGGGCTGGGCCGATGGCTACAATAGCCGGCCGATGCGCAACACGCAGCATTTACCGCTAGCGGCCAATAGCCCTTTCGACCTAACAGCCGACCCGCAGGCCCCGGTATTGCGCTACCACGAACCCGACGCGTGGCGGCGGGTGGCGCTCCTGTACCTGGGCGCTTCCAACGACTATCAGTCGCTGGCGTGGGTGATGTTTTTCGGGGTGGGCAGCTGGCTGCTGTGGCAGCTGCTGCTGGACGTAACCCCGGCGACGCCGTTTACCTTTGCCAACGCCCGGCGGCTGCGCGGGCTGGGCCTACTGGTGCTGGGGCTCGATTTTGCGCAGGAGCTGGCCTATCTGGCCGTGCGGGCGCTGGTGCCACCTTTCCGGATGCTGGGCCTAACCGAACCGCTCAGTCATTATGTGCGCCTTAATACCGAAACCACCCTGCCGGGCTGGGAGGTTGGCTTGGTACTGCTCGTTATTGCCGCCGTGTACCAGCGCGGCGTCGAACTGAGCCGCGAGGCCGCACTCGTTATCTGATGCCCATCATTGTAAACCTCGACGTGATGCTGGCCCGCCGCAAGATGACGCTCAGCGCCCTGGCCGAAACCGTGGGCATCACCCTGGCCAACCTGTCCATTTTGAAAAGTGGCAAAGCCAAAGCTGTACGCTTCAGTACCCTGGCGGCAATATGTCAGGCACTGGACTGCCAGCCTGCCGAAATTCTTGAACACCGCCCCGACCCACGCGACCTGCGCGCGGCAGACGAGTAAAGCTCGCCCGTTCAAACCACAAAAAAGCCCCGACTCGCATCGGGGCTTTTCCTGGCTTAAATAATCTGCTTGGTGTGCTTCACCATGTCATAGAGCAGCTCGCGGGCGCGGTGTAGCTGGGCTTTCACGGTGCCGAGCGGAGCTTTGAGCTCTGTGGCGATTTCTTCGTAGCTGAGCTCGTCGAAATAGCGGAGCGAGACGAGGCGCTGGTACTTATCGGGCAGGCGCGACACGACGTGGCGCATGATTTCGATTTTCTGGTTGCGCACGGCGTGCTCGGCCGGGTTCAGGTCGTTGTCGCGGAAATCGATGGTGATTTCGTCGCCGTTGTCGACCTTGATGGCCGAGTCAATCGACATGGTTTTGATTTTATTCTTGCGAATAAAATCGATGCAGTTGTTGGTGGCAATGCGGAACAGCCAAGTGCTAAACGCATACTCAGGATTGAACTTGTGCAGGTTCCGGAACGCCTTGGCGAAGGCCTCGATGGTAAGGTCCTCGGCGTCGTCCTGGTTGCGTACCATCTTGAGCACCACGTGGTAAACGGGCTTTTTGTAGATGTGCATCAGCTCGGCGTAGGCTTTCTCGTCGCCGTGGTCCACGGCGGCGCGAATCAGCTTGAAGTCGTGCTTGGCTTTGGCTGAAAACTGCTTTTGAATATCTTGGTTGTTTACTTCCATCGAAGGGTGCGGTTAAGGAACAGCGAGATTCCCAGGGCCAGGTATTGAAAAAAATAAACCGCGTCGAGCACGGGCAGCAATCCGACGATTACGGACTGGTGGAGCCGGCGGCTAAGACGGGCATACACGGCGCTCACGAACAAGGTTCGGAGGGACCATACGACTGCCAAAGGTACCCAATTGTTTGGGGAAAAAACTAGCGCAACCGTAGCCAGGTAGAACAACATATTGGCCATTACAAAGGTGCCCACTCGCAAACGGTCGGGCAAACGGTAAGCCTGCCCGGCCGATAGGTGCCGGCGTTTTTGGTGCCACCACGCGGCCCAGGTGGGAGCCGGCTCGCTCAGTGTATGGGCAGCGGCATCGGCCACCACGGCCACACGCTGGCCGTGGCGCACGGCATCCTGCACCAGCAGGTCGTCGTCGCCGGAGAGCTGGCGGATGTGCGAGGCGAAGCCCTTGGTGGCCGTGAAGCAGGCTCGGGAGTAGGCCAGGTTGCGGCCCACGCCCATGTAGGCCCAGCCGCGCCAGGCGAAGCTTAGGTACTGGGCCGCCGTGAGCAGCGTTTCGTAACGAATGAGCTTGTTAAGAAAGCCGGGGGCCTCAGTGTAGGCGGAGAAGCCGAGCACAAGGTCGGCGCCATTGGCAAAGGAGAAGCCGCGTTGCACGAGGCGCAGCCATTGGTTGGTGGCCGGAATGCAGTCGGCATCGGTGAAGAGCAGCCGGGTGTAGCGCGTGGCCTTAATGCCCAGGGTGAGGGCGTATTTTTTGGGAGCAAAGCCGTCGGGGGTACTGCTGACGGTGACGAGGCGCACTTTTTCGGGATAGTACTGGGCCAGCTGCTGGGCGTAGAGGTACGTATCGTCGTGGCTGCGGTCGTCGATGAGAACAATTTCGAAACCGGCGGGGTAGTCCTGCTGGAGCAGCAGGGGTAGCAAGCGGCGTAGGTTATCGAGCTCGTTGCGGGCACAAACCACGATGGAAACCGGCTCGGAATCGGAACCGGGCACATCGGCGGGGGCCTCGGGGACCCTGCGGGCAAAGGGCCAGAAGAAATACGCCGCGTAAAACAGCTGCACCAGCACGCAGGCAAGGAGAAGCCAGAAAAAAGGGGACGCGGGAACGTAAGGAAGCAGCAACAAGGACGCGGTACGAATGAGCCTGCAAAAGTACGGGGCGCGGAACGGGCGGGTATCTTTGCGGGCAGTAGCGCGGACTTTGCACTCCGCGCCGCCGCACCAATCGCAATTTGTTGGGACCGCGCGGAGCCGCGGACAGCCAAGTCCGCGCCA
>JBBQSQ010000077.1:0-20402 GCA_038213745.1 Cytophagales bacterium
ACCAGGTGAGCCTCGACGACGAAACCCTCAACCAGACCAACGAGCAAATTGCCCGCCAGTACGGCGAGACGACCAACCCCGACGAGTCGGAAGCAGGCGACTACCTGTTTGGCAAGTTCAAGAAAGCGGGTGAGGAAGGCGAAGGCCGGACCATCCTGCTGCCAATTGGCAAAGTGACCGGCGATGCGGCGCAGTTCATTGGTAAAAAAGGCGGTGACGTAGTAACATTTGACCTGCAAGCTGCTTTCGGCAACGATGCGGCTTCGATTTCGAATGTGACGGGCCTGAGCAAGACGGAAGCCGCTGAAACAACCGGCGACTACGAACTGAGCGTGGAGAAGGTGAACCGCACGGCCGCCCCGGAAATGAACCAGGAGCTGTTCGATAAAGTGTTCGGCCCCGAGGCGGTTGCTTCGCAGGAAGAATTCGATGCCAAGGTGCGTGAGACGATTCAGCAGAACTACGACCGCGAGAGCGACGGTGCCCTGAACAACAGCATTGTGGAGCAACTGGTGGAGAAAACCGAAATCAAGGTACCCACGGAGTTCTTCAAAAAGTGGTTGGTGCGCGCCAATGAAGGCAAACTGACGCCTGAAAAGGTAGAAGAGCACTACGCCGACTACGAGAAGGAGCTGAAGTGGAGCATGATTCGCAACAAGGTGGTGGAAGACGCCGGTTTGAAGGTGAGCAACGACGAGATTGTGAACCGCACCCTCGACAAAATCATGGGTCAGTTCAACATGCCGAACATGCCCGACGAAATGCGCGAATCGATGCGTAGCTACGCCGACAGCTTCCTGAAGCAGGACAACGGCAAAAACTACGTGAGCGAGTACGAGGCCATTCTGGCAGAGAAAGTGCTTGAAAACCTGCGCGGCAAAGTTGTTGTTACGGACAAGCCCGTAACGGCCGAAGAATTCCGGACCCTGCATAGCTAAGCCTTCGCGCTGCCCTATTGCAGAACCGATTTTCGGAAAAGCCCTTACGGAGACGTAGGGGCTTTTTTGTTGGGTTTTCAACAATATTCTCCTACTTGGCTCGTCTTTTTTACCTCAAACTCACCTGCGCAAGCGGAAGCGTGCGCCACATTTTTCTCCAATGAACCCATTACTGAATAGACAAGAATTCCGCAAGTTTGCCGTGAAGGGCCAGGGACTGAGCGGCCTGGGCGTGGACCAATACCTGAACCACATGGAAGGCCAGGTGCGCAACGGCATGATGCTGCCCACCAACATGACCCGCTCGGTGATTGAAGAGCGGCCGCAAAATTTCCGCGAAATTGACGTTTTCTCGCGCCTCATCATGGACCGGATTGTGTTCCTGGGTACGGCCGTGGACGACTACATCGCCAACATCCTGACGGCCCAGATGCTATTCCTGGAGTCGGCTGATGCCAAGAAAGACATCCTGCTCTACATTAACTCGCCCGGTGGCTCGGTGTATGCCGGCCTGGGTATTTACGACACGATGCAGTACGTAGGCCCCGACGTGGCCACGATTTGCACGGGTCTGGCTGCCTCGATGGGCGCGGTGCTGCTGGCGGGCGGCGCGGCCAACAAGCGTTCGGCCCTCCCCCACGCCCGCGTGATGATTCACCAGCCTTCGGGTGGCGCGCAGGGGCAGTCGTCGGACATTGAAATTACGGCGCGCGAAATCCTCAAATTGAAGAAGGAGCTGTATGACATTCTGGCGCAGCACACCGGCAAAACCTACCAGGAAATCCACGACAACTCAGACCGCGACTACTGGATGCGCGCTGATGAGGCCAAGGAATATGGCCTGATTGACGAGGTGCTGGAGAAGAAGAAAGCCTAAGCGCGGATTTAGCCGGATTTCTTGAATTATTTGTTTAGCAAAAAGCTCCTGCTGGTTCAGCAGGAGCTTTTTTATGTTTTTGCAGGTGCGCTCGCCTTTTACTTTATGGCTGTGGCGTTGGGTTGGAAGGCAGGGTGGCCGGCCTGCCACAAGGCGAAAGCGTACATGTTGGCGAAGTTGCGGAAGGTCACCTGCTTGTCTTCCGTGAAGTGGCCGTTGTCGTAGTTCACTTGCATGAGCACGGGCTTGCCCGAGGTGCTGGCGGCTTGCAGGGCGGCGGCGAGCTTTCCCGGCTGCCACACGATGACGCGCGGGTCGTTCCAGCCGCCCACGCAGATGACGGCCGGGTACTTCACCCCCGCTTGCACATGCTGGAAGGCGTCCATCTCGTAGAGCGCCGCGCACTGGGCCTCGT
Source organism: Cytophagales bacterium (assembly GCA_038213745.1). Lineage (GTDB taxonomy): Bacteria > Bacteroidota > Bacteroidia > Cytophagales > Hymenobacteraceae > Hymenobacter. The sequence continues at coordinate 2,231 of JBBQSQ010000077.1, forward strand.
CCTTCACGCTGCCAAACTCGGGCACGTTCACGGGGCCGTTGGGCGTGTTTTCCCCGCGCAGCGTGTTTGAGCAGCTCACGTTGGAGATGGCGGCGGCAAACAGGTCGGGCCGCTCGGTGATGGCGCGGCCGATGAGGATGCCGCCCGCGCTGGTGCCCATGCCGATGAGGTGCTGGGGGCTGGTGTACTGGTTCTTGACCAGGTACTCGCCGCAGGCGATGAAGTCCTTCCAGGTGTTGGGCTTGGTGGTCTGGTAGCCGGCGCGGTACCATTTGTCGCCCTTCTCGGAGCCGCCGCGCGGGTGGGTTACGGCGATGACCACGCCCTGGTTGAGCAGGGCCAGGTTGAACGGGTCAAAGTAGGGTATGGCCGAGAAGCCGTAGGCGCCGTAGCCGTTCATCAGGCACACGGCGCTGCCGTCCTTTTTCAGCCCCTTTTTATAGACCAGCGACAGCGGCACCATGACCCCGTCGTGGCTGGGCACTTCCAGCTCCTCCACTACCAAGTGGGCCACGTCGGGATAAGCGGGCTGCACGTCGAAGACGCTCACGGCCAGGTGGCGGGTGGTGGGGTCGTAGTCGTAGAGCGTGCCGGGTTTATTCCAGGACGTGACGTAGACCCCGGCCTCTTTGTCGTGGGCGGGGTCGTCGGGCCCCAGGCCGGCGGTGCCGGTGCCGGGCAGCGGAACGTCGGCCCACTGCCGGGTACGCGGGTCGTACTGCCGGATGGTCTGGTTGATGCCATCGCTCAGCACCACGAACAGGAAGTCCTTAGTGCGCTCTATATAGGTGATGTGCTGCGGGCCGGCCGGCAGCAGCACGGCGGCCGTGGCGGGACTGGGGCGGGCGGCATCGGTGACCAGAATCTGGCCGTTGGGGGCGCCCTTCACCGAGTGCAGGTAGAGCTTGGCCCCGAGCTTGTAAAAGCTGCGCACGCTGTCGGTGGGGGCCAGCAGTTGCTTCCAGCCTAGGGCCGGCTTGCCCAGGTCGGCCGGCGATGCCACCCAGACGTTTAGCCGCTGGTCGACCGAACTGAGCTCGCCGTAGAGTTGGGTGCCGTCGTCGGAGAAGGACATTTTCGGGTACTGGTCGGGCCGGATGCCCAGCTTCGGGTATTTGGCCCTGGACAGCAGCTCCGGGTCGGTGGCGGGCGCGGTGCCCAGCCGGTGCAGGCGGGCTTTGGTGTCGATGGCGTTCTTCGGGTCTTGGGGGTCGGTTGAGTTTTGCGGGGTGTAGAGAAAGCCGGTGCCGTTGGGCAGCCAGGCCACCTCGCCGCCGGACACGGCCGGGATGCTTTCGGCCGAAAACGCCCGGGTGGCCACCGTCAGCACGCGCAGCGTCGACCGCTCGGCACCGCCCTGCTGCAAGCCGATGACCAGGCGCTGCCCGTCGGGGCTGGGCGTGAAGGCCGTCATCGAATACCCTTGCTGCGGCTCGAAGGCGGCGGGGTCGAAGAGCAACTGTTCGGTGCCGGCCTTGCCCTCGCGCACGTAGAGCTTGCCCACTTTCTCGCCGGGCAGGGTTTTGCGGTAGAAGTAGCGGGGGCCGCGTTTTTTGATTTCGCCGTAGCGCACGGTCAGCAGCCGGTCGTAGTCATTGAACATCTGGATGAGCCGGTCGCGGCCCGGAATCGTGGCCAGCGTGGCGGCCGCATAGTCGCCCTGGGCCTTGAACCAGGCTTGCGTTTCGGGGCTGTTGGTGTCTTCGAGCCAGCGGTAGTTGTCGACTACTGCTTTGCCGAAGTAGGTGTCGGTGACGGCGCGCTTGGGCGTGGCAGGCAGGTTTTGAGCCTGGGCAAAAGCGACGAGGCCGCTTGCCAGCAGTGTGGTAAGCAAAGTGTTTTTCATGAGCTTTTGGGTTCGGAACAGTTTATTATTAGTAAGTATATATAATTTTATTATTATATGCAATTCAAACAGGACACGAAAAATCAAAAGTTAGCAAAGCCCATGGCCACAAGCCACCCCGCGGCAACCGGCGGTATCTTCAACCGCATTCTTCCCGAGCCAAATCCGCGCGAAACCCCAAGCATTTGCCGCGTAAGCAATTTCAGCAACAACCCATTGCTTAAAAACCAGTCATTACAGCGGCTCTTCGGTTTTTTAAAGCTTTGGGCAGCGGCACCATTTTTCTGCCCCCCGACGTTGGGCTTGTCGTATCTTTGAGCCCGCTTGTTCTAAAACCTGCCTCCCCACCCTACTCTATTCCTCCTTCCGTGGCCGAAATATCCTGTTCCTTTTGCAATAAGAGCAAGCGCGAAGTTGCCGTCATGATTTCGGGCATCAACGCCCACATTTGCGAAAAATGCGTGGGCCAGGCCCAACATATCCTCGATGAGGAAGCGAAAGCGCAGGACGCCAGCAAGCAGCCCAAGTTCAACCTCATCAAGCCCAAAGCCATCAAGGACCACCTCGACCAGTACGTGGTGGGCCAGGACGAGGCCAAGCGTGTGATGGCCGTGGCCGTGTACAACCACTACAAGCGCCTGATGCAGAAGCCGCAGGAGGATGAAGTGCAGATTGAAAAGTCGAACATCATCATGGTGGGCGAAACTGGCACCGGCAAAACCTTCCTGGCCCGAATGCTGGCCAAAATCCTGCAAGTGCCCTTTTGCATTGCCGATGCCACGGTGCTGACCGAGGCTGGCTACGTGGGCGAGGATGTAGAAAGCATCCTCACCCGCCTGCTGCAAGCGGCCGACTACAACCTGGAAGCGGCAGAGCGCGGCATCGTGTACATCGACGAAATTGACAAAATTGCCCGCAAGAGCGATAACCCCAGCATCACGCGCGATGTGAGCGGCGAGGGCGTGCAACAGGCGTTGCTGAAGCTGCTGGAAGGCACTAACATCAACGTGCCGCCCCAAGGCGGGCGCAAGCACCCGGAGCAGAAGATGATTTCGGTAAATACTGAGAACATTCTCTTTATCTGCGGTGGGGCCTTTTCGGGCCTTGACCGGATTATTAAGAGCCGCTTGAACACCAAGCCAATGGGCTTCGCCAAGACGAACCTGGACGAGCAGGTGGACACCCAGAATTTTCTGCGCTACGTGACGGCGCAGGACATCAAAAGCTTCGGCCTGATTCCGGAACTCATTGGCCGCCTGCCGGTGCTCACGCACCTCAACCCGCTGGACCGCAGCACGCTGCGCCTGATTCTGACCGAGCCCAAGAACTCGCTCGTGCGCCAGTACAAGCGCCTGTTCGGCATGGAAAACATCGAGCTCAGCTTCACAGAAGATGCGCTGGAATACATCGTGGAGAAGGCCGACGAATACCGCCTCGGCGCGCGCGGCTTGCGCTCCATTTGCGAGAGCATCATGACCGATGCCATGTTCGAAATGCCTTCGGAAGAAGGCTCCGACGCGCTGCAAATCAACCTGGGCTACTGCCGCAGCAAGTTTGAGAAATCGCCGCTTCGGCATATGCGAGCGGCGTAAAGAAGTTAAAGGTTGAGCGTTAAAAGTTAAAAAGGCCCACCTGAATTATGCCAGGTGGGCCTTTTTAACTTTTAACGCTCAACCTTTAACTTCAAACCTACTCCACCACCACGCGCTGGATGCTGGGGGCGCGGCCGTCTACCTGCACGGTGAGCAGGTATGTGCCGGTGGCTAGGTTAGCCGTAGAGATTTCCGTGGTGCTGCCGCTGAAGGTGCGGGTGGCTACCGTCTGGCCCAATACGTTGCGCAAGGTGGCACTGGCTTTAGCGGTTGAGGCCGTGAGGGCGACGTGCAGGGTGCCTTTGCCAGCCACGGGATTGGGCCAGACGCTGAACTCGGTCTGGTTGGCGCGGGCAGAGGCCGTAGCCACCGTTACGGTGAAGGTGTTACCGCTACTAGAGCCGCCGGTGGTGGTGACCACTATAGCCCCGGTAGTGGAGCCAGTTGGTATCGTGAAGGTGATGGTGGTGGCATTCACCACCGTGAAGTTGTTGATAACCACGCCGTTCAGCGTGAGGGACGTAGCACCGGTGAAGTTCGTACCGGTAAGCGTTACTGCCGTGCCGGCCGGGCCGGTGGCCGGGCTCAGGCTAGCCACGACGGGCGCGGGCGGTACCACCGTGAACAGAATGTCGTTGCTGGTGCCGCCAGGGGTGGTAACCACCACGTTGCCGGTGGTAGCCCCGGCGGGCACAATAGCCGTCATGCTCGTGGCACTTGATACGCCGTAGGCAGTGGCAGGCACGCCATTGAAAGTGATGCTGGTAGCACCTCCGAAACCAGTGCCCGTCAGGGTCACGTTGGTGCCGATGGGGCCACTGGCCGGCGCAATGCGGCTAATGGTGGGCACGGGGGTAGTCACGGTGAACAGCACCCCGTTGCTCGGGATGCCATTGCCTTTGTATACCACCACGTCGCCGGTAGTAGCCCCGTTGGGGACCGAAACGGTGATAGTTTGCGCATCAATGACGGCGAAGTTAGTGGCCGTGGTACCATTGAAAGTTACGCGCGTCGCGCCAGTGAAGTTGGTACCCGTGACGACTACATCCGAAGCAATTGGCCCGGTGTTGGGCGCCAGGCTGGTGATGGTAGCTGGGGCCGGCGCGGCGGCGCAGGTGGTGGTGAGCGCGAAGTTGCCTGTTTCGGACTGAAACCCGCTCACGAACACGAAGTAGCTGGTGCCAAACACCGAGTTGAACGTCACGGTAGAGGCCGACGTGTTCGCGGTGCAGGTCCGCGAATCATCGTTTCCCGTTACGCATGTATAGGTGCCGCAAGTGCCCGAATACACGAAAAGCTTGGTATCAAAATCCGTGGCGGCGTTGCAGGTAGTGAGCGTAATGGCCGCCCCCGTACCAGTGATGGAATAGAGCACGCCGCCGGCATTCACCGTCGTAACGCACGAAGCGGTGGGGTCGCCGGTGTCCGTAGAGCCTACGGTTGAGCCCCGTACGGTCTGGCCGCAGACCAGCGGAATAGCATTGGCGCACAGGTCATTGGTGATGAACAAGTCAATTGATGTACCAATGCCGCCCGGCGTGGTTACGGTGATGACGCCGGTGGTAGCGCCGGTGGGCACCGTTACCGTAATCTGCGTGGCCGAGTTCACGGTGAAGACCGGAGCTACTACGCCGCTGAAGGTGACCTGAGTAGCGCCGGTGAAGTTGTCGCCGGTGAGTACCACCGTAGTACCCGGTGCGCCGGTATCCGGCGTGAAGGAGTTGATGAGCGGGGCCGGAATTACCGTGAAATTGGTATTCGACAGGCCCGTGCCGACTACCGTGGTAACGCCGACAGGACCAGTAGACGCCCCGTTGGGCACGGTAGCGGTGATTTGCGTGGCCGAATTCACGGTGAACGTGGGGGCGCTGGTGCCGTTGAACGTGACCTGCGAAACGTCCGAGAAGTTAGTGCCCGTGATGACGACCACCGCACCAATAGCCCCCGTAGTGGGCGTGAAACTGCTGATAACGGGCGGAGGCCCAACCACAAATGCCGTGGCCGACGTAGCCGTGCCCGTCGGCGCGGTTACGACAATCGTGCCCGTGGTGGCACCGGCCGGCACCGTTGCCGTCAGCTGCGTAGCCGAGGTCACCGTGAACGCCGTGGCGGCCGTGCCGTTGAAGCTAACGGCGGTAGTGCCCGTGAAATTCGAGCCCAGAATGGTAACCACCGTGCCCGCCAGGCCGCCCGTGGGCGAGAAGCTGGTGATGGTAGGCCCCACGGCAGGCGGGCTGATGGTAAAATTGGTGTTCGAAATATCGAAGAAATAGTTGTCGGCGGCTTCCACCATGAGGCGGGCCTGGGCCTGGGCAGTGGCGGGGCTGGGGGCAACGACCACGGCCGAGCCACTGTTGGGCACGTTGGCGGCCAGTACGGTGGGATACGTCAGGCCGCCATCAAGGCTAAGACGAATGTTGACCAGCGCGCAGCTTACGGGCGCGGCGGCGGTGCCCGCCACGCTCCAGGTCACGTTTTGGGCGGCACCGCCCACCCAGGTTACGGCCGTATTAGGGGCCGATACCACAAAGGGGCCGGCCGTGCTGGTCACGCTCATGGTCACCAACGAGCTATAGTCAACGCCGCCGATGACCCCGGCGGGGCCGTTGTGCTCGTCGCGGGCCGTACACCGGAACTTCAGGGTGCGGCTCACCGTGGGCAGGCGCTCACCGAATGCGGTGGTGTTGTTCAGCAGGTCGGAGAGGCGGGGGAAATAGCGCGTGCCGCTTGCCGTTGGATTGAACGAGCGGAAGAGCGGCACGTTGTTGTTGGCCAATTGGGAAGCGTTCGGGGCTTCCTGCGTGCCCAGGTCCAGCTCTTCCCACGAGTACGTGAGGGCATCATTTTCAGCATCGGTAGCCGTGGCCGTGAGCTTGAAGGGCGTGCCAACGGGCAGGGTTTTGCCGGTGGCGGGGGCCGTCACCACGGGCGGGGTGTTGCCGGTCGGCGTGGTGGTACCGCACGTGGTGCCGTCGATGAAGGCGCGCATTTCCTGGTAGTTGCCGGTGTGGAAGGTGGCGTCGGAGTTGGGCTGCAAATCATTGCTGGCGGTGCAAATGCCGGCGTAGGCCATGATGGTGGAACCCGAGCCGGGCTCCCACGCTGTGGCGGCGTTGCGGTTCGTACCGTTGCAGCTGCCCGCGTTGCCGTCGAAGGGGTGATTGCCCGAGAACTGGTGGCCCATTTCGTGGGCTACGTAGTCAATATCGAAAGCATCGCCCACGGGGTTGGCCAACCCCGTTACGCCGCGGGCCTTATCACCGTCCCGGCACACCACGCCCAAGCCGGCTACCCCACCGCCGCCCGTGCTCACCACGTGGCCAATATCGTAGTCGGCCGGGCCAATGATGCGGTCGATATTGCGCTGGTTTTGGTCCAGCAGGGCGCGGCCGTCGTCGTTGGTAAAAACCGGCGAGGGCTGGGTGCCCGTGCCGCTCAGGAAAATCAACTGGTCGTTGTTGGGCACGAGCACCAGCCGCACGGCCAATTCCTTTTCATACACCCCCACCACGCGGTTCACGGTGGCGACCTCGCCGGCCATTACGCCGGCTGCGGTATTGCCTTTGGTGAGGGCGTATTCGGGGGTGTTGGCCAAGGCCAGACGGTAGGTGCGCAGCTGAGTACCACTGGCCCGCTGGCCCGTGCCTGCGCCACCCAGGGCAGCGGCCACGCGCGCATCGTTGTCCTTCTGCTCCGCAACGGTGGGGGCAAACCCGCAGTTAAGCGCCGAGCCGGCGGCAGCCCGGTTCATGTCTTTACGGTAGAAACCGAGGTAGTGCCGGGCATCGGTCCGGCTCACGGGGTCGATGTAAAAGCTATTGCCGCCGCTGGTGAGCACCTGGGCGTGGAAGCCCTGGGGCGAAAGGTCGAGGCGCACGGAGGCGGCGGCATCGTCGAGGCCCACGCCGGCGTACGTCTTGATGCCGGGGAAGCGAGCAGCCAGGGCGGGGGCCATGATGGGGGCCTCACGCAGGGCAAAACGGCCCGTGCCGCCATTGGGCAAGGGCAGCACCAGCACCAATGGCACGGCACCGGCCTGGGTTTCGGTAGGGGCCGTGGCCAGCGCCGCGCGCAGGCCGTTCACATCCAGGGTCAGGGCCTGGGAGCGATGGAGCGCCGCCGCCAGTGGCGACGACGCCGCAGCCCCCCGGGCTTGCCCGTCAGCCTGGAAAAACTGCGGGGCGGCCTGCTGGGCGTTGGCTCCAAAGGCCACGACCAGTGCCGTGAGCAACAGAGTGCCGACGCGGCGCAGGCCGGTTCCGACGCCAGAAGAGGAAGCCGGCCGTTGAGCGGCCGACCGGCTTTTGTAGCTTTTTTTCATCTATGAGAACAAGGAGGCTTAAAGGTGGGAGAGTAAATCTAAGCAAAAACCGAGTTACGCCAAGCAACTAGTAGTATGCACCTTCGCTTGCCCGAAAGTCCACTTCGAGAGTAGCTTTTCGGTTTCCTCATAAAAGCTCGCACCAATCACTTTTTCGGTCGCCCTGGCCACGAAAAAAGCTCTGGCGCAGCGCACCAGAGCTTTGTTATCGTTCTATTTCCCCGTAAGCGGAAACTATTGCCTCAAGGCGTTTGGAGGTATTTCACCATCAATTCAGCGGTTTTTTTAGCGGCTTGGTTCTGGCCTAGCTTGGCACGTAGCTCGGCATAGCCGGCCTGCATGCGGTCCATGTAGTCGGTATCGGTGAGCAGGGTGCGCAACTCGTCGAGCAGGTTACGGGCGTTGAAGTCGCTTTGAATTAACTCCCTCACCACGGCGCGGCCCACCACCAGGTTTACCAGCGAAATGTAGGGCACCTTGATAACCATTTTGCCAATGGCGTAGCTCAGGGAGCTGGTGCGGTAGCACACAATCTGGGGCACGCCAAACAGGGCCGTTTCGAGCGTGGCCGTACCGCTGGTGACAAGGGCCGCTTTGGCGTGGCTGAGCAGGTCAAACGTCTGGTCGAACAGGAACCGAATGCCGTTGCGCTCGAAGTGGCGGTAGTAATTAGGGTCGAGGTTCGTGACGCCAGCCACCACAAACTGGTACTCCTGAAAGCCGGGCAGAATGGCAATCATTTCGTGCAGCATCTCCTCGATTTCCTGCTTGCGCGAGCCGGGCAGCACCGCGATTATGGGCGTGTCGGGGTCGAGTTGGTTGCGCGTGAAGAAGTCGGTGGTGGGCTTAAACTCGGCCACTGCATCGGCGGTGGGGTTGCCGGTGTAGTCGACGGGGTATCCAAATTTTTGGTAGAACTCCGTTTCAAAGGGTAGGATGGTAAACATCCGGTCGACCCGGGCTTTCACCTGCTCGACCCGGCCTTGGTTCCAGGCCCATATTTTGGGCGATATGTAGTAGAACACCTTGATGCCGTGTTCTTTGGCAATTTTGGCCATGCGCAGGTTGAAGCCCGCGTAGTCCACCAGAATCAGCACATCGGGCTGGTACGCCAGCAGGTCCTGCTGGCACTGCTTCAGGTAGCCCCGAAACTTGAGGATGCTGGTAGCTGCCTCCAGAAAGCCCATAATGGCCAGGTCCTGGTAGTGGCGCACCAGCTCGCCGCCTTCGGCCTGCATCAGGTCGCCGCCCCAGAAGCGGAACTGCGCGGCGGCGTCTTGCCCCCGCAGCTCGTGCATGAGGTTGGCCGCGTGAAAATCGCCCGACCGTTCGCCGGCAATTAAGTAATACTTCATTTGAAAGAATGAGGAATGAAGAATGAGGAATGAAGAATTAGAATTACTCATTCTTCATTCCTCATTCTTCACTAAGCCGCAGGCGTTAGCCGTAGTATTCCACGAAGTTGCGCGCGGTTTCGTAGAGCTTTACGCAGTGCAGCTTGGCTGGGGTGATGGCGGGCAATTCGCGCTCGATGATTTGCCAGAAGGCCATGGCTAGGTTTTCGGTGCTCGCCATTTGGCCGGCCAGAAAGGGCACGTCGAGGTTGAGGTTTTTGTGGTCGACCTGGTCGGTGATGTGCACGCGCAGCAAGTCGGAAAGGGCCTTCAAGTCGACGACAAAGCCGGTTTCGGGGTCGGGGTTGCCCTTCACGGTCACGATAAGGTCGTAGTTGTGGCCGTGCCAATTGGCATTGGCGCAGGGGCCAAACACCTCGCGGTTGCGCTCATCGCTCCATTTGGGGTTGTGCAGCTTGTGGGCAGCGTTGAAATGTTCCTGGCGGCTGACGTATATCATTTTGGTTTTAAGCTCTTAGCTATTGGCCAATGGCTGTTAGCTATTCAAGTGGCTTCCTCTACAAGAAGCTCTCAGCTAGCAGCTACAAGCTAATAGCTCAATTATTTCTTCGCAGCAAATATACGAAGAAGGGTACCCCGAACAGGGCCGTGACCAAGCCCACCGGCAGCCCGGCGGGTGGGTAGAGCAGCCGCGCCAGCAGGTCGCAGGCCAGCAAAAAGCTGCCGCCCAGCACCGCGCACACCAGCACATTGTAGCGCCCCGTGGCCCCCAGCAGCCCCCGCGTGAGGTGCGGCATGAGTAAGCCCACAAAGCCCACCGGCCCGCACAGCGCCACCACGCCGCCCGTGAGGCCCGCCGCCAGCAGCACCAGCAGCCAGCGCAGCCGCGCCACCGGCAGGCCCAGGGCGGCGGCCCGCTCCTCGCCTAATAGCAATAGATTCAGGTCTTTCTGCAAAAAGGCCAGCACGAACAGGCTGAGGCCCAGCGCCGCCGCCGGGTACGGCAGCACGCGCCACCCCGCCCGCTCGAAGCTGCCAAACGCCCAGAAAACCACGCTGCGCAAGCTGCCCTCGGGCGCTGCCAGGAAGGTGAGCAGGCTGCCCAGCGCCGCCGCCAGCGCCCCCACGGCCACCCCCGCCAGCAGCAGCGGCGCGGGCAGAATGCGGCCGCGCCGGGTGCCTAGGGCCACTACCACCAACGTGGCCGCGAAAGCCCCCGCCAAGGCGGCCACCGGCGGCAGATACACGCCCATAAAGGTGAGCGACGGCACCAGCACATAGGTGGCAATGGCTCCCAACGACGCGCCGGATGCGGTACCCAACAAATAAGGGTCGGCCAGCGGATTGGTGACCAGGGTTTGGAGTAGGTAGCCGCTCACGGCCAGGCTGGCCCCGGCCAACAGGGCCAGCAGCAGGCGCGGCAGGCGCAGCTGCACCAGCACCAGTTGGGCCGGGTCAGTGGGGTCGTAGTGGCGAAAGGTATTCAGGATGAAGGTGTAGGACGTGGTGTAGCTACCCACGCGCAGGCCCAGCACCACCAGCGCCAGCACCAGCACCAAGCCAATGGTCAACCATAATAGCGGACGACGAGCTTGCATTAGTGGGTGTAAATGGCTGACTGGGGAGCTGCCTGCTTTAGCAAGTTTTGTAGCTCCCGCACCGACTCCACCACGCGGGGACCGGGCCGCTCCATGAGGTTGCCGGTGATGGCGAACACGCGCCGGGTTTGGTAGGCGTTGATGCGGCGCAGCTCGGGGTAATTCTTGAAGAACGTGCTGTCCATTTTCGCAAAGCTGCCGCCGAGCAGCACGTCGGGGTTCAGCTTGAGAATGTATTCGCGGGTGAGGGCCGGGTAGGGCTGCGGAAACGTTTCGGTGACGGCATTCCGGCCCCCAGCGAGGCGGATTTCGTCGGTAAACAGGGTATTCTGGCCGTAGCAGTAAATGGGGTCTTGCCAGGTAATGGCCAGCACTTTTGGTGGATTGATGGGATGGTGGGATGGTGGGTTGGCGAGGGCTATGAGGGCACGGCGCAACGAGTCGGCTAGGTGCTTGGCCTGGGCTTGGCGGCTCAGCAGCCGGCCCACAGTTTCAATGCCCTGGAACACGTCCTCGACGCGACGGTAGCGCTGAAAATACACGGCAATCCCCAGCTCTTGGAGCCGCTGCGCGTCGTCGACGGACGTGATGCCTTCGAGGGTGAAAACAATGTCGGGCTTTAGCAGCACCAGTTTTTCCAGGTCCAGCGGGTAGTTGTTCACCACGGGCTTGCGGTACACGGCGGCGGGGTAATTGTCCTGCGGGCAGCGGGCCACGATGGTGGCGGTATCGGCCACGGCGAACAGGATTTCGCTCATGCTGGGGGCCAGGGCCAGCACCCGGCGCGGGTGGGCGGGCAGGCGAAGGGTGCGGCCCAGGCCATCGCGCACCGGCACGGTGGCTTCTTGCTCAGGCTCGGCGTGGCAACCCAGGAGCAGGGCCAGGGGTAAAAGCAGCAATCGAAAACGCATGGCGCAAAGGTAGAACCTATGATTAGCGCGAATTGGCTATTCGGGGTAATCATTCGCCCGGCGCGCCGGTTTACCTTTGCCGCATCCCAATCCCCCTCCCATGATAGTAGTCACCGGCGCGGCCGGCTTTATTGCCAGCTGCCTTGTTTCCCGCCTCAACGCCGCCAATTTTAACGACGTGGTCGTGGTGGATAATTTTTCCATTGCGAAGAAGCTGCCCAACATCGAAGGCAAGAAGCTGCGCGAATTCGTGGACCGGGAAACGTTTTTTGAGTGGCTCGAAGCCAACCACGAGCAGGTGGAATTCGTCTTCCACCTCGGGGCCCGCACCGATACCGCCGAGATGGACCCGGCCGTGTTTGACCTGCTCAACCTGAACTATTCCAAGCAGATGTGGCAGGCCTGCGTGCGCTACAACCTGCCGCTGGTGTACGCCTCCTCGGCCGCTACCTACGGCGACGGTACCCTGGGCTACACCGATAAGGACGAGGCCCTCTTCCCCCTCTACCGCCCGCTGAACCCCTACGGCGAATCGAAAAACGACTTCGACAACTGGGCCTTGGTGCAGGAAGAAAAGCCGTATTTCTGGGCCGGACTGAAGTTTTTCAACGTGTACGGCCCCAACGAGTACCACAAGGGCCGCATGGCCTCGGTCATCCTGCACGCCTTCAACCAGATTCAGCAAACGGGCTCGATGATGCTCTTCAAGTCGCACAACCCCGACTACACCGACGGCGGCCAAATGCGCGATTTCGTGTACGTGAAGGATGTGGTGGAAGTGTGTTTTTTCCTGCTGAACCACCGCACGCACTCTGGGATTTACAACCTGGGCAGCGGCGAGGCCCGCACTTTCCTGGACCTGGCCATGAACACCTTCCAAGCCCTGGGCCGTACCGCCGACATCCAGTTCCGGGATACGCCGGAGGATATTCGCGATAAATACCAGTACTTCACCGAAGCGGACATGAGCAAGCTCCGGAGCATTAGCTACGAGCTGCCGTTCACCCGCTTGGAAGACGGCATTGCCGACTACGTGCAGAACTACCTGGTACCAGGCAAGTACTTGTAGCGCGGACTTTTAGTCCGCGCGTTGCCCTTTTATTCCATTGCTCCACCCGCAGACTAAAAGTCCGCGCTACATACATACCGCCTGTGAATCCACCCGCTCGTCCCGTTATTACCGTCGTGGGCGGCGGCTTTGCGGGCACGGCGCTGGTGTTGCAGCTGCGGCGGCAGCCGGCCCTGGCGCAGGCCGAAATCCACTTGATTGAGCCCCGGGACGTACCCGGCCCCGGCCTGGCCTACACGGCCCGGCGGCCCGAATACCTGCTCAATGTGCGCGCCGGAGCCCTCAGCCTGTACCCCGACCAGCCCAACCACTTCGCCCACTGGCTAGAAACCCAGCCCGAAAGCCTGGCCGGCACGCCCGAATTTGCCCCCCGGGCCGTCTACGGGCGCTATATGCAAGCCGAACTAGCGCCGCTGCTGAGTCCTGACGCGGCTACGGCGGCGGTGCAGTGGCACCACACCACCGCCGTGGCCGCCCCTCTCCTGCCCGATGGCCGCCGGGCCGTGCAGCTAGCCGATGGCACCAGCATTCCGAGCGACTACGTGGTGCTGGCGCTGGGCAACTTCCCGCCGCCCCCGCCCACCGGGCCCGACCACCGCTACCTGCGGCACCCTGGCTTCCACGCCGACCCCTGGGTACAAGGCAACCTGCGCCGCATCGGGCCCGATGAGGACGTGCTGGTCGTCGGCTCGGGGCTAACGGCGGTGGACGTGCTGCTGGCCCTGCGCCAGGACGGCCACCGCGCCCCCATTACGGTGGTGGCCCGCCACGGCCGCTGGCCCACTGCGCACGGCCCGGTCGCCGCGCCATACCCTAGTTTTTATTCGGAACTAGTGCACGAAACCACGGTAGCGGGCGTGGTAGCTGTGTTCAAAAAGCACTTGCGGGCGGCGGCGGCGCAGGGCGTTGACTGGCGGCCCGTGCTCGATTCCTTGCGGCCGGATTTGGGTCGGATTTGGGCCGCGTGGCCGCTGAAGGAGCAGCGCATTTTTCTGCGGCACTTGGCCGGCCTATGGTCGGTGGCGCGGCACCGCAGCCCGCCGCAGAATGCCGAAGCAGTGGCCGCTCTGACGGCCGCTGGTTTGGTGCAGCTACGGGTGGGCACGGTGCGCGAAATCGTGCCCGATGGCGACCGCCTGCGCGTGCGGGTGCGGCCCCACGGCACGGCGGGCTGCTGGCTCCAGGCGCACCACGTGGTGAGCTGCGCGGGCCCGCTGCTGGATTATGACCGCATCAGCACGCCGTTGGTGGTGAGCCTGCGCGAGGCCGGGCACCTCACCCCCGACCCGCTGCACCTGGGCCTGCGCACCGATGCGCGGGGCGCGCTGCTGGGGGCCGACGGCGCGGCCTCGCCCACCCTCTTCACGCTGGGCCCCAGCCGGCGGCCGGCTTACTTTGAGTCGACTGCCATTCCGGAGCTTCGGCAGCAAGCGGCCGCCCTGGCAGCAGAACTAGCGAAACTGCCGCTGTTCGGCAGTTGAGTGGTTTGTTGCTCGTCATCAATTGTCATTCAAGTAAAGAGCAACGAACACCAGCCATGAGGTGGCGTGTGAAAAGCGTTAGGTGGATGTAGAGACGCATACCATTTGGTGGCGAGGATAACCTCGGAAGAAGCGCAAAGCCCCAACAGCTAAGAACTGTCGGGGCTTTACGCTACAATAAATGAAGAAGCATTTACGCGGCCATCCGCTCCTGATTGGGATAAAGAGGCAGCACGGGCGTTGTGGTGTCAAAAAAAGAGGCGGCAGTGGCAGAAGGTGTTCCGGCCGCCGCGGTATCGTTGGCGTGGTGGCGCAGGGCGCGCATCAAGAGGTACTTGTACTTCTCCGCATCGGCCAGGGCCTGCTCGATGGCCTGCACGGCATCGGAAAGGGCAACTACTGGCTGTAATTCGCGGCGGGGCCGACGGGCTTCAAAAACGTGGGATTCGAGGTATTCAGCGGCGGATTTCATGGCAAAAACGAGTTGGTTTCGAAGCGACTACGGTCTTGCTTTATAAACCCCGAAAACCGCTTTTTCATTCATTTCAATCCCGTTTTTCCAGCTATTTCTATCCGAAATTTCTGGCTATTCACATACTCGATTTTCAGTCGATTCTCAGCACTACCTTACCGAACTGCGCACCGGCGTCGAGGCGGCGCAGGGCCGCTTCGCCCTCGGCCAGCGGAAACACCTCGTCTACCACGGGCACAATGCCTTTTGCCGTTACGAGGGTCAGCATGTCCTCAAAGTCCTGCTCGGTGCCCATGGTGGAGCCCAGGATGCTGAGCTGCTTCCAGAATACTTTGGCGGGCGGCACATCGGGAATATTGCCCAGGGTGCCCCCGAAAAACACGATGCGGCCACCTGGCGCGGCCGCGTCCAGCAAAGCCCCAAAGGCCGGGCCCGCGGCGCTGTCAATGATAACATCAAAGGCCCCGCCGGCTTGTTGGGTGAGGGTTTTTACCCAGTTTTCGGCGTTGTAGCTGATGCCGCCTTTGGCCCCGAGCTGCTGCGCCCGGGCCAGTTTCTCCTCGGAGCTGGACGTAACCCACACCTCGGCCCCGCGGGCGACGCAGAATTGCAGGGCCGTGAGGGCCACGCCGCCGCCCACGCCCGTTACCAGCACCCGTTCGCCGGGCTGCACCTGGGCGCGGGTGAAAGCCGCCCGGTAGGCCGTGAGGCCGGCCAGCGGCAGCGCCGCGCCCTGCTCGAAGCTGAGGTGGGCCGGCAGCGGACGAATGTACTTGGCGGGCAGCGTGATGTACTCGGCAAACGTGCCAGGGTCGGGCATGCCCAGCACCACGAAATCCCGGGCCTGGGCGCGCGGGTTGTCGCCCCAACGCAGGCCCGGATTGATGAGCACGCGGCTGCCCACGGCGGGGGCATCGGCGGGCACGCCCTCGCCGTGCGCGGCTACTTCGCCGGCCCCGTCGGACCCCAGGGTGCAGGGCAGCTTAATGCCCGCGTATTTACCCTGCTGAATAAAAACGTCGCGGTGGTTGAGGGCGGCGGCGTGCAGCCGAACCAGGATTTCGCCGGGCGCGGGCGTGGGCGTGGGCACCGCGCGCACCGCGGCGGGCTGGTGAATGGCATCGAGCTGAAGAGCTTGCATAGTTTTGAAGTGAGCAATTAACAGTGAGCGGTGAGCAAAAGAACGTCATGCTCATCTGGCGTCCGCGTAGTCGAAGTATCTCGCGTACAATAGTAAACTAATTGTCAAAAAAAGATTAGCGGTGGCACTCAAGATGCTTCGGCTGCGCGGACACCAGATGAGCATGACCGTTCCTCACCGCTCACTGCTCACCGCCTTCCTCAACCCAACCAGCGCCAGCGGGCCGGCTACAAAGAGCCCGGTGGCCAAGCCGCCCAGGTGCGCCGCGTTGTCGATATTACCCGTCAGGCCCGATAATAAGTTACTGAATACTAAGTACAAAACCAGGCCTAGCATGGCGCGGCGGTCTGATTTGTCCAGCACCAGTTTTTTGCTCACCAGCAGCACGAGCAGCAGGCCGTAGAGGCCGAAAACAGCTCCGCTGGCCCCTACCGAATTGATGCCGTCGGTGTGCCACCACAGGCTGGCCAGGCTGCCGACCACGCCGCAGGCCAGGTACACCAGCAGCAGGCGCAACGGCCCAACCCGGTCCTCCACCAACAGGCCCAGCAGCCAGAGCGAGAACATGTTGAGCAGCAAGTGCGACAGCCCGGCGTGCACAAACAAGCAGCTCAGCAGCCGCCAGGGCTGCCCGTGCAGCGTGAGGCCCGACACGTTGGAGCCCCAGCGCACCAACTCGCGCCCGGTGGGGTCGGAAGCCGAAACGCCGCTGGCCACCATCAGCCCGAACACCAGCAGGCAGAAGTCAATTAGCAGCGGCGTGGCCAGGAAGCGGCGCGATGGAATGAACAGGCCCCGCACCAGTTGCCCCACAAGCTCGGGCCAGGTTTCGTGCGCGGCGGGCAGCGGTGGGGTGGGGCGGGCGGCATCGGGCAGCGCGCCGCGGCGCTTGAGCTCGGCCACGGCGGCGGCCCCCACCGCGGGCGGGTAGCGGGCCGCATTCTGGGCCAGGTACAGCAGCTCCGATTCGGGCTTTTGGGCAAAAAGCTGGGCGGCCAGGGCGGCCGTAGAGCCGGGTGTGGCCGGGCCGTGGTCGGGCGGGGTTTCTTCCATTAGGGAGTTAAACAGGCGGCGGGCAAAAACGGGCCGGCCCCCACCTGCGTACCCGCCCCGGGGCAAGGGATGCGCCAGCCTGGCCAGCCGGCCACTTTACCAGGGCTCGGAGCTGTGCCGCGCTACAGCTTCACGCGGCGGATAATGGTGCTATAGGGCTGGCCCGTGACCGGCGACTTCGGCAGCAGGCCCGACAACAAGTCGCTCACGTCGGCGGTGCGCTGGCGAGTCTTGTCGTTCTCGTAGGCTTGCGGGTTGTTGGCCACAATTAGCAAATCGCCAAGTCCTTCTTGCTGCTGTCGGGCCACGCGGGTCATGATATCAAGGTGGTTGGCCATGACCGGACCAAATTTGTAGCTGTAGCGCAGGGCTTTATCCCATTGCTCCCAGCTAGCTCCCGCCGCCTGAACGTGGCCCGGCAAAGCCGCATCAAGTTGGCCCTGGCGCGCTTGGTTTAGCACGTATTCAGTCTGGGCTTCGGCCGTCCAGAAACGCTTGGTAAGTTCGCGGTATTGGTGCATAGGGAGGGTTTCGCCGGCAGCGGCCTTGCGCTCGGCGGCGGGCACGCGCTGCACTTGCCGCTGCACACACGATACCACGGCCGGCCCGAAATCGGGAATTACTGACGTGGCCACCTCCGTGAGCTGGGGTGGGGCTTTGCGCGGGGCTGCCGCCGGGGCCGGCCGGTCTTTCTGCTTCACAAAATAAAAGCCCCCCAGCGCCACTAGCAGCACCACAGCGACCAACAGGGTCAGCAGGCCAAGGGACATCCCCGACGCTGCGGCCGGGGCCGCTGGCGAAGAATAGGTAACCTCGGGCATGGCGGGCGCGATGCCCCGGCGGCGCAGCTCGCGCCGGGCGGCTTCCACCAGGCTGGGCTGGTAGAGCTCGGGGTGTTCGACAAAAAACAGCAGCTCGGCGTCGGTTTTTTGGGAGTAGAAATCGGTAGCGGTATTGGACACGGCAGCGGGTTGGGGGCTGAAGAATGGAAGCAGGCAGCAAGATGGCACCGGCCGCGCAAATAGCCGCGCCCAACCGTTGGGCGCGGCGGCCGTAAACCCGTACAATACGCTTCATTCATCATTCCCAACGCTTCGTTTTCCATGCCTACGCCCGAGCAAAACCCCACCGACCCCCGACCCGACATGGCCCCCACGCCCAGCACGCCGAACGACAGCGCCGAGCGCGACGCCACCGTGAACCCCACGCCCGATACCGCCCCGCCCACCCCCTACGCCTCCCCCGAGGGCCAGCCCGGCGCGCTGCCCAGCAGCACCCAGGAGCACATGGGCGACGGTGCCGGCATCCGCGGCGACTACGGCGACGCCAGCCA
>JBBQSQ010000078.1:0-20279 GCA_038213745.1 Cytophagales bacterium
GCAACCCCCGCCAGCAATGGTGGCTTTAGCCCGGGTGTTCACCTCTTCCCATTCCGAACAGAGCCGTTAAGCCCCGGTGCGCCCATGGTACTGCCTTCACCGGTGGGAGAGTCGGTCGCCGCCAACCTTTTACTCAGGAAATCCTCCCTCGGATGCTTTTGCCAGCAGCTAAGGGAGGATTTTTGCTTTGTATAAATTTAACTCTACAGGGTGTAATTTCGATTACTTATCAGGTTAAAATGCATTAAAAATGAGGGATACAATCCTAGCTTCTTAGGACACTTTGTTCGCAATTGAAACACCTGATTTTTTCGCCGTCAATATAGCAAAGTGCCTTTTGAGACTATATGAGCCTATGGTGTCAAATTCTTTCTAATAGGTTCAACCTGACTATTTAACCACTATTTCAATTATGCAGTTAATATATCCATGGTTCTCAATTGGTTTATTGGCTGTGGCTGTCCCGGTTATTATTCATTTGTTGCAGTTGCGGAAGCCGCAGCGGTTATTGTTTACTAACACGGCTTTTATTAGGGACATTGAATTGGTTACGGTGCAACACCGTAAATTAAGGCAATTGCTTTTGTTGTTAGCCAGAGTTTTTGGGATAGTTACTTTGGTACTAGCCTTTTGCCAACCGATTGTTATTGCCGAGCGCAATGGTGGAATTGCTGCTATACTAAATGTTTTAGTTGATAATTCATATAGTATGCAGCAACCGGGTGAAGTACGAAATACTTTGTTGGAAACGGCGGTTGTAGAGGCGCGGACGTTGGCAGAATTTGTGCCTGCTGGTTCAAGAATAGAACTTATTAACGCTGGTAATACCTCGCTGACCCGAGATGGCTTTCAGCAGAAGCTTGATGAGTTAAAATATTTGCCACAGTCCCCTTTTGCCGCGTTAGAAAATGTCGAGCAACAGAAAGGTGAAGAACGTAGTGAATTATATATTTTCTCGGACTTTCAAAAGAATTCATTCAATGGTAGTAAATTATTGAGTGGATTAAGCAAGGAGAAAAATGTTGTACTAGTGCCGATACCAAGCAAGCAAACTGGTAATCTATATGT
The DNA here is from genome assembly GCA_038213745.1 of Cytophagales bacterium. Taxonomy (GTDB): domain Bacteria; phylum Bacteroidota; class Bacteroidia; order Cytophagales; family Hymenobacteraceae; genus Hymenobacter. The sequence continues at coordinate 1,069 of JBBQSQ010000078.1, forward strand.
AGACAGCGTATGGTTAGCTGATGCGTTTGTGCGGCTTAATACCAATGTCGGTTTGCATGTAAGATTGCGTAATGGGGGAGGAAAAGACGTGATAAGCTCTCCTGTTAAGATATATCTGGGGACTAGGCAGGTCGCGGCTTTCCGTGTGACGGTGGGGGTTGAGCAAGCTGTTACTTCGGTGGTTCAAGTGCAGGTAAAAGATGGTGGACTGACTTTGGGGAGAGTAGTTACGGAAGATGCTCCGGTGGTATTTGACAATACGCACTACTTTACAGTACAACCAGCCGCGCCCGTTCAGGTATTGGAGATTGGTGGGGAACCGGTGGCGCAGCAGCTTTATCGAAATGAACCTTTGTTTACCTATTCTTTTGTGAAACCCCAGAACGTAGATTATGGAGTTCTGCGGCAGGTAAATATGGTGTTGCTAAACGAGTTGGCTACGGTAGACGCTGGCTTACGTGAAAGCTTGCGAGCTTTGGTGAAAAATGGCGGTACCGTAGTGGTCGTACCACCTGCTCTCGTTGCTGGGCGGGCTTCTTATCAGCAGCTCATTCGTGACTTGGGGCTAGGAGCGGTGCAGTGGGAGGCGCATACTGCAGTTCCAGAACTACGCGAAGTGGCGATGCCCGGTGTACAAGAACCGTTTTTTAGGGAGGTATTTGGTGCGCAACAGCGGGCAGTGACGATGCCACGGGCGGCACCTGTACTGCGGTGGTCACGGACAGGAACCGATATCTTGCGCTTGCGAGATGGGGAAAGCTATCTGGCTGATTTTGCCAGCGGTACAGGGCATGTATATGTATTCTCAGCGCCATTTTCCAAGGCTTATTCTGATTTTACAACCCACGCGCTGTTTGTACCGGTGATGTACCGATTGGCTATGTTGAGCTACCGCAATGACCAGCTTCCCTCGTACCGTTTGACGCAGGCCGCAGTGACGTTGACGCTGCCGGAGAGTTCATCCATCGCGAGCAAACCGGCTGAGCCAGCCGATGAAGCGGGCGTTAGGCTAGTTAAAGATAGTTTGACGTTGATTCCTGCACAACGTGTGATTGGACGGGAACTACGATTGGAATTGCCCCAAGGAATGAATGAGCCGGGGTTTTATCAGGTGCAACGCAAGGGAAAAGTGCTGACTACGCTGGCTTTTAATCAGGATAAGCGAGAGTCAGAATTAGCGGCATATTCGGCAGATGATTTGCGCAAATTAATTGGGCCAAACCGACCAAATTTTCGAGTATTGGAAGCGGGAGTTGATGGGATTGGCTTGGCTAAATTGCAGGCAGAGCAAACAGGACAGCCATTGTGGCGATATTTTTTGATAATGGCGCTAATCTGCTTGTTGGCAGAAACATTGTTGGTGCGTTTTGGTAACCGCAATGCTGTGAGAGGTACGTCCAAAATAACGACATAGCGTTGAGGAGTGAATGCGTATGGACCTGCGCGAAGGGATGGTGGGACGTACCTTGCAGCTTTAATTGAGGCGTTTATTATGGCTGTTTTTCCCGTTGAACCAAATTTACGTGGGACGAGCTCGACCACTGGCCTAGTGAAGCGGTTGGGGGTGCGGTTTGGATTGGGGGCCGGTTTGGTGTGTGGACTGTGGATGGTGGGACTGCAATTGACTGGAAGCAACGCTTTCGGGCCCAAGCAGCTATTGGCCCAGCTACTGGTGCCGTTCGCAGCATTGGCGAGCGAGTGGTGGTTGCGGCGTCGGCTGAGCCCAGAAAAACCGGGGCTGGGGCGGGCGTTGGGCGTGGGTGTGCTAACGGCCGCATTAGCGGCGCTGGTTTCGGCTATCAGCTTGGTAGGGCTGGCATACGGTGCGGGTGAGCCGGCCCTGGCCCGGCACCGAGCGGAGGTATTGGAAATTGTGCTGGCGCAACAACGGGAAAATAGTAAAGTAGTGGTGCCGGCGCAACAGCAGCAGCAACAGGTGAAGCAAGTAGAAACGATGACAGTGGGGGATATGGCCACGAGTAATTTCCTGCAAGTACTAGTATTGGGATTGATACTGGCGGTACCGGCCGGGATATTCCTGCGAGAATAATTCGGTTTATCTTTCGGCTCACTTTAATCTCTGCGAACACAATGGAAACAAATACTACTTCTGTAACGCCTACGTCGGTAGGCTTGCGCTATGGCTTGCTGACAGGCCTCATTAGCGTCATTGTTTCATTTGCGCTATTTGCTATGCGCATGGAGCAAAGCCCACTGCGGTACGTGAGTTTTGCAGTGCTGGTGGGCGGCATGGTGATGGCCATGCGTTACTTCAAGGAAAGCAACCAAGGCTTTATGAGCTTCGGGCAAGGCGTGGGCATCGGTACGGTAATTTCCGCTGTAGGCGGGGTGCTAAGCGCCATTTTTACTTACGTGTACATGAACATTATCGACCCGGAAGTGGTGGGTCGGATGATGGAAAAAGCGCGGGCCGACATGGAAGCACGGGGCGGGATGACGGATGAGCAAATTGACCAAGGCATGGCCATGGCGGGTAAATTTATGAATGGCCCCATCATGATTGTAGGCGTAGTGCTCGGAAGCTTGTTCTTTGGGTTATTACTGGCTTTGTTGGTGTCGGCATTTATGAAGCATGCGAAGCCAGAATTTGAATAAGCCAACTGTTTTTCCGGTGGAAATTTCCATCGTGATACCGCTGCTCAATGAGGCAGAATCGTTGCCGGAACTGACGCGCTGGATTGCGCGGGTGCTGGAGGCGCGCGGACTTACGTACGAAGTGCTGCTGATTGATGACGGCTCGACGGATGATTCTTGGGCTGTTATTGAGGCCTTGGCGGCGGAGGACGCAACACTCCGGGGCATCCGGTTTAATCGCAACTATGGTAAGTCGGCGGCGCTAAACGTGGGTTTTGAGGCGACGCGGGGCCGGGTGGTGTGCACCATGGACGCTGACTTGCAGGACTCGCCGGAAGAATTGCCGGAACTGTACCGAATGATTGTGGAGGACAAGTTTGACCTCGTGAGTGGGTGGAAGCAGAAGCGGTTTGACCCGTTATCAAAGACAATTCCGACCAAATTATTTAACGGCGCGACACGGTGGATTTCGGGTATTCAACTGCACGATTTTAATTGCGGGCTGAAGGCGTACGACTCGCGGGTGGTGAAGAGCATTGAGGTGTACGGTGAAATGCACCGCTACATTCCGGTGATTGCGAAGTGGAACGGATTCCGCAGAATTGGGGAGAAGGTGGTGCAGCACCAGGAGCGGAAGTACGGCGTGACCAAGTTTGGGCTGGAGCGGTTCGTTTTTGGCTTCCTGGATTTGATGAGCATCACGTTTGTGGGGCGCTTCCGGCGGGCCCCCATGCACTTTTTTGGTACGCTGGGGACGTTGTCTTTCTTACTGGGACTGTTAATTACGCTGTGGCTGACCGGTGAGAAAGTCTGGTTGTCGCTGCACAATCTGAAAGCCCGGCAGGTAACAGAGCAACCGTTGTTTTTCTTTGCCCTGACCGCGGTAATCGTGGGCGTGGTATTGTTTGTGGCGGGCTTTTTGGGCGAAATGATACAGCTGAATGGTCCGCGGCGCGACGACTATCTGGTGCGAGAAAAAATTAATTAAATGCAGTTACTATTTATCAATTAACAGTTGATGAACGCAGCATGCGCTACTGCTTAATTGTTGAATGGTTAATTGATAAATAGTAACTGGAATGAAGGTGGTTATTATTGGGCCGGCTTACCCGTTGCGGGGAGGTTTGGCAACGTATGACGAGCGGCTGGCGCGGGCTTTTCAGGAAGCCGGGGATGCGGTGCGCATTGTGACGTTTTCGCTGCAATATCCGAATTTTTTGTTTCCGGGACAGACGCAGTTTAGTACCGAAGGGAGGCCGGCAGACTTGGCTATCGAGGTCAGCCTGAACTCAGTTAATCCGCTATCATGGCTTAGCGTGGGGCGCAAATTGCGGGCTGAAAGGCCTGATTTGGTGGTGTTTCGGTTTTGGCTTCCGTTTATGGGGCCGGCGTTGGGCACGGTGGCGCGGCTGGTGCGTGGCAATGGACACACCCGCGTGGTGGCGATTACGGACAACGTAATTCCGCATGAAAAGCGGCCGGGGGATGGGCCGCTAACGCGCTATTTCCTGCGTGCCTGCGATGGATTTGTGACCATGAGCCGGAGCGTGCTGGGTGATTTGCAGCGACTGGGTTATGGAGGGAAGCCCGCCCTTTATCGGCCGCATCCGCTGTATGATAATTTCGGCCCCTTAAAATCAAAAACAGCTGCTTTGGCGGCGCTGAAATTACCAGCTACGACGGGGTATCTGTTATTTTTCGGATTTATCCGGGCGTATAAGGGGCTGGATATTCTGTTAGAAGCCTTTGCAGATAAACGGTTGGAATTATTGCCGATTAAATTAATTATTGCAGGTGAATTTTACGAAGATGCTGCTCCTTATGAGGCACTGATTCAGCAGTATAACCTGGAAAAGCGAATAGTTAGGGCCACCGATTTTATTCCGAACGAAAAGGTGGTGGATTATTTCTGTGCAGCGGACTTAATTGTGCAGCCGTATAAAAATGCCACGCAAAGCGGGGTGTCGCAAATAGCGTATCATTTCGAGCGGCCCATGCTGGTGACGGACGTGGGCGGACTGGCCGAGTTGATTCCGGCCGGCGTGGTGGGCTACGTGGTACCGCCCACGCCCGCCGCCATTGCTGATGCAGTGGTGGATTTTTATGCCGGGCAGCGGGAAGCAACTTTTGCAGCTGGGGTGCGCGAGCAGAAAAAGCAGTTTTCGTGGTCGGTAATGGTGGCGGCGCTGAAGGAGGTGGCGGAGAAAAGAGTTAAAAGTTAAAAGTGAGGAGTTAAAATTACACTTGGATTTTAACTCCTCACTTTTAACTTTTAACTGCTTCCAGCGGCACACTTTCGCGTACGGCTTGCAATACCTTTTCGGCCGGTAAATCTTCCATGCAACTGGTGCCCAGCTTGCAGCTACCCCGGTAGAAGCAGACGCATTCCTTATTGGGCTGCACGATTTGACCGCGGCCGTAGAGGTCGAATTCGTGCGGATTGAAGATGTTATTCATCAGGATGGTGGGCTTGCGCAGGGCGATGCTGATGTGCATACCCATGGTGACTTGCGTCACGATGCCGTCCATCTGGTTCATCAGGTTGATGAACTGCGGGAGGGGGAAAGTGCCGGGGTAGGCCGCGCCGGTGGCGGCGTGCAGCTCGCGGTTGCGGGCGTCTTCGGCCTCGCCACCCAGCAGGATGGGCGTGTAACCGGCGGCTTGCAGGCCAGTTATCAACTCAATCCATTTTTCGGTGCTCCAGAGGCGGGTGGTCCAGCGGTCACCGCAGCCGGTGTTGAGGCCTATGCGGGGGCGCGTGGTGGGCAGCTGGCTCCAGTCGTAACCGCTGTTTTCGTGGGTGTCGAACACGTATTCTTCGCCCTGGAAATCGAAGCCGCAGAGCTCAAAGATTTCCTGTACGTAGGGCTTGATGTTGGCCTGGCTGATTTGGTCGAACACGCCGGTGAGGAACTTGTGTTCGGCCAGCTGGTTCACGGGCCAGGCCACGCCGTCGTGCGGGCGCAGGGCGTAGCCAAACTTCTCCTTGGCCGCAATGGTGTTGAGGAGGGCGCAGGCTTCTTTCTCTTTATCGAGGTTGATGACGACATCGAACTGCCGGGCCTGGAGCTGCAGGGCGCTGGCGAAATCAAACTTCAGAATCTCCTCAATCTCGGCTTGAGGCAGGATGGCGGGCGTGAGCGTGAGCCAGGTTATGGCGCAGCCGGGCCGCTCCTGGCGCAGCCGCCGCAGCAGCGGCGTGGTCCGAATGACGTCGCCAATGGCCCCGAGCTTGATAATCAGAATCCGCTGCGTGACGGGGGAATACACCGGGCAGCCGTCGCAGAGATAACCGTGGGTTTTGTTAGGACGGCAGGGGAGGTCGCCGCGAAAGTGGCGGCAATCGGAATGAACAACGGTATCGAGCAGGTGGGGCACGGGGTGGGAGAGCGGATGGAACGGTAAAAGTAACAGGCAGCACGGCCCGCAAAAAAGCCGCCGCTGCCCCAGCGGGCCACGGCGGCTTTCGCAGCAAGGAGGGTTAGGACTTATAGGCCCACGTTGAAGGTGCCGTTGGTGATGGATTTGGCGGCTCCGGTGTTGGGGTTGATGCCCGTGAAGGTGAACGTGCCCGTGATACTGGTGGCCGTGAGCGCCGTGACCACAACGGTGCCCCCGCCCGTAACGGTACCGCCGGAGCTGGGCCCGGCGTAGTACACGGCCGTTGTGCTGCCCGTGGTGGTGCTATAAGTGGCCGATGCCGCCGAGGTTGGGCTGAACGTGTAGGTGCCTACGGCATTGGGGATTTCCAGCGCCAGGAAATTGACCGTCGTGCCGCTGCTGGTAGTGCCGGCCACTGAAATCGTGCCGCTGCCCTTCTGCGACTGGAGGGTGGTGGTGCTCAGGGCCCCGCCATCTACTGACCAAGCGAGGCCACGGGCGGGGGTGGGGTCGGGGTCCTTGTCAGTGGAGGAAGAACAGGCGCTGGCAGAGGCTAAGGCAACTAGCGTGGTAGCCTGGTAGCAGAACGTACGGACAGAAAACATGGCGTGAAAAGAAACAAGCGGTGAAAGAAGAAGCGGTAATTGCGGCAGGTTCGGCGCTGGGAAGACTGCGCCGCGCTACCGTCCCACGTAGCTATGCGGCGTGATGCCGTGCAGCTCGGCTTTCACGCCTTCGCTCACGTCCAGGTCATCAATAAAAGCGCCAATGCTGGCCGCCGAAATGGCCTCGCCGGTGCGGGTCAGGGCCTTGAGGGCATTGTAGGGGTCGGGGTAGGCTTCGCGGCGCAGAATGGTCTGAATGCCTTCGGCCACCACGGCCCAGTTGGCTTCCAGGTCTTTTTTCAAGGCCGATTCATCGAGAGCGAGTTTGCCCAAGCCACGCTGCAAAGCACCCAACGCAATCAGGATGTGGCCGAGCGGTACACCCAAGTTGCGGAGGACGGTGGAATCGGTGAGGTCGCGCTGGAGGCGGGAGATGGGCAGCTTGGCGGCAAAATGCTCCAGCAGGGCATTGGCCACGCCGAAGTTGCCCTCGGCATTCTCGAAGTCGATGGGGTTCACCTTGTGCGGCATGGCCGACGAGCCCACTTCGCCGGCCTTGATGGTCTGCTTGAAGTAGCCCAGCGAAATGTACTGCCACACGTCGCGCGCGAGGTCGAGCAGGATGGTGTTGAGGCGCTTGAGGGCGTCGCAATGCGCGGCAAGGTGGTCGTAGTGCTCGATTTGGGTGGTGGGGAAGGAGCGGGCGAGGCCCAGCCGGTCGTTGACGAAGGCGGTGGCGAAGGCGTGCCAGTCCGTGGCGGGGTAGGCGACGTAATGAGCGTTGAAATTGCCGGTGGCCCCGCCGAATTTGGCCCCGAACGGCACTTGGGCCAGCAGCGCCACCTGGGCATCGAGCCGGGCCACAAATACCTCGATTTCTTTGCCCAGCCGGGTGGGCGAGGCCGGCTGGCCGTGCGTGCGGGCCAGCATGGGCACGCGGGCCCACTCCTGGGCGCGGGCGGCCAGGGCATTGCGAATTCCGGCGTAGGCGGGCAGCAGCACCCCCACTAGGGCATCGCGGAAGCTGAGCGGGATGGCCGTATTGTTAATGTCCTGGGAAGTGAGGCCGAAGTGGATGAACTCGACAAATCTGCCCAGGCCAAGCTTAGTAAACTCGTCGCGCAGCCAGTATTCCACGGCTTTTACATCGTGGTTGGTCACGGCTTCGTGGGCTTTCACGGCTTCGGCGTTGGCTTCCGAGAAGCCTTCGTAGAGCTGGCGCAGCTGCGGAAAAACTTCCGGCGATACCGCGTTTAGCTGGGGCAGCGGCAGCTCGGCCAGAGCGATGAAGTATTCGATTTCGACCAGCACGCGGTAGCGTATCAGGGCCATTTCGGAGAACCGCGGTGCCAAGGGAGCGGTGGCACGGGCGTAGCGCCCATCGAGGGGCGAGAGGGCAAGCAGAGGGCTGGGCATGGGCACAAAAGTACGGGGGCCGCAAGGGAAGAAGGGCGATAAAATTCCCTCCTTTTTTAAGGAGGGGACATTTTGCCGCAGGCAAAATTGGGGTGGTGCAGGTCGTTGAACCGAAGGTCGGCGTAGCCAACGATGCGTGAACAAGTGGCCACGAGTCGTTCGGGTTTCGTTGGCTACGCCGACCTTCGGTTCAACGAGTGCCACCACCCCAGCCGACGCTTCGCGTCAGCATCCCCTCCTTAAAAAAGGAAGGGAGTTGACCGTTTCCTACGGCGCGGCCGTATTCCTGCTACGTCTTCCTTCTTCTTACCTTTGGCGTTGGCTAATTCGCCCTCACTATTGATTTCCGTGCGCATATCTCCCTCCACCAAACGCCTTCTTATCGGCATTTTGAGCAGCCTGGCGGCGCTTATTCTGCTGGCTTTCGCCGTGTTTCAGTGGAAGCGTCAGGCTTTGCTAGACCTTGCCCTGCGTGCGGTGAAGGAAAAAATTGAACGCAAATACCCCGTGATTCTCACGCTGGGGCCGGCGCAGTTTGTGGGGTTCAAAACGGTTGAAATACAGGGCATGAGCCTGGTGCCCAAAGCCACGCCTGCCGACACGCTGCTCACCGCCAAGCGCCTGGAAGCCAGCCTGAGCGTGCGCTCCCTGTTTGCCGGCCGGCCGGTGTTTAGCGGGCTCGAAATCATGACGGCCCGCCTCACGGCCCGCAAAACGGCTACCTCCGACAACTTTGGCTTCCTGATTAAAAAGCAGCAAGCCAGCGCCGTGCCCCGCGATACGACCAAGGGCACCAACTACGGCCTGCTGCTGAACCGAGCCCTGGAAACAGCGTTCGACAACGTGCCCGGCGAGGCTGATTTTAAGGATTTCTACGTGAGCTACCTCAGCCCGCACCACATGGCGCTGCTACGCCTGCCGGAGCTAAAGATTAAGGACGGCGACATTTCGGGCCGGCTCACGGCCAATATCGACTCGGTGGTGAACGAGCTGGGCATCAGCGGGCACATCGAACCGGGCGACTACGCCCTGCGGGCGCGGGTGTTTGGCGTGGGCGGCTCGGTGCAGCTGCCCTACGTGCCGCGCCGCTTCGGGGCGCTGGTGAGCTTCGATACCGTGGCGGTGCGGCTCGACAGCAAAGACTTTGACAACGACGACACCGGCGGCCACCTCACGGTGCGCGGCTCGCTGGCTGCCCGCGGCTTCAGCCTCTACCAGCCCAAGCTGGCCGGCAATGAGATTGAGGTGAAAAGTGGCGCGCTGGATTTTGTGGCCACGCTGGGCCGGGGCACCATTGCCCTCGAAAAAGGCAGCTTGGTGCGGGTGAATAAAATCGTGCTCCACCCCGAAATCAGCGTGCGGATGAAGCCCAGCCGGGCCATCCGTATTAGCGTGAATTCGGACGAAACGCCGGCCAACGACTTTTTCGCGTCGCTGCCCACCGGCATTTTCGATGAGGTGCGCGGCGCGCAGGGCACCGGCACGCTCACCTACCGCATGAGCGGCAGCCTCGATTTGGCCCGCGTCGACAGCCTGAAATTCGATTCCAGCCTGCGGGGCAAGAATTTCAAGCTCACCAGCTTCGGCGAAGAGGACTTGAACAAGCTGAATACTGCGTTCCGCCACACGGTGTACAACGACAAAGGCGACTCGGTGCGAACCTTCGCCGTGGGCCCGCCGAACCCCGATTTCGTGCCGTACAACGAGGTGTCGCCCTACCTCATCCACGCCATTACCACGGCCGAGGACCCGCGCTTTTTCACGCACCGGGGCTTCATGGAACAGGCGTTTGTGAAGTCGGCCATTCAGAACATTAAGGAGCGCCGCTTTGCCCGCGGCGGCAGCACCATTTCCATGCAGCTGGTAAAGAACGTGTTTCTGACCCGTCAGAAAACCGTGGCCCGCAAGGTAGAGGAGGCCCTGATTGTGTGGCTGCTCGAAAATACGCACCTGGCCAGCAAGCAGCGCATGTTTGAGGTGTACCTCAACATCATCGAATGGGGCCCGAGCAAGTACCGCTGGCCCAGTGGCAAGCGCGGCGTGTACGGCGTGAAAGACGCGGCCTTGTTCTACTACGGCAAGCGCCCCGACGAACTGAACCTGGCCGAAAGCCTCTACCTGGCCAGCATCATTCCCAAGCCCAAGTTTTCGCGCTATTCCTTTGATTCCTACGGTGGCCTGCGCCGCAGCACGCGCTACTTCTTCCGCCTCATTGCCGAGATTATGGCCACGCGCGGCCTTATCACCAGCGCCGACCGCGAAAACCTGCCCTACTCCCTGGCCCTCAACGGTCCGGCGCGGCAGTTCATGAACTTTGCCACGCGCCCGGACACCACCCGCGTCACGGCCCAGGCCGACTCCAGCCAGTTCGAGCCCCTCAACCTGATTGACCTGCTCAATACCGGAGCCGCCACCCCCGATGCCGGCGTGAACTCCGGCGCAGCCGAAGAAGAGCCGGCAAAAGCACCCAAGTAATCCGAGCCAAAAGGCACGTCATGCTGAGCGCAGTGGGAGCATGACGTGCCTTTTGGTCATTGCTCCTGCTTCGGCCATGCCAGCGAGGCCACCACGCTTAGCACCAGTAGTCCGCCCACCACGCCCAGCGCCACCGGCATGGGGATGGGTACCACGCTTTCGAGCAGAATCTTGGCCCCGATAAACACCAGAATCAGCGACAACCCGTAGTGCAGGTGGTGAAACAGGCGCATCATGCTGGCCAGGGCAAAGTACATGGCCCGCAGCCCCAGCAGGGCAAACACGTTGGACGTGAAGACGATAAACGTGTCGCGCGTGATGGCCAGAATGGCCGGGATGGAGTCGGCGGCGAATACCACGTCGGTGGTTTCCACCATCACCAGCACCACGAGTAGAGGCGTGGCAAAGCGCAAGCCGTCCTTTTTAATAAAGAATTTGCCGCCCTCCATTTGGCGCGTGATGGGCAGGTGCCGGCTCAGAAAGCGCACCACGGGGTTGTGCTCGGGGTCGATTTCGGGGCCGTCGCTCCCGGCCAGGCCCATCCGAATACCGGTGTAAACCAGAAACGCGCCCAAGAAATACATCAGGAAATGAAACCGGGCCAGCAGCGCCGCCCCCGCCAGAATAAACACTGCCCGCAGCAGTAGCGCCCCCAGCACCCCCCAGAACAGTACCCGGTGCTGGTACTGCGCCGGCACCTTGAAATAGCTGAAGATGAGTAGAAAGACGAACAGATTATCAACGCTCAGGGCCTTTTCCACGAGGTAGCCCGTGAGCCATTGCAGGCCGGCCTGGTGGCCCATGGTGCGGTACACCGCGTAGTTGAAGCATAGCGAGAGGGCCACCCAAAAAACACTCCAACCCAGGGCTTCGCGCAGCTTTATTTCGTGGGCTCTGCGGTTGAAGACCAGTAAATCAAGCAGCAGCAGCCCAATCACAAAGGCGTTGAAGGCCAGCCAGAAGAGGGGAGTGTTTTCCATGCGTATCGGCAAGATACGCCGGGGCCCAGGTGCTGGTTGGGCCCGCGCGCCCGCTACTGCGCCGAGAACCGAAAAGCGGCCGGCGTGAGGCCGGTTTTGCTTTTAAACAGCCGGCTGAAATACTGCGGGTACTCAAAACCCAGCTGGAAAGCCGTTTCGTTGATGGTCAGGGAGGTAGTCAGCAATAGGCGCTTGGCTTTTTCAATCAGGGCGTGGTGAATGTGCTGCTGGGTGCTCTGGCCCGTGAGGGTGCGCAGCATGTCGCTCAGGTAGGCCGGCGACACGTTGAGCGCATCGGCAAAGTGCTGCACAGTGGGCAGCGGCAGCTCGCCGTCCGGCGCGAAGTAGGCAGTCAGCTGCGCTTCGAAACGCGTGAGCAAGTCGTGCTCAGCGGTGCGACGGGTCAGGAACTGGCGGTGGTAGAAGCGGTTGGCGTAGTTGAGCAACACTTCGAGCTGTGAAACCAGTACGTCCTGGCTGAAAGCATCGATGGGCCGCTCGTACTCGGCCCGAATAGTGGCCAAAAGGGTATCCAAAGCCGTCTCTTCCTGACCGGAGAGGTGCAGAGCCTCGTGCACGGCGTAGGAAAAAAAGCCGTAGCTGGCAATTTTATTACCCAGCGGATACTTGCGCAGCAAGTCGGGATGGAAGACCACCATCCAGCCGCTGATTTCAGAAATATCCAGTGTCGCGTCAATGGCAAAAACTTGGCCGGGGGCCTGGAAACCCATCACGCCCTCCCCAAAATCGTAGGATTGGTGGCCGTAATGCACCTTGCCCTTGAGATTTTTTTTGACCCACACCGTGTATAGCTGCTGCATCAGGGGGGGCAGGTTGGCGGGCAGCACATTACTGCGCGTCTGCTCCAGGTCGATGATGGTGAGCAGCGGGTGCGCCGGTGCCGGTAGCCCGCATAAGCGGGTGTAATCCGTCACGGTATTCAGCACGCGGATTTCGGTGGCCGGCAGTTTCATGGCAATGGGTTGATTGACGTGCTGAAAATTTCTCCTACAAGCTCTCCAAAATCAGAAGCCTGCTAATATGCAGCCCCCGCCGTGCTGCCCACCGGCATTATGGCGTCGAGTTCGGCCAACTCTGCCGGGCTCAGCTTAATGCTAGCGGCGGCCACGTTCTCCTCTAGGTATTTGCGGCGTTTGGTACCCGGAATGGCCACCACGCCTTGCGCCAGCACCCAGGCCAGCGCCAGCTGCGAAGCCGATACGCCCTTGGCCGCGGCCAGCGCTTTCACTTTCTCCACCAGCGCCAGGTTTTTGGCGAAATTCTCGCCCTGGTAGCGGGGCAGCATCCGGCGGATGTCGGTGGCCTCAAAGTCGTCGGGGGTTTTAATGTCGCCGGATAAAAAGCCCCGGCCCAGCGGCGAATACGCCACGAAGCCAATGCCCAGCTCCCGGGCCGTTTGCAGGATGGCTTCCTCCTCCACGCGCCGGTCGAAGAGCGAATACTCGGTTTGCAGCGCCGTGATGGGATGCACGCCATGGGCCCGGCGCAGCTGCTCGGCAGATACTTCCGAGAGGCCGATGTAGCGCACCTTGCCCTCTTCCACGAGGCGGCTCATCGCGCCTACGGTGTCTTCAATCGGCGTATTGGGGTCGAGGCGATGCAGGTAATACAAGTCCACATAGTCGGTGCCCAGGTTGCGGAGCGAGTGCTCAAATGCCTTGCGTACGTAGCTGGGCTGGCCGTTGATGTTCCAGGTCAGGGCCTCGTTATCGTCAATTTCATAGCCGAATTTGGCGGCGATGAGGTATTGGTCGCGCCGCCCGGCAATGGCCTTGCCCACCAACCGCTCGTTGAGCATGGGGCCGTACAAATCGGCGGTATCCAGCAGGTTCACGCCCAATTCGAGCGCCCGGTGGATGGTGGCCAGGCTTTCGGCTTCGTCGGCCACGCCGTACACGTTCATGCCGGCCAGGGTGGTCATGCCCATGCAGCCGAGGCCTTCTACCGGTACTTCCAGGCCCTGGCTGCCCAAGGCTACTTTTTTGATGGTGCTCATGCTGTGTTTTTTAGGAAAATAGCGCGTGATTGTTTATGCTACAAAGGTCTTCCTGCTGCCTGGGCCCAGGACTACACAAACCCACGTTTCTGCAACACAAAACGCCGCTACTGCCAGCCCTGCACGGTGTGGCCGCCGAAGATGCCCTGGTTCACCGCCGGCGCGAAGATGGGGTAGGGAAACACGGCTTCCAACGCACTGGCCTCGTCCAGGGCCCGCAGGTGCTCGGCGCTTAGCTGAATGTCCAGCGCCGCCAGGTTATCGTGCAGCTGCGCCACCTGGCTGGCTCCCACAATGGGCGCGCTCATGCCGGGTTGCGCCAACACCCAGGCCAGCGCCACCTGCGCCAGCGGGCGCTCGGCCTGCACGGCCACGGTGCGCAGCGCCTCCAGCACGCGCCAGTTGCGGTCCGTAAACAACGTGTTGCCGAACGGATTGGGACCGGTGAGCCGGCCCTCGCCGGTGGCCCCGGCCGCGTCGCGCTGGTACTTGCCGGCCAGGAAGCCGGCCGCCAGCGGGCTCCACGGCGTGATGCCCAAGCCGCATTCCCGGGCCAGGGGCACGTATTCCCGCTCGATGTTGCGCTCCACCAACGAATACGCCAGCTGCATGGCAATGGGGCCCGGCGTGCCGTGCGCCGCGGCCAGCGTGGCGGCTTTGGCGGTGTACCAGGCGGGCATGTCGGAGAAGCCGAAGTAGCGGATTTTGCCGGCCCGCACCAGGTCGCCGAGGGTTTGCAGCACTTCTTCGGCGGGCGTCACCACGTCCCAGGCGTGCAGCCAATACAGGTCCACGTAGTCGGTTTGGAGCCGGCGCAGCGAGCCGTCGAGCGCCCGGTGGATGTTTTTGCGGCCGTTGCCGCCCGCGTTGGGGTTGCCCGGCCCGGCATTGAAACCAAACTTGGTGGCGAGCACCACGTGGTCGCGCAAGCGGCGGCCGGCAACGTAGCTGCCCACCAGCTCTTCGCTGCGCCCGCCGGCGTACACATCGGCCGTATCAATAAAATTGCCGCCGGCCGCCACGTACGCGTTGAATATGGCTTCGGAAACGTCGTCGGGGGAGCCCCAGCGCGGCGTGCCAAATGTCATGGTGCCGAGGGCGAGCGGGCTGACAATCAGGCCGGAGCGGCCAAGGGTTCGAAAAGCGGTAAGGCTCATAAACGGGCATTTTGAAGGGTTTACGGTTGTGCTGACTGCAACAACCACGGCCCCACAAATATCTGATTGCCAGCCCAAGCCGCGGCTATACAAACCGCAGGTTTTGCTACACAAACTGCCGGCCTGCGCTTCGCTAGTGGCCCGCCACCCGCTTCAACGGGTGGAGCCAACTGCTGGCCTTCATTTGCAGCACGCCAAAAAAGGCCTCCTGCACAATGCCCTTCGACATTTTGGACGTGCCGCGCGTGCGGTCGGTGAAGATGATGGGCACTTCCTTAATCCGAAAGCCCAGCTGGTAAGTCAGCCACTTCATCTCAATCTGAAAGGCGTAGCCCACGAAGTGGATGTTGACCAAATCAATGGCCCGCAACACGCGCGCCGTGTAGCACTTGAAGCCCGCCGTAGCGTCGCTGATGGGCATACCGGTTACCAGGCGCACGTACCAGGAGGCGAAATACGACATCAGCACCCGCGACATGGGCCAGTTCACCACGTTCACGCCCTGAATGTAGCGCGAGCCGATGGCCAGGTCGTAGCCGTCCACGGCGCAGGCGTCGTACAGGCGCAGCAGGTCCTCGGGGTTGTGCGAGAAGTCGGCGTCCATCTCAAATACGTAGGCGTAGCCGTGGGCCAGCGCCCAGCGGAAGCCGTGCAAATAGGCGGTGCCCAAGCCTTGCTTGCCCTTGCGCTCCTCCAGAAACAAGCGACCTGGAAACTCCCCTTGCAGCCCCCGCACAATGGCCGCCGTGCCATCGGGCGAGCCGTCGTCGATAATCAGCACATCAAAAGCCCGCGCCAACGACATCACCTTGCGGATAATCAGTTCCGCATTTTCGCGCTCGTTGTAGGTCGGAATCAGGACGAGGCCTTCGCTCATGGACTAGAAATTGGCCCCAAAGATAAGGTTTTAGGGCCCGAAGCTGCACTAGACGCTGCGCTTAATGAGGAATGAGGAATGAATGATGAGGAATTGTGAGCTTAGTGCATCCTCGACCGTTGCTCATTCTTCATTCCTCATTCTTCATTAAGCGCAGTGCTTCCGCTGTGCGTTGGGCGTGGCGAATGCAATCGGGCACGCTCACGCCGGCGCGCCAGTTGGCCACGGCCAGGATATTATCGGCCGCCAAGGTATCGGCGGCCGCATGGGCACCCATTATCTGTTGGTCGAACTGCGGAATGCTGCGCGGCCACGCGTAGCGCCCCTGCCAACGCGGTGCGCCGGTGATGCCGTAGAACTTGCTCAATTCGGCGTGGACAGCGGCTTGCTGCGCCGCTTCCGGCTGGCTGGCGGCGTCCGCGTACTGCGCCCCGCCCACGAAGGTGGTGAAGAGCACCTGCCCGGCCGGCACCCGCTGCGGATAGATGCTGCTGGTCCAGATGGAGCCGGCCGCGTAGCTGCCTTCCACCTTGGGATGCAGCGCCCCGAAACCGTTGAGCGGGTGAGTTACGGCGGCCCGGTCGTAGGCCGAGAACACGGCCGTCATTGGCGGATAGTGCACCGCGGCCAGTGCGGCGGCGGCTTGCGGAAACAAGGGTTCCAGCAGCGGCGCGGCGGCGTAGGTGGGCAGCGCCAGCGCCAGGTGGGTGTAGCCGGGCGCGGCCTCCAGGCCCTGCGGCCCCGTTAGCTCCAGCTGGTAGGTGCCATCGGTGGCGCGGGAAAGGGCCGTGACGGCCGTACCGGGCTGGTAGTTGGTGAGCTTGGCCGCCAGCGTGTCGGTAATGGTTTGGATGCCGCCGTTGAGGGTGATGATGCGGCGGCGGCCCGCGCCCTTGCCGCCCTTCATCAGCCCGCGCAGCACCGAGCCGTGCTGCTGCTCCAGCGCCGTGAGCTGCGGAAAGGTCTTGTTGATGAGCAGCTGTTCCGGGTCGCCGGCGTAGATGCCGGCCATGAAAGGATTGACGGCGTAATCCAGAATTTCGGGGCCGAAGCGGCGGCGGAAAAAGTGCGCCACGGTTTCGGTGGGGTCAATGGGGGCGGCGGGCTGGCGGAATTCTTTCAGCAGCTGCCACTTCGCCTTCAGGCTGAAAAAGCCGTTGGTGAGCAGGGCCGGGGGCGAGCCGGGTAGCACCTGGTAGCGGCCGGCGCGCAACACGTAGCGCTGCTGGCTCACGGCGGCGGCCTCTTGAACCTGGTCGGTGAGGTTGAGGTCGGCCAAGAGCAGTTCCAGCTCGGGGCTTAGCTGCAGGGAGTTGGGGCCGGTTTCGAGCAGGTAGCCTTCGGGCGTGGCCCAGCTGCGCAGGTTGCCGCCGGGGCGGGCGTCGGCCTCGAAGAGGTCGTAGGCCACGCCGCTTTTTTGCAGGTACCAGGCCAGGGTGAGGCCGCTGATGCCGCCGCCGATAATCGCAATTTTCATGTAGCGCGAACTTTTAGTTCGCGTCCTCCGCACTGTTTGGAATGGGCCAGTCGGGGCGGGAACGCGAACTACAAAGTTCGCGCTGCTTCCTTTGTTATCATGTCAACAAAAAACAAAGCCGTTTTTCTGGACCGTGACGGCGTGCTGAACGAGGAAATTGGCACCTACGTCTGGGAGCCCGGAAAATTCATCATTTGCCCCGGCGTACCCGAAAGCCTGGCTCGCCTCAAAGTCGCCGGCTACCACTTGGTAGTAGTCACCAACCAGGCCGGCATCGCCAAGAAGCTCTACACCGCCGCCGAGGTGCGGGCTTGTCACGCCAAGCTGCAAAGCGCCTGCGGCGGCATCATCGACGCGCTCTATTTCAGCGATGCTCATCCCAGCGTGAGCGACTCCATCTTGCGCAAGCCCGGCTCCGGGATGTTAGAAAAAGCTGTAGCCCGCTTCAACCTCGACGTCACGCAGTGCTGGATAGTAGGCGACCGGCTCCGCGACATGGAAGCCGGGGCCAAGATTGGCGTGCGCGGCATTCTGGTGGGGGAGGAGGAAACTGGTTTTGCGCCCCACGTTGCGGACCTGCGGGCGGCCACGGCGCTTATCTTAGGCCAATGAGCAAGGAAGAAAAGCCGGGTTGGATAGCCAAAAACCGCAACACCGTGTTTTTGATGGTATGCGTCATCATCGGGCAGCTGATTTTTTATTTTAACACCACGGCCAACAGCAAGCGCGAAATTGAACGCTACAAAGCCCTGCTGCTAGCTGGCCGCGTGGAGAAAATCCTGTCCAATTCCCGAGGTATTCAAAAGGTGAAGCTGGCTACCGGCGAAACCCAGGCGCTGGTTCTCACCACCGCCGGGCAGCAATACATTCAGGTCGGCGATTCGGTGGTGAAGGCGGCGGGTAGCGACAGTCTCACCTTGTACCGTCGGTTTCCGGCTTACACCGAAGTGTCGGTTTTTGGGTCGGGTGCGGCTGATGATACGGGGCTAATCAGGCGCTACCAAATCAAAAAGCCGTAGAAGATTCTTTGAACGTCATGCCGAGCGCAGCCGAGGCATCTCGCTTGGGACAGTAATCAAGGCCATCAGGCGATTGAGTTATTGCGGCACGCGAGATGGCCTCGGCTGCGCTCGGCATGACGGATTAAAAAAGCCGGCCTCCCACGCGGGAAGCCGGCCTTTTTACTTGAAACCCGAACGCACTACTGGCGCGCAGCCGGGGTAGCCGCACTGGCCGTAATCGGCGAGGAAATGCGGTTGGCTTCCTTGGTGCTGCTGTAGGCGGGGCACTTTTGGCGGTTGCAGGCACCCAGGGAGAGGGCCGCGAAGCCGGCGGCGAGCAGAACGTACTTTTTCATAATGATATAAAAACGGGTGAGGGGTTGCGGGGTTGGGCTTCAAAGATAAGCAGGCAGCCTAATATTTCGCTACAATTCCCTAACGCCGAAATTGAATTATTCGTATCCGAGAATCCGCATCATGCTGGCGGCTTCCTGCTGGGGCGCAAACACCGAATCAGTGAGCGTGCCATCTTCGGCGCGTTCCAGAATAATGTGCTGGGGGGCGGGGATAAGGCAGTGCTTGATGCCGCCGTAGCCGCTGAGGCTCTCCTGGTAGGCACCGGTGTGGAAGAAGCCGACGTAGAGCGGCTGCGCATCGGCCGGCTTGCGTTCGGGCAGGAAGGTCTGGTAGATGTGCTTCTCGGAGTTGTAGTAGTCCTGCGAATCGCAGGTGAGGCCGCCGAGCTGGATTTTCTTGTACGACTTCTGCCAGCCGTTGAGGGCCAGCATGATGAAGCGCTGGTTCAGGGCCCAGGTGTCGGGCAGGTTGGTGATGAACGAGCCGTCAATCATGTACCAGAGCTCCTTGTCGTTCTGCAGTTTTTCGTCAAGAATGCTATAAATCGTGGCCCCGCTTTCGCCCACCGTGAAGATGCCGAACTCGGTGAAAATATTCGGCTCGGGCACGCCTTCTTCGGCGCAGATGCGCTGGATGGTGCGCAGAATTTCGGCCACCATGTAGGGGTAGTCGTACTCGGGCTGGATGCTGGTTTGGATGGGCAGGCCGCCCCCAATGTCGATGGAATTGAGCGTGGGGCACACCTTGCGCAGCTCGCAGTACTTGTGCACGAAGCGGCTCAGCTCGGACCAGTAATAGGACGTGTCCTTGATGCCCGTGCTGATGAAGTAGTGCAGCATGGTGAGCGTGAAGCGCGGGTCGTCCTTGATGCGC